>CAZLSU010000056.1:0-20333 GCA_964562225.1 uncultured Sphingobium sp.
GGGATGCAGGCCGTGATCTTGCGGTCGGCCAGTGCCGCGCGGAACCAGTCGGCATCATAGCCCTTGTCGCCCAGCAGCACTTTTGCCTTTGGGAAGGCATCGACCATCAGCGCAGCGCCTTTATAATCGCTCTTCTGCCCTTCACTGAGCAGCATGATGAGCGGTCGGCCTTTGCCATCGCAGACGGCGTGTAGCTTGGAGTTCAGGCCGCCTTTGGTGCGTCCGATACGTCGGGGAGCGCAGTGGATCAGGTAATGATCCGGGGGATCATTATCCGGCAAGCCCCTTTTTAAGCAGGCTTTCCGCCGTCCGCTGTGCTTTCAGGTGGGTTGCATCGATCATCAACTGGTCTGGTTTCCCGCCCTTTGCTGCCAGGCCTGCGAAGACCTTGCTAAAAACGCCAAGGCGGCTCCACCGGATGAACCGATTGTAGATCGTCCTGGGCGGCCCGTACTCTGCGGACGCATCGCGCCACCGCAGGCCGTTTCTTATCACAAAAATGATCCCACTGATGATCCGACGATCATCGACACGCGGCACCCCGTGCGACAGCGGAAAATACGGCTCAATACGGCGCATCTGCCTGCGAAAGCCAGATCAAATCACTCATGCAACCAATCCAGGCAGGGCTGACGTGGGCCCGTGGACGAATGTCGGGTTTTGGAGCAGCACTTCTGAGACAGCCGCTCTTATCCAAGTTCGCCTGTCGACGAGATTGCGACGTTCGCTGCTGGCGGCGCAAACGTGGCAATCTGACAAAATCAGTCATTCGGGTTATGTCAGGTCGTCCGGCGGAATCTGCCGACATAACGGACGTTCGACTGTCCAGATCACGCTCCTCAAAGAATCCGAATGTTTGGCCTCAAAAATGCGGATTTTCAGTCGAATTTCGCGATTGCGTATTTAATATGTCGTGGTCAATAATAGCGGACCAATTCGGTTTGGATCCGCAGGGGGCCGTGCCATGCGACTTAGCGGTTTTCGAAATTTCGCGCCGTGACATCGAGATCTCGGTTATGCAACAGTTTGAAGATTGCCCTGACCAGCGTCTCTGTTGTGGGGGTCTGGGCCTACGCGCGATATGACGCGGGCGCCCTCGCGGCTGTTCCCACATCTTGGCTCGCGGCAGTGAGTTTGCCTTGGTCTAAGGCGACCGACGGACCATGCGATTTCTCGACGCCTTGCGCCCTCGTTGCAAAGCCTGGTGAAGATGTGCTGCAGATCAACGTCCGATCTGGGCCCGGCACGGAGTTCGAGATCGTTCGGCGAGTGGAACGGGGGCGCGGCGTCGTCGGGATCGCGCGGCGCGCCAATGCCGCCGGAGAGACATGGGTAGAGCTGATCGGGGGCGAGGGGTTCGCGAAGGAGACACTTCTCGCGCCTGCGGAAGGAGGCTGACTTAGATGGTGAGCACGGCCGCCCCAACCGCCGATCTCGCGCCAGCTGAGGAGGCAGCCCTCTTTTCCACGGGCTGGGCTGGTCGCTTCGTGCTCTACTTTGCAGTCGGCACGATCTAGCTCTGCGTCAATTTTCCAAAGTTTCTAGGTCGGATGGTTGAGCTCAACACGAACGATGCGACCGTACGGGCCCTTCTGACTCTGCCTATCCGCGTGGTGCAAGTCTGCCTGACGTTCATGGTCGGCGCCGACCAGCCCGGTTTTTTTGGCCGAGCCATTGGTGCGAGCTTTTTCCTGTTCTGGGTTTTCCTCATTGCCCTGACGCTTCTGTCCATCCGCCGTCGCAGTTCCAAGATGCTTCTCTATTGCGCAGCGGGGATGGTGGTGGGCTATTTCACACTCCACATCCTTGCCTGGTTGGCCGTCTCGATCGTGGTCATCATCGGTGGACTGATCTTCGCAGTCGGCTGGGCCGGCAGCGCGGTGGCTGCGGCCGCGACCTACATGACCTCGTTTGTCGGCATGATCCTGTCATATGCTTGGCCGTTGCTGCTTGTCGGTGTCTGCCTGTACTTGGGCTGGCGGTACCTGGAGTTCTTAGCAAAGGCCATGCGCAGATTGGTTATCTGGCTCCAACGCCACTTCGCCCGCATTGCGCTCGTGGCGGTCGCCGTTGCCCTGGTCGTGTTCCTGGTCCCGCTGATCTATCGCTGGGTGCTTCTGCCATTCTACCATCATGTGCTAGTGCCAGTGTTCGGCTTCCTTTGGATGGTCGTGAGTTGGGTCCTCTACACGCTGTTCCTATTCATCGTCTCTGTGGTCGCGATCCTCCTTGTCCTAATCAGCGTCGCGCTTATCGGCAGCCTTCTTGCCTCACAGCTTCAGTCCGGCTGGCGCGCCGCGAAAAGCATCCGCGATATGCTCGTGGCGGGATTTTCAATCGGGAGTTCATTGACGCTGATCGTGTTGGTTAGTCTCGCGACCCCGGCGCTTGCCAGCGCGCTCAACCATGCGTGGGCGATCTCGTTCCTATTCGAGGCCGTGCCGCAGAACACCGCCTTCCTGACGGATACGTTTACCTCCACGCTCCCGACGCAGGTGAGGGCGTTCGCCTTTGCGCATCTCACTGACCTGCAGGCGCCAGGCTTCGACACGTTCGTCTTCCTCATCGTCATGGTCTTCTCACTGTTTAGTGTGCTGGTCCAAAGCTCGACCTTTATCGCCGGGCAGGCCTAAAACGATTTCGCCCTCGATGTTGGGCGCTAGAGCTGGATCACGAACCGTACCGCTACTGCGACATGGACGCGCAGACGATGTACCCGGGGAGGCTGATCCGGCATGATCCATCCTCGTCGCCTGTCCGGATCTGCCGGCAATATCGCCCGATATTATGCCGTGGGAGATTATTATACGAAGGGGAGCGAGGAGCACAGCGAATGGGGTGGTCTCATCGCGCGCGAACTCGGACTCGAGGGACGGGTCGATCCAGAGATGTTCCGTGCACTCCTGTCCGGGAAGGTCGCCGGGCAGGAGCTTGGTCGACACCGGTCTGATGGCACTTTGCAACATCACCCCGGCTGGGACTTCGCTGTAAACGCGCCCAAGTCTGTATCGATCATGGCCCTCGTGGCGAACGACGGGCGGATCGTTGAAGCGCATGAGCGCGCCGTCGGCGATGCCTTATCCTGGGTCGAGGAGCACGCCGCCTTTCGTCGCAGGGATAGTGGCGAAATCGTACATGAGACAACGGCACGCCTTGTCTTTGCTCGCTTCACAGAACATGCGAGCCGCGAACTCGACCCCCACCTCCACACCCATATCGTGGTGATGAACATCACCAACCGGCACGATGGCGCGTCGATGACGAGTGTAGAGAGCCGGGCCATGTTTGCCGAGCAAATGGTGGCGGGGCAAATATATCGAAACGCTCTGGCCCATAGTCTGCGCGAGCTCGGTTATGAAGTCGAAGCGGACCCGAAACGTGGCCTGTTCGAGGTGAGGGGCGTCCCTGCCGATCTGATGCAGGATATGTCGCAGCGCGCGCAGCAGATCAACGCGCATGCTGCCGAGCATGGAAATAGCGGGCAGGCCGCGCGGGTTCGGTCCTTCTATCAAACGCGCGGCCCTAAGGAAAAGATCGGCCTCGATGCACTGCGCGAGCAATGGTCGGCGAGGGCAGGGGGGCAGCTTCCTGATCTCGTCCGGTTGCTTCACCATGCAGAACGCGCCGCCGTCGCTCACCTCGCCGTCGATCCGATGGTTGTGCGCTGCGCTGCCCTGTTCGGCATCCGCCACTCCGAAGACCGCGAGGCCGTCAACAATCAGGGCCGACTGATCCGCGCTGGGCTTGCCGCTCATTTGGGGGAGGTCCGCTTCTCCGACATGCGACCTTTGATCGGTGAGCATGAGGCACGCGCGAAGCTGCTGGAAGCGCGTGAGCAGACCGGGGACGGCATGCTGACGAGAGGCCGCACTTCGCGGCGGACTGCGCGACTCGAGATCGCGCTGGCCAACCATCTTGCGCTGGCAATGAACGACGCGCCGCGCCTGGCATCGAGCGACAAACTGCTGGCGGTTCTGGAAGGAGCAGGATTGTCTCCTTCCCAGGAACAGGCTCTTGCCACTCTTTCGGCATCTCGGGATCGGGTGATAGGCATTCACGGCGTTGCGGGGGCGGGCAAATCGACGCTCGTCAAAGCCATGGTCGCGGCCGTCGATCGGGATATCCAGGTCCTGGCTCTGGCACCGACATCGTCCGCAGCGGCAAATCTTGGCGCCATGTCCGATATCCAATCCCGCACAGTCGCGAGCTTGATCGCCACGGGCGGACGCACGGTCGACCATCGTCATGTTCTCGTCGTCGACGAGGCTGGCCAGCTCAGCAACAAGCAGGCCTTGCGGCTTCTGGAAATCAGCCGTGATACCGGAGCAAGACTGCTTCTGCTTGGTGACAACCTCCAAACGGGCGCGATCGAACAAGGTAAAGCCTTCTGGCTCCTGCAACGTCTCGGCCTCCCCAAAGCCGAACTGACCGAGTCGATGCGTCAGCAGACGCGGCAGATGAAGCACGCCGTCGCGCTTGCGCGCCTTGGCGATTATGCCGGCTCGATCGAGAGCCTCGACAAGGTCGTAAGCGGAAGCAGCGCGGACGTTTTGGCCCGGGAGTTGGTGTCCGAATGGACCCGCCTAAAGCCAGAAAATCGCGAGACGACAAACGTCCTCGTGCTGGACAATGCGACGCGGCGAATCGTGAACGACCAGGTCCGCCAGGCCCTGAAGCGGGAAGGGGCGATCGCCGCGCAGGATACTCGTCTTCAGATTCTCAGTCCCTCGACCATGACGTTGGAGGAGAGACGGATGGCGCGCTTTTACTCGGGCGGTCAGGTGGTGATGTTCAACCGCAGCGACCAGCGCTTGGGGATCGCGAGCCAGAGCGAGTATCGCGTGCTGGGTCTGGGCCGAGATGCCAATGGTAGGCAGATCGTGCGCTTGGCCGATGAGCACGGCCTTATCATTCGGTGGGATCCACGGCTCACCCGGGCCTCACAGATCAACGTCTTTAATGCCGAGGAACGGGCTTTATCTGCCGGTGACCGTATTCAATGGAGGCTCGCGACCAAAGCCCTTGACCTCAAAAATGCCGAACGAGGCACGGTGACGAATGTGGACGGTACGCGCGTTGTAATCAGATGGGACCGAACCCGGGAAAACCAGTCCATCGATCTTGGTCACTTCAAGACTTGGGACCATGGCTATGCGGAGACCGTATATTCCTCGCAGTCCAAGACCTATGCCCGCGCCTATATATTGGCGCCGGCGAATTCGCCCCTCGTGAACGGCCAGAATTTCTACACCGCCATCACGCGGGCACGCTTTGGCGTGAAGTTGTGGACTGAGGATGCCAAACAGCTGGCCGAGAAACTGTCACGTCGCTCGGGCGAAAAGACCTCCGCACTGGAGGGCCTGGGTCGCCTTGACCAATATGGTGTCGAGGGTCGCTTCAGGAAGCATAGCGGGAGGATTGAGGAGGCTCGCGCAGCAAAGGCGCAGGCGCGCGCAGATGAAGCGCTGACACGGCAGATAAGCCGCCGTGATGCACAAAGCCCTATTTACGGGACACGCATGGCCCAATCCGCGCGCTCCGCCATGGAGATGATCACTACTCTTCTCATGCGGGCGCAGGCGGCTCAGGAACGCGCGGAGATCAAGGGGCGGAAAGGCATCGAGCATAGGCGAGCGGTCGATAGGGACGACCGAAGGGGCACCCGGGAGCGCTGAGACATGAGCGCTCGATCCGCTTGTCATCGATCCCTGATTATCGTTTTGATGGCGCTGTGCTTCGCTGCCGAAGTCCGGGCCGGCTCAGGTATGCGCGATGACGCGGAGGCGCTTATTGGTCATTGCATTTCAAAGTCTTCCGCACAGCGGACATGGCTTCTCCATACTTTGTGGGGGCTAAGGGATCAGGAGGCCGGCTGGATCGGCGCGGAAGTCCGCAACCGCGATGGATCCCATGATCTGGGACCCATGCAGGTGAATAGCTGGTGGGTTCCTAAAATCGCGGCTCTGGTTGGTAGGAGCGAAGAACAGGTACGTCATTGGCTGAGATTTGATGCCTGCTTCAACATTGATGCCGCACGATGGATTTTCCTGACTGGGCTCCGCCAAAGCCGTCATTATTGGGAAGCAGTTGGCACTTATCATAGCCCGACGGCATGGCGGAAAGCACGATATGCCAAAGACGTGGCGGAGAAGATGCGGCGCCGTCGTTTTGAGCCGAGCAACTGATCTGTTCGCCGGGTTTCAAGCCCGGATTGATCGGCCCCCACCTCGGCTCCGTCGAGCTGGAAATGTCGATATGCTATGGCCAAACCTTGGCGAAGGGAGACAGGCAAATGACATCCGTCACTTAATCAGCGACGCCCAAAGGTAACTGCTATCAGGCGGCGGTTGCGTTTGCGACCGGGGTTTCCGTCAGTTCGGTGGAAACTTACCCTGCTGCAGGGGAAGCGATAGCAGCCGCAGCGCTCAAGCTGCTGGATATGCCCGAGCGGCTCGATGCCATCGACGTCGGACCTTTCCCATCCATCAACTAAAGTCGCCTTCCGTTCACCGCTCGGAGTGCAACGGTTTGGGTCCTTTCGCCAATGACGGGCCTCGAAAATGTGAAGAAGAGGAGGGTGGATCTATTGACTATTTCAAGTGTTGGTCTCATATAGTTCCAGTGAGTTCCAAAACTGGTTGCAAATATCATGTAACTATTGTTGGTATTCATTTGGATTGAAATTCGTTCTCTCCAATTTTATCAAAAACTTGTTTCGGTAATTGGAATCCTGCCGCCCCAGCCAATATTTCGGACCAAAAAGACCAGCGCGGTCTCAGGATGTCCAAGAAAACTCCATTATTTCAACGTCTAATTTCGCATATATTCATCGCATTGGTATCGCCTCTCCGATGGGGTGAAGAGAGACGATGGTGACGACTGGGAGGTCAACTGGGGTCGGAAGGCAGCGGAGCAGCCTGGCTGACCAAGCCGCCGTTGCGCAGTTCCTGCCAGAAATCCTTCGGGATCACTTGCGTTAGCGCCGCGCTATCCTCCGCGATGCGGCTCGGGCGGCTGACACCCGGAATGACTGCGGCGACCGCCGGATTGGCAAGCGAGAATTGGAGCCCAACGGCCTTCATCGAGACTTGGTAACGATCCGCGATTGCCTTGATCGCCGCAACCCTGGCGAGGATTTCGGGCGTAGCAGGCGCATATTCAAAATTTGGCCCACCGACGAGCGCGCCTGAACTATAAGGACCGCCGACGACGATGCCGAGGCCCAGTTCGGCGACCCTTGGCATCAACCGCTGCAACGCGCGATCATGGTCGAGCAGGGTGTAGCGCCCGGCGAGCAGGAAGGCGTCCGGACGCGGCTCTTGAAGGTCGAGCAGCAATTCGATCGGTTCGACCTTGTTGACGCCCAGGCCCCACGCCTTGATCACGCCTTCGTCGCGGAGGCGATCGAGCGCCTTGAAAGCGCCGGCGCGCGCTTCCTCGAACTTGCCCAGCCATTGGTCGCCCCAGAAATCCTGCGCGAGGTCATGGACGAAGGCGATCTCGATATGATCGGTCTGAAGACGCTTCAGGCTGCCCTCGATCGATTTGAGCGTGGCATCATAGCCATAGTCGTTCACGACCTTATTGGCGCGGCCATGGGCGAAGACGTCGCCCTTCTCGCCATTATCGCGCAGCGACACATCTTCGATCTCGTCCAGGATCACGCGGCCGACCTTGGTGCTGATGACATATTGATCGCGCGGCTTGTCCTTGAGCGCTTCGCCCATGCGCAGTTCCGCAAGGCCGGCGCCATAGAAGGGCGCGTTGTCATAATAGCGTGTGCCCTCGTTCCAGGCGGCGTCCACGGTCGCGAGCGCTTCCTCCTCGGGGATCGCGCGGAACATGTTGCCGAGCGGCGCGGCGCCAAAGCCAAGCTTGCCCGGCAGGATATGCTTAAGTGCCATGATAATGATCCTTCGTCAGGCGACAGCGAACGCATCGAGAGTAGGTTTGGAAATAGGGTGAGGCGCGGTGGGTCGCAACCGCGCCGCTATCGACATAGAGTTTGTGGGGCACGAACCGCGCCGGATCGGCCCGACCGGCCACAATCATGGAAACCATCCGACAAATTTGCGCACAGCAGGCTGGCCCGCCTTCTTGATACGGCGCCTAGCGCCAACCCAGCGCAGGTGCGACATGGGTCAGGATGGCTTCGATCACATGGCTGTTATAGTCGACCCCAAGCTGATTGGGGACGGTCAGCAGCAAAGTATCGGCCTCGGCTATCGCTTCGTCCGCGCGCAGTTCCTCGATCAATCGGTCTGGTTCAGCAGCGTAGGATCGCCCGAACACCGCGCGCATCTTGTCGATGATGCCGATCTGGTCGCTGCTGTCGCCGCGGCCGAAATACGCCCGGTCGCGGTCGTCCATCAGGGCAAAAATCGAGCGCGAAACCGAGACGCGGGGTTCGCGGGCATGTCCCGCCGCCTTCCAGGCTTCGCGATAGGCCCGGATCTGCCGCGCCTGTTGGACGTGGAAAGGCTCCCCGGACTCGTCGGCCTTCAGCGTCGAGCTTTGGAGGTTCATGCCCATCGTCGCGGCCCAGACCGCCGTCGCATTCGACGCAGATCCCCACCAGATGCGGTCTCGCAGCCCCGACGAATGCGGCTCCAGGCGCAGGAGGCCAGGGGGGTTGGGAAACATCGGATTGGGATTGGGCTTGGCGAAACCCTCGCCTTTCAGCAGCTCAAGAAAGACTTCGCCATGATGGCGGCCCATATCCGCCTCATTCTGTCCCTCGGGCGGTGCGTAACCGAAATGACGCCAGCCATCGATCACTTGCTCGGGCGACCCGCGGCTGATGCCGAGCTGAAGTCGGCCGCCGCTGATGATATCGGAAGCACCGGCATCCTCTACCATATAGAAGGGATTTTCGTAGCGCATGTCGATGACGCCGGTGCCAATTTCGATGCGCGTCGTCCGCGCGCCGATGGCGGCCAGCAGCGGAAAGGGCGAGGCGAGCTGCTGGGCGAAGTGATGCACGCGAAAATAGGCGCCGTCAGCACCCAGTTGCTCGGCCGCTATCGCAAGGTCGATCGACTGGAGCAATACGTCGCTCGCCGTGCGGGTTGCCGAGTGGGAGGCGTTCGACCAGTGGCCGAACGAGAGGAAGCCGATCTTTTTCATCGCGTGCCTATATTACGGAGTTGCCGGGCCGTAAGTGGCCACCGACTGCCCTGTTGGCAAGCGACCGATCGGAACTGCAGGGTTTCCGCTTTGATCATCGATCGCTCGATAAGCGGCTTTCCTATTGGACCTCTGCTTTCCGCGCCTCGTCTTTCATTGCTCCAACTGCGGCGGATTGGGCATCATCGCATATAAAGGCCGAAACAATCGAGCATGCTCTTCACCAAAAGAAGGCTGTGGGGTCCGATCCCGGCCGTCGTTTCCAGACCAGGCAAGGGACGAGCGGCAGGCCTGTCTGCCAGGGCACGTTTGCCCATTTCATCGGTTATGCTGCTGTCGCCATCACGGCGGCACGAGGAATTTTCAGCGATGCTTGATCCTTTCACCTTTTATTCGCGCATGGTCACGATGGCTTTCGGTCTGGCCGAAACGGCGCAACGGGCCAGCGAAACCATGGTCGCATCGCAGGATGTCATCACCCGGCGCACCAAAATGATCGGTACGGCCGTGCATTCGCCCCTCGAGGGAAATTATGCGGAGCTAAGCCGCATGGTCCCGGAAAAGATGGCGGCCTTTTCTCAGGCCAGTATGGCCATGGCTACCGACTGGTGGGCGATGCAATCGGCTCTCATGGCCGCGGCTGGAAAACAGGGGGCGTTGGCGTTGCAGGCGCGGCCCGCAAGGCTGACGGAGCTATCGGTGCTGTCGGCGCGCAATGCCAAGCTGGCCCTCGAGACATTTGAGCGCGCCAGCGCGATGGGCGGTAAAGCGCTCCGCCCCGTTCATGCCAGTGCAACCGGAAATGCCAGACGGCTCAAAAAGAAAGTGGCGTGAACAGAGTAGCGCATGCGACGACATCACCGGATGAGCAACACGGCGCTTTCTTCGCACGCGTGGGGCACCATGATATCGGCGGCCGTCGCCTGAGCGGCCGATGCTCCATCTTTTTCCACAGACATCCGGGGTTCGGCATTATGCCTGTTGCGCGCCGGCCGCCGCGATCCGGCTTATGGTGGCCGCGATGGCGCGATAGGTGGCCGATGCCCTGAGCGCCACGCTGTCGGCATGCGGGGCCAGCAGGATGCCGATCGTCCTTGTCAGGGTGAAGCCGCTAAGCAGCGGCATCGCGATCGAAGGGTCGGCGAAGGAAGAGGGCATCACCGTAATGCCAAGGCCGGACCGGACCAGGGACAGGGCGCGGTCGTCATTATTGGTCTTGGCGGCAAAGAAGGGCCTTACGCCGCGTGCGGTGAAATGGCGGCTGACATCGGCCAGCGCTTCGCAGTTGCGGCGCACGATCATGACATTGTCCGCCAGCGCCTCCGCCATGATGCTTTTCTCCCGCGCCAGCGGATGATCGACGCTCATCGCCAGGGGATAATGTTCCTGCGACAGGGGTTCGGCCGGAAAGCGGCCATTATCGTCGCGAACGATCGTCACCGCCATGTCCGTTCGACCGCGGCTTAGCTGATCCAATATCTCCTTCTCGCGGGCTTCGACAAATTCCACGCGCTCGGTGGCCTGAAAGGGCCGCAAAGCCAGAACGATCGCCTCGTGCCAGGCGGTCGGGATCGTCGTCAATATGCCCAGCCGCATTCTCGTTTGGCTGGTGCCGTCGCTCACGGAGCGTTCCGCCAGGTTGAACTCGGCCTCCACCTTTCGGGCATGCACTGCAAAGCGCGCGCCCGCCGCCGTCAGCTCGACGCGCCGGTTGGTCCGCAGGAACAGATCGACGCCGAGCGCCCTTTCGAGTTTCGATATGCCCACCGACAGCGTAGGTTGCGACACATGGCATTGCGCCGCCGCCTTGGAGAAGTTTCCATTGTCGATCACGGCCAGGAAATAGCGCAGCGTATATCGGTCTATCATAGGCTGCATCTATAATATGGGACGACATCTTTCAATTTTGCAGAGCCTGCCCTTTGCCCTAATATTCTCGAAAATATGGCATAGGAGTGCGATGTGACGGAGACGATGGATTTCGGCCTGGGTGAAACCGCCGATATGATCCGCGAGAGCGCCGCGCGCTTTTCCGCCGAACGGATCGCGCCGCTCGCCGCGGAAATTGACGCGAAAGACTGGTTTCCCCGCGACTTATGGCCCGAAATGGGCGCGCTGGGCCTGCACGGCATCACCGTGGAGGAGGAATATGGCGGCCTTGGTCTTGGCTATCTCGAACATGTCATCGCGCAGGAAGAGGTCGCCCGCGCCTCCGCCTCGATCGGCCTGTCCTATGGCGCGCATTCCAATCTGTGCGTCAACCAGCTTCGCCGCTGGGGCAATGACGCGCAAAAGGCCCGTTATCTGCCCAAACTCATCTCCGGCGAACATGTCGGCAGTCTCGCCATGTCAGAGGCGGGGGCCGGGTCCGACGTCGTGTCGATGAAGCTGAAGGCCGAAAAGCGCGGCGACCATTATGTCCTGAACGGCACCAAATATTGGATCACCAACGCCGCTTATGCCGACACGCTGGTCGTCTATGCCAGGACTGGAGAAGGCTCGAAGGGGATCACCACCTTCATCATCGAAAAGGGCATGCCCGGTTTTTCGATCGGCCAGAAGATCGACAAGATGGGCATGCGCGGCAGCCCCACCGCCGAACTGGTGTTCGACGATTGCGAGGTGCCGGAGGAAAATGTCATGGGCACGGTCGGCGGCGGCGTCGGCATATTGATGTCCGGTCTCGACTATGAACGGACCGTCCTGTCGGGCATCCAGATCGGCATCATGCAAGCGTGCCTCGACGTCGTGCTGCCCTATGTCCGTGAACGCCGCCAGTTCGGCAAGCCGATCGGCGCGTTCCAGTTGATGCAGGCCAAGATCGCCGACATGTATGTCGCGCTCAACTCCGCCCGCGCTTATGTCTACGCCGTCGCCCGCGCCTGCGATGCGGGCAGGACCACGCGTTTCGATGCCGCCGGGGCGATCCTGCTCGCGTCGGAAAATGCGATGAAGGTCAGCCTGGAAGCCGTGCAGGCTCTGGGCGGGGCGGGCTATACGAAGGATTGGCCGGTGGAACGCTATATGCGCGACGCCAAGCTGCTCGATATCGGCGCGGGCACCAACGAAATCCGGCGCATGCTGATCGGCCGGGAATTGATCGGCGCATGACCGCCCCCATTCTCCCCACGTCGCTCTCCCCCGATAGCGAAACCTTCCGCACCAACGCCGCGCACAACGGCGCGCTGGTCGAAGAATTGCGCGCGAAGGTCGCCACCGCCGCGCAGGGCGGCACCCCCTCCGCCCGCGAAAAGCACAGCGCGCGCGGCAAGCTGCTCCCGCGCGATCGCGTCGAGCGCCTGCTCGATCCCGGCTCGCCCTTCCTCGAAATCGGCCAGCTTGCTGCGGGCGGCCTCTATGGCGATGAAGTCCCCGGCGCAGGCCTCATCGCCGGCATCGGTCGTGTATCGGGGCGACAGGTGATGATCGGCTGCAACGATGCCACGGTGAAGGGCGGCACCTATTATCCGATGACCGTCAAGAAGCATCTGCGCGCGCAGGAGATCGCGCTCGAAAATCGCCTGCCCTGCATCTATCTGGTCGACAGCGGCGGCGCGAACCTGCCCAATCAGGCGGAGGTGTTCCCGGACAAGGAGCATTTCGGCCGCATCTTCTTCAACCAGGCGACCATGTCGGCGCGCGGCATCCCGCAGATCGCCTGCGTCATGGGCAGTTGCACGGCGGGCGGGGCCTATGTACCCGCCATGTCGGATGAAAGCGTGATCGTGCGCAACCAGGGCACGATCTTCCTCGCCGGCCCCCCGCTGGTGCAGGCCGCAACGGGAGAGGTCATCAGCGCCGAAGACCTTGGCGGCGGCGATCTCCACGCGCGAAAATCGGGCGTGGTCGATCATCTGGCCGAGAATGACGAACATGCGCTGACCATCGTGCGCGACATCATATCCACGCTCCAGCCGGACCTGAAACCCGACCTCAACCTGCGTGAACCCCGCCCGCCCAAATATGATCCGGCGGAACTGTACGGCGTGATCCCCGATGATGTTCGCGCGCCCTATGATGTGCGCGAAGTCATCGCCCGCATCGTGGACGGCAGCGAATTTCACGAATTCAAGGCGCTCTATGGCACGACGCTGGTCTGCGGCTTCGCGCATATCTGGGGCATGCCGGTCGCCATCCTCGCCAACAACGGCGTGCTGTTCAGCGAAAGCGCGGTCAAGGGCGCGCATTTCATCGAACTGGCCTGCCAGCGGTGCATTCCGCTGCTCTTCCTCCAGAATATCTCCGGCTTCATGGTCGGCGGCAGATATGAGGCGGAAGGCATCGCCAAAAATGGCGCGAAACTGGTGACAGCGGTCGCCACCGCCCAGGTGCCCAAGATCACCGTGCTGATCGGCGGCAGCTTCGGCGCGGGCAATTACGGCATGGCCGGCCGCGCCTACAGCCCGCGCTTCCTTTTTTCCTGGCCCAATGCGCGGATCAGCGTGATGGGCGGCGAACAGGCCGCGAGCGTCCTGGCGACCGTCCACCGCGACGCCGCCCACTGGACGCCGGAACAGGCCGAAGCCTTCAAAGCGCCGATCCGCCAGAAATATGAGGATGAAGGCAACCCCTATTACGCCACCGCGCGCCTGTGGGACGATGGCATCATCGACCCTGCGCAGACGCGCGACGTACTGGGGCTGGCGTTCGCCGCATGCCTGAATGCACCGGTGGGGGAGAGGGCGCAGTTCGGCGTGTTCCGGATGTGATGGAGGATCGCACCAAAATTCCTCCCCGGAACGGGGAGGGGGACCAGCCAAAGGCTGGTGGAGGGGGCCTCCCTATCGTCCTGGTCGCCCCCATAAAGCATGTCAAACGCGCTCGGCGACTGCGCAGGGCCATGCTCCTGCCAGAAGTCCTCCTCTGGCAAGAGCTTCGCAAACGCCCCGGCAATTTCAAATTCCGCCGCCAACATCCCCAGCCCCCCTATACGCTGGACTTTGCCTGCCTCGAATGCCGATTGGCGATCGAAGTTGATGGCGAAGCGCATAATCGGGCGGATATGCCGATCCGCGATATGCGGCGCGACCGGATTTTGGCGGATCGCGGTTTCCGCACCCTGCGCATTCCGGCGGCGGTCATTCTACAAGATCTTGATGCTGCCTTGGTCGCCATCATAACCGCCTGCCGAGAGGCTGGCCCCCTCCACCGTCCTGCGGACGGTCCCCCTCCCCGTGCCGGGGAGGAATAGGAACTCTCGATGATCACCTCCCTCCTCATCGCCAATCGCGGCGAAATCGCCTGCCGCATCATCCGCACCGCGCGGGCGATGGGCATTCGCACCGTCGCGGTTTATTCCGACGCCGACGCCAAGGCACTCCATGTCCGCGATGCCGACGAAGCCGTCCACATCGGCCCGTCCCCGGCGCGCTTATCCTATCTGGTCGGCGAAAAAATCATCGCCGCCGCCAAAGCCACCGGCGCGCAGGCGATCCATCCGGGCTATGGCTTCCTGTCGGAAAATGCCGAATTTGCGCAATCCGTCATCGACGCCGGCCTCATCTGGGTCGGCCCGGATCCGTCCAGCATCACCGCGATGGGGCTGAAGGATGCCGCCAAGACACTGATGCAGGCCGCGGGCGTGCCCACCACGCCCGGCTATATCGGCGAAGATCAGTCGCCCGAACGGCTCGCCGCCGAAGCCGCCGCGATTGGCTATCCCGTCCTCATCAAGGCCGTCGCAGGTGGTGGCGGCAAGGGCATGCGCAAAGTCGATAGCCCCGCCGATTTCGCCGAGGCGCTCGCCTCTTGCCAGCGTGAGGCGACCTCCAGCTTCGGCAACCCCCATGTGCTGCTCGAAAAATGGGTCACCAACCCGCGCCATATCGAAGTGCAGATCTTCGGCGACAAATATGGCAATGTCGTCCACCTGTACGAACGCGACTGTTCGCTCCAGCGCCGTCACCAGAAAGTGATCGAGGAAGCCCCCGCGCCGGGCATGGACGAAGCGACCCGCGAAACAATTTGCGCCGCGGCCGTCCGCGCCGCCAGGGCGGTCGACTATGTCGGCGCAGGCACGATCGAATTCATCGCGGACGGATCGGAAGGGCTGCGCGCCGACCGCATCTGGTTCATGGAAATGAACACGCGGCTCCAGGTCGAACATCCCGTGACGGAGGAGATCACCGGCGTCGACCTCGTCGAATGGCAATTGCGCGTGGCGTCGGGAGAGGCGTTGCCAAAGCGGCAGGATCAACTGGCGATCAACGGCTGGGCGATGGAAGCGCGGATTTATGCGGAAGATCCGGCCAAGGGCTTTCTGCCTTCGATCGGCACGCTGGAGCAGTTTGAACTCGATGCCAATGCGCGGATCGAAAAGGGCGTTGATCAGGGCGCGACTATTTCACCCTTTTACGATCCCATGATCGCCAAGATGATTTCCCATGGGCGGGACCGTGAAGACGCGCGTGAAATTCTGGCCCATGCGCTCAATGGCAGCGTCATATGGCCGCTGCGCACTAATGCCGCCTTTCTCATCAACGCGCTCGATCATCCTGACTTCATTGCCGGGACGATGGACACGGGATTGATCGAACGGGCAGGGGACATGCTGATCCCGCCGATCATGCCCTCGCAGGGCGCGTTGTCGGACGCCGCGCAGCCATATTTCCGTCAGCCGTTGGCGGGCTTCCGGCTCAATTCGCCGCGCCAGCACGACATCATGCTCGCGGTCAACGGGCAGTCGGTTCAGGTCCATATGCCGATCCATGATTCTGCGGATCAGTGCGCGCTGGCGGGGCAGAGGGACGTTCCGCCATCATCATGGTTGACCGACAGCGGCCAGACCTGGCGCATCGAAACGATGCGATCGTCGCATTCCGCGACAGCCACCGCCTCCGACGGCGCGATCCTTTCCCCCATGCCCGGCCGCATCATCGCGGTCGCGGTCGCGGCGGGCGATGTCGTGACCAAGGGTCAGAAGCTCCTGACTCTGGAAGCCATGAAGATGGAACATAGCCTCGTCGCTCCGTTCGACGGCACCGTCGTGGAACTCGACGCCGCCGAGGGCGGGCAGGTCAGCGAAGGCGCGCTGCTGGTGAAGATCGAGAAGGCGGAAGTGTGATCCCCGTTGATGCGTTGCGCGCGATCGTCGGTTCGCGCGCTTTGGCCTGTCCTACACACCCACACCCATGGCATGACGGTGAAGCGGAAACGGGGCGGATCAGGAAGTAGGAAATTTTAAGTCCCCGCCGCGACCGATCATGTCGCAATCGGCGGGAAAAGTGCGAAGCTAAGCGAAGGGCAGCAGCGAATCATGGCCGGACGCCACTATGACCAATGGACCATCGGCAACACGATGCGCGCCGAAACGGAAGCGACCGACCTCAAGCCCAGCAGGTCGCGGCCCGGCGCAGGCATCGTCACCTTCGCCCATCGCCTGATCAACCAGCGCGACGAGATCGTCTGCAGTGCCTGCGCATGGCCTTGCTGAAAGGGACGGGCGCATGAGCCTGCGGTCGCTGCTGTTCGTGCCCGGCGCGGAAGACCTGCGCGCCGCGATCGGCGCTTCCGCCTCGCGCAATCCCGATGGCAGCTATACCGCGCCTTTGTCCCAGGCGCAAAGCAGCGTCTTCAGGGACGCGGCTGACAGCATGGGTCCAACGTCATAATTATTTTGCAGGTTTTTGCGCGCTGCTCATGGCCTCGCCCAGTTCCTGCCGCAGGCATTCAACGACATTTTTGATTTTAGGCAGGAGGTGTCGACGTTGCGGATATACAGCCCAGATCGGTTCATCGTCCGGGCGGCAATGGTCCAGGACGCGTTCCACCTCGCCGGTTTCCAGAAAAGGCAGCACATAAAATTCCGGCAATTGGCATATGCCCATGCCCGCCACACAGGCGTTGATGATCGCATGTCCGCTATTGCAGCGGAAACGGCCTTTCGGGCGATAGAGTTGCGCCTTGCCGCCGGTCCTGAAATGCCATGTCGTGCTCGTCGCGGCGAGGCATTCATGGCGCGCGAGATCGCCAATGACCTTGGGGCGACCGGCAGCGGCGAGATATGCCGGCGCAGCGCAGGTATATAGCGTGCGAGAAGCCACCCGTGTCCCGATAAGGCGCGAGTCCGCCAGATGACCCGTCCGGATCGCCAGATCATATCCCTCCGCGACGAGGTCGACCAGATGATTGGACAGTTCGATCGTGACGCTGAGCCGTGGGTGTTGCATGGCATAGCGTCGCAAGATGGGAGCAACGAACCTTTCCCCCATGGCGGTCGAACAGGTTGCGCGCAGCTCGCCCTGAGGTTCCCCGACCTCGTTGATCATCGCAATCGCCTCGTCGCGCTCGTGCGTCATCCGAAGGCAATGCTCCAGGAAAACCTGACCGGTATGGGTCAGCCGAACGCTGCGTGTCGTTCGATGGAAAAGTTGCGCCTGTACCCGCTGTTCAAGCGCCATGATCGCCCGACTGACGTGGGTCGGAGAGAGGTTGAGCGCTTTGGCACCCGCGCCGAAAGCACCGGCCGTAGCGACCGCAACAAATTCGTCGACGCCATTCCATCCGGACATTATTATCCCTCATCTGGTATAATGATTTGCGAATATGCTGATTAACACAAGCTAGGTGAAGCTCTAGACCGCTGTCCAGCTGATTTGATGGAGAAGAAGCCCCATGAAGACCCGCGCCGCCGTTGCCTTTGAAGCGAAGAAGCCGCTGGAGATTGTCGAGGTCGATCTGGACGGGCCGCGCGCCGGCGAGGTGCTGGTCGAGATCATGGCGACGGGTATCTGCCACACCGACGCCTATACGCTGGACGGTTTCGACAGCGAGGGCATCTTCCCGTCGATCCTGGGGCATGAGGGCGCGGGCATCGTGCGCGAGGTCGGGCCGGGCGTCACGTCGGTCGCGGTCGGCGATCATGTGATCCCGCTCTACACCCCCGAATGCCGCCAGTGCAAAAGCTGTCTGTCCGGCAAGACCAACCTGTGCACCGCGATCCGCGCGACCCAGGGCAAGGGCGTGATGCCGGACGGGACGTCGCGGTTCAGCTACAAGGGCCAGACCATCTTCCATTATATGGGCTGCTCGACCTTTTCCAACTTCACCGTGCTGCCCGAGATCGCGGTGGCCAAGATCCGGCCCGACGCGCCGTTCGACAAAAGCTGCTATATCGGCTGCGGCGTGACGACCGGGGTGGGCGCGGTGGTGAATACGGCCAAGGTGCAGGTCGGCGACAATGTCATCGTCTTCGGGCTGGGCGGCATCGGCCTCAACGTGTTGCAGGGCGCGCGGATGGCGGGCGCGAACATGATTATCGGTGTCGATATCAATCCCGACCGTGAGGCATGGGGCAAGCGCTTTGGCATGACCCATTTCGTCAACCCCAAGGATGTGGACGGCGATATCGTCGCGCATCTGGTGGCGCTGACGGACGGGGGCGCGGATCATACGTTCGATTGCACCGGCAATACGACGGTGATGCGCCAGGCGCTGGAAGCGTGCCATCGCGGCTGGGGCGTTTCGACGGTGATTGGCGTGGCGGAGGCGGGCAAGGAAATATCGACCCGCCCGTTCCAACTCGTCACCGGCCGCGTCTGGCAGGGCAGCGCGTTCGGCGGCGCGAAGGGCCGTACCGACGTGCCCAAGATCGTCGACTGGTATATGAACGGCAAGATCGAGATCGACCCGATGATCACCCATGTGCTCAAGCTGGAGGAGATCAACAAGGGGTTCGACCTGATGCACGCGGGGACAAGTATTCGTTCGGTCGTCATTTTCTGAGCATGGAAACGCTCTCGACCAATCTGGCCCATGGCGGGGTGCAGGGCGTATATCGCCATGCATCCACCAGCACCGGCACCGCCATGACTTTTTCGGTCTATGTCCCGCCCCATGCGCCCGGCGCCAAGCTGCCGGTGGTCTGGTATCTGTCGGGCCTGACCTGCACTCATGCCAATGTGACCGAGAAAGGCGAATATCGGCAGAGCTGCGCGGCACTGGGCCTGATCTTCGTTGCGCCCGATACGTCGCCGCGCGGCCCGGATCTTAACGGAGACGCCGTGGCGGACGATCCGGCGGGTGCCTATGATTTCGGGCTGGGGGCGGGATTCTATGTCGATGCGACGCAGGAACCGTTCGCGGCGCATTATGCGATGTGGACCTATGTCACGCAGGAACTGCCCGCGCTGATCGCGGCGCAATTTCCGGCCGACATGGATCGCCAGTCGATCATGGGGCACAGCATGGGCGGGCATGGCGCGCTCACGATCGCGCTGCGCCACCCGGATCGGTTCAGGGCCGTGTCCGCATTCGCGCCGATCGTCGCGCCCGGCCAGGTGCCATGGGGCGAAAAGGCGCTGGGCGGCTATCTGGGCGGCGACCGGACATTATGGCGCGCCCATGATGCGGTCGCGCTGATCGAGGATGGCGCGCGCGTACCCGCCTTGTTGGTGGATCAGGGCGGTGCCGATAATTTTCTCGATAAGGAATTGCGCCCCGACCTGCTTGCCGCCGCCTGCACCGCGGCCGGGATCGACCTTACGCTCACCCTGCGCGAGGGCTACGACCATAGTTATTATTTCATCTCGACCTTCATGGCCGATCACCTGCACTGGCATGCGGAACGGTTGGGTCGGTGATCGGCGCGCCGCACGCTCGATAATAGGGGGATCGCCATCGGTCCGAACGATGAAGGAATGTCGATGAGCACGGACTTGCTTGGTCTATATTATGGGGCGTTCAATCGCGGTGACGGCGCGGCGATGCTCGCGCTTCTGACGGACGATGTCATCCATGAACCGTCGCAGGGGGCGGTACGAGAAGGCAAAGCGGCGTTCGCGGAGTTCATTGATCATATGACTTTTTCCTACAAGGAAGAGGTGATCGACCCGGTGTTCATGGTCTCGGCTGACGGCAGCCGCGGGGCCGCCGAATTCATGCTGACCGGCGCCTATCTCCAGACGGATGGAGATCTTCCCCCAGCGCGATCGCAGCATTATCGCCTGCGGGTGGGTGCTTTTTTCGTTTTTCAGGATGGGCGGATATCCAGGGTCAGCAACCATTATAATCTGGTCGACTGGCTGGATCAGGTCGCGTGATTGTGATGAAGCGGTAAATCGGGTGGAAACCGGTTCTAAGATATGTGTGGAGCGCGTCGCCCGCGATGATCTTGGACTGCGCGCGCTTGCGATGCTGCGTATGACGGTGTTCCGCTGTCAACGCCGGTATAAAATGGGGCCAGGCACCGGTTTAAAAAGGGGCCAGTT
>CAZLSU010000057.1:0-20126 GCA_964562225.1 uncultured Sphingobium sp.
CAAGGGCATGGGCGGCGCGATGGATCTGGTCGCGGGCGTCAAGAAGATCATCGTGGTGATGGAACATGTCTCCAAGGATGGGACGCCCAAATTCATCCCCGAATGTAGCCTGCCGCTGACGGGCAAGAATGTGGTCGATATGATCATCACCGACCTGTGCGTGTTCCAGCGACCCGACCATGACAGCCCGTTCAGGCTGGTCGAATGCGCGCCGGGCGTGAGCGCCGAGGATATCGCGGCGAAGACTAGCGCGCATTATATAAGCTGACTGTTATGAGTCTCGATGGTTCCTATGATGATGCGAACGTCTTTGCTCTGATCCTTCAGGGCAAAATCCCTGCGACGCGACTATATGAGGATGACCATACATTCGCCTTTCTGGATATCCAGCCTCAGTCGAAAGGGCATGCGCTGGTCATTTCCAGATGGTCGAAGGCGCGCAACCTGCTGGAGATCGAGCCGGACGCGCTGTGTCAGGTGATGGCCACGGTGCAGAAGGTCGCGGCCGCGATCCGCGCGGCATTGGGACCGGACGGCATCCATATCGCCCAGTTCAACGGGGCACCGGCGGGGCAGACGGTGTTTCACATGCACGTCCATATCGTGCCGCGCTGGATCGGCGGGCCGACGGGCTTTGCCGCCCATGCGCAGGGGGGCTTTGCCGACCCTGCCGAACAGGAAGCGCTGGCGCAGCAAATCCGCGCCTGTCTGTGATCTGCGGCACGGCGTTTACAAGGCCCTCTTCCTAGTCCAGAGATTGCCGTTCCAAAAGGGTGCCCATTTGTCGTTGAAGCCGTTCAAGGTGCCGGGCCACAGGCTGGCGCTCCGATCGAAATCCGCCGGTCCGGCCTATGTGAGGTCGAACGTACCGGCGGAGGTGATTCTGGATGTGTCGCGCCTGCTGTCGCGCAGTTTTTATTCCACGCCGACCGGCATCGACCGGGTCGAATATGTCTATGCCCGCGAAATGCTGGAGCGGATGCCCGAGCGCTTGTCCTTCGCGGCGGTTCATCCCGCAGGGGGTTATTATGGCCGGATCGAGCCGGGCGCGGTACGTCAGTTCCTGGCCTTTACCGCCGCTCGCTGGCGCTCGGCGCGCGATCCCGATCAGAAGCAGGGCAATGGCGTGGTGATGCGCCATCTCGTCGCGCTCCGCCCGCGCGCGATACCGCCCGCCGATCGCCCGCGCCTCTATTTGCAGGTATCGCCTCATCATATGGAGGACCATGGCCAGGTCGGTGCGATCCTGCGCGCGGAAGGGGCGCGTTTCGTCACTCTGGTGCATGATGTCATCCCGCTGACCCATCCGGAATTCGTGCGGCCCCAGGGCGCGGCGGAACATCGCCAGCGGGTGCGCGCGATCGACAGTTTCGCCAGCGGCATCATCGGCAACAGCCAGGCGACGCTGGATGCGCTGACCCCGCACATGCGCCAAGGGCTGGAAGGGCGGCATCTGGCGGTCGCACATTTCGGAGCCGACCCGCCCGACGGCATCGACACGCAGGGCTATCCTATCCCGGACCGGCCCTATTTCGTCTATATCGCCACGATAGAACCGCGCAAGAACCACCTGTTATTGCTCAATATCTGGCGGCGGCTGGTGGAGCAGCTCGGGTCGGCCGCCCCCGTGCTGGTCCTGGTCGGGCGGCGCGGTTGGGAAAATGAGAATGTCATCGACATATTGGAGCGCGGGGAATCGCTGCGCGGCCATGTGATCGAAGCGGGCGAACTGTCCGACCGGCAGATCGCCCAACTGGTGGCCAGGACGAGGGCGATGCTGATGCCCTCCTTCGCCGAAGGATTCGGCATGCCCGTGGTCGAGGCGTTGACGATCGGCATACCGGTAATTTGCAGCGACATCGCCGCGCATCGCGAAGTCGGCGGCGATGCGCCGGACTATATCGATCCGCTGGATGGCCTCGGCTGGCTGCGCATGATCGACGCCTATCGGATGGACGGATCGGTCGAGCGGGCCGCGCAACAGGGGCGGATCGCGGCGTGGCGTGCGCCGACCTGGGCTGCCTATTTCAACATCGTCACCGATTTGCTGGAGCGGGTCGCCGCAGGCGACGCGCGGGATTGATCAGATGGCGCTGCCATTTCTCCGTTCGCCGCCCTTTCCGGGCATTGCACCGCACCATGCGGCGATCAGTCTGGCAGCGGAAAGCGATCGCAAGGGTGAAGCGATCACCGATGCGACGCTGGCTGCCATCGCGGAACATCGTGTGGGCGGCGATTTCTGGGGAGGCATGGTGGTCGGCCTGAAAATCGTCGCGCGCGACGGTGTTGCCATAGCCCCCGCGCAGTTGGCTGGGGTCGCCCCGAACGAGATCGGCATTCTGCCTTCCATGTTGCATCGCAACATGATATCTTCCGATGATGACGGAAAGGCTGTGCCGACGACGTCTGATCCCTGGACGCTGGTGGCGAATGCGCAATCTGTGCACGCCGAGGCAGGAGATGATATTGCGATTGTCGCCGGTTTACTTGCCATTCCCGTCTATGGTCCCGACATGCTGCTGATCGCGCCCGATCGTCTGAAGGCCGCGGCGCGTGCGCGGATCGGGATGGCGACCTATCGCGATTGCTTTACCGGTGCTGCCGTGCCGGTGGCGCAGGCGGTGGCGCAACTTGCCCAGTGGCGCGACGTTCTGACGCGCAATCGCGGCATCGCCGCCGCCGCCGGTATGGCCTGGTGGAAACGCGGATCGATCCGGCATTTCCTGTGGGACGGAATGCGGTCCCCGCCATGCCTGTCGGCCAAGCGCGCGATCGCGACGGCGCGCCAGTCGGGCGGTGCGGTCGCGATCTGGCCATCGCGGGTAGCGGAGGCGGCGAAACAGTCGGCATTGGCCCAGCATGTGCCGCTGGTCCAGGTGGAGGACGGCTTCCTGCGGTCGCGCGGCCTGGGTGCGGCGCTGCATCCGCCCAGTTCGGTCGTCGTGGATGGTAGCGGCATCTATTATGATGCGCGCAGCCCAAGTGACCTGGAAAATCTGCTGGCGACGCATGATTTCAGCCCCGCGCTGATCGCACGCGCGCGCGCCCTGCGGGAACGGATCTGCGCGACGGGCGCGATCAAATATGGCCCGACAACGGGCGCGGCGCTGCACCTGCCCAAGGGGCGCCGGACGGTTCTGGCGATCGGGCAGGTCGAGGATGACCTGTCGGTGCGGTTCGGCGGCGCGGGCATAACGGGCAATCTGGATTTCCTAGCGCGGGTACGTGCGGCGGAACCCGATGCCCATATCGTCTACCGCCCCCATCCTGACGTGGTCGCCGGGCATCGCAAGGGGCATATCGCGAAAACCGACGCGCTGGCGCTGGCGGACCAGATCGATGCGGGTGCGCCGCTGATGGACGTGGTGGTCGGTGTCGACGAAGTCCATGTCCTGTCGTCGCTGACCGGGTTCGAGGCGTTGATGCGGGGCAGGGCGGTCACGACCCATGGCATGCCATTCTTCGCGGGTTGGGGGCTGACCCGCGATATGGCCGTCCCACCCGCCAGACGGCAACGTCTGTTAACCATTGACCAAATTGTTGCTGGAACTTTAATCCTTTATCCGCGCTATGTTGATCCAGTGACACGGTTGCCCTGTGGTCCCGAGTTGCTTGTCGAACGGATGGCGGACGGGACCATGCCACCGGCCACTTGGCTGACGAGAATGAGAGCGATGCAGGGGGCGATGCGACATTATATGACCTTGGCTGCGGAGCAACTGCATGGCTGACGCGCCGATCCGCCGTTTTCTGTTTTTGCAGGGGCCGCACGGGCCTTATTTCGCGATGCTGGCCGATGCCCTGCGCGGGCGCGGGCATGTCGCGGCGCGCATTAACCTGAACGGCGGCGACAAGATCGACTGGTCGGGCGAAGCGACCGACTATCGCGGGACATTCCGCGCCTGGCCGCTATTTTTCGACGATTATATCGTCCATCACGAGATCACCGACCTGGTCCTCTATGGCGATTGCCGCCCCTATCATGCGTCCGCGCACGGGATGGCGCGGCTGCGCGGCATTCGGGTCCATGTGCTGGAGGAAGGCTATATCCGGCCCGATTTCCTGACGCTGGAGGATGAGGGCGTGAACGGCAATTCGACCCTGCCGCTCGACCCGCAATGGTATCTGGCGCAGGCGCGAATGCTGCCGGAGCAGGACGTGCAGACGCAACATGTGCCGTCCACCTTCCGGTCGCGTGCCCGCAATACCATGCGCAACGGCATCGCATCAATGTTGTGGCGGGCTTATTTTCCCTTTTATCGCACGCACCGGTCGAGCAGCTTTGCCTTCGAGTCCGTTGCCTGGGGGCTGAAACTGCTGCTGCGCGACCAGGACCGGCGCAAGTCCACCCAGGCATGGGAACAGCTTAAAGAGCGTCGTTATTTCACGCTGCCCCTGCAAATCAATTCCGACTATCAGATCCGGGTCCATTCGCCCTTTGGCGACATGCGTGCGGCGTTGCGCTTCGTGATGAAGAGTTTTGCCCGCCATGCCCCCAAGGATGTGTGCCTGGCAGTCAAGCGGCACCCGCTGGACCCGGGACTCGTCCCGTGGGAACGCGAAACGCGGCGGCTGGCCGAACAATATGGCGTCGGCGACCGGGTTTTCTATCTGGCCGATTGGGACATTGCCGAAGTCGTGGACCATTCGATCGGTGTCGTGACGGTCAACAGCACAGTGGGCACGCTGGCCCTCAATGGCGGCAAGCCCGTCACGGTGCTGGGTCATGCGGTGTATAAGGTGCCGGGCATCGTGCATCATGGCCCGCTCGATGCCTTCTGGGCCGCGCCGCAGGCACCAAGCCTGTCGCTCTACGCTGCCTTCTGCCGCGTCCTCGTGAACAAATGCCTGATCCGCGGCGGCTTGCTGAGCGACGAAGGACTGGCGATGCTGGTGGATAATGCCGTGACCCGGCTGACGGCGGATCGGGCCATCGAAATATTGCCCAAGGGCAAGCGGGTCTATGGGGATGTGGACTTATATTCCTTTTGCCCGCCGCCCCTCGCCCAGCGCGGATGAGCGAACGGTATTCACAAGAAAAAAGCGCGTCGATAGGATGACAACGTCAGGGAGACTATGCGCGGGTCGAAGGTGAATACGACATTGGCTGCCTTTCCGGTGACCCCGGACGGCTACGCGGTTGTGGCCGCTGTCCCGATCAGACATGCCCAAACAGTTCCTGCCGGTGGTAACCGACCGATCGACGATGCAGGAAACCGTGTTGCGAACCGCTGTCCTGCCGCATTTTGAGGGGCCTGTAGTCGTTTCCAGCGGTCGAATAGCGCGCCGGGTCGCGCTGTGCCCCGCCGGGCAGTTCAGGTCGGCCAGGCGATAAGGATGTCCGCAGCCGCTTCGATGGTCGGCACCACGCTTGAATCGATCAACCAACAGTCGCCCGGTGCCCATGGCTGACCGGCGATCCGGCCTCCCCCCGATAGGGGTATGAACCAGATTTGTGCCTGATCGGGGAGCGTCAATCGCTGGCCGGGCACCGCGTGGATCAGGTCGAGACGGAAGGGGGCGTCCGGCGCATCGACCAGCCGATAGTTGGCACCCAGGGGCACATCGATCATTGCGCGGTCATAGGGTTTCAGCCGACTGACCGCGCTCCCTTCCGCCAGATGCAGTTCGCGCGGGCGGCCATAATCGAACAGGCGATAGGTGATATCGACATTCTGCTGGACTTCGACCAGGGTGATGCCCGCGCCGATCGCATGGACCGTACCGGCGGGAATGAAGTAGAATTGCCCCGGCGCAACCGGCTTCCAGTCGATCAGCTGCTCGATCGAGCCATCGAGCGCCGCAGCCGCGAAGGCATCGGGGGTGGTTTCCCTTATAAGCCCGATGCCAAGCCGTGCGCCCGGATCGCAATCCAGAATATACCAGCATTCCTGCTTGCCGCGCGGCAAGCCCGCGCGCTGTGCCTGCGCATCGTTCGGGTGAACCTGGATCGACAGGCGCTCGCTGGTGAAGATATATTTGACGAGAAGCGGCAGGGCGGCATCCTGGTCGCCCTCAGCCGTCTGGAACCAGACCTCGCCAATCGGTATATCGGCAGCCGCTGCAAACATGGCTGGCAGATCGCTCCGGCCCCATGGCTTTTCGACATAATGCGGCATCAGTTTCATGACGCGCTGTGGTCCCATGCGGAAATATCGGCTTGTATCATATCGCGATAACATCCCGTGGCTTCGATGGTTGCGAAATAAACCGATGCGCGACCGGGCGGGATCGCCCTGCACCGGAAATATTTTGACGCCCCCTGATTGGCGTCGTAGATGAAAATGGTGATGGAGGCTCTGCATTTTTCGTCGTCTGACCAACTGGGCGTGAGACGAATATGTTTGGGGGCGAGGCCGGAAGCGGCACGCCTAATGGGCCATGAGTTTTGACCAGTGGCACCGACGCCCAGTCATTGCGGGGTCATTTTATCACTAAGGGCGTGAGTGCCGAACTGTTCGATTTGGGCGATAAACGCGCGCTAAAGCTGTTCCACGACAATGTGTCGGAGGAAATGGTTTCGCGGGAAGCCGCAGCTTCGATTCACGCAGGCGCCTGCGGCGTGCCAGCCGCCCCTGCAATCGCCCGTCTTGATCGGGGAGGGCGACGCGGCATTGTCTATCCCTGGTTGGAAGGGACGACGGCGATGGATTGGATACGCCGCAATCCGATGCGCTCGGGAGATGTGCTGGACCGTATGGCCGCGATCCATAGCGCGATGCATCAGGCGCCTGGGGGATCGCTGCGTTCCCTGAAGCAAGTATTGGCGACCGACATTGCTTATGGACCCGCGCCGATCGCGGTGCAGCGGGCGGCGATTGCCTATCTCGACACATTGCCGGACGGGGCCGCACTGACGCATGGCGACTTTCACCTGGGCAATGTCATGATGACGCCGCAAGGGATGATGGTGATAGACTGGTCGAAGGCGGCGGCAGGGCATCCAGCGGCCGACGCGGTGCGATCCGAAATGTTAATGCGTTTCGGCATCGGTCCCAACGATTGGGCGACGAACCTGTGGCGCGACTGGGCGGCGCGGCGGCTGCGCAAAGCCTATCTGGCGCTATCGATCATGACGGCGCGCGACCTGGATATGTGGCGGCCAGTCGTGGCGCTCGCATGGCTGCGCGGGCGCGACGCCGGGCGGAGGACGGCATTTCGCCGATATCTCGACAAAGCGCTTCGTCAGGTGGGGATCGAGACGCCATGATTTGGCATATAGATCGCCATGGGGTCACCCGCCATCATATATGATCTGTCTGGTGCCCGCGCCTGACGGCGGCGATGATTTGATCCGGATCGGCGGTCCAGACGAATGGTTTTGTGCTTTCGTCGTGCTCGGCAAGGAAGCGGTTGACGGCAGCCTGAAGGTGGACGAGCGAGTAGAAAACACCGCGCTTGAGGCGTCGGTTGGTCAGCCTGGGGAAGAAACCTCCCACGGCATTAAGCCATGAGCAGCAGGAGGTTGGCGTGAAGTGGAAGGTGAAACGCGGGTGGCGGCCGAGCCATTTGCGAACCTTCGGATGCTTGTGGGCGGCATAGTTCATCGCCTGGTATCGTGGGCAACCCCAGTTGGATGCAGCGGACCTGCCGGCGTGGATCGCGCGCGAACCCCATCCGTAGAGTCTCAACTCAGCCGATCAATTGCCTCCGCATCCAGTCCGCCGGGAATGACCATGATCGGGCAGGGCATCCGCCCGGCGTCGGCACCCGCGAAATGGGACACAAGCGCCCCTGGCGGGCCGATCGCGGCCGCCCCCAGCACCAGCGCGGCGACGTCGTCGGTTTCTTCCAGCATGGCGCGCACCACGGTCACGGCGTCGCCCTGGCGCACGGTGATGCTGGGGCGGATACCGGATTCCTCGGTCAATGTGCCTGCCGCACTCGTGACGAGCGCTTCGGCACGCTGGATCGCCTCATCCTCGATCGTCGCCTGCACGCCGCCCCACTGGACGAATTCTGACGGCGGGATCAACGCCAGGATGCGGACCGCGCCGCCGGTCTTGGCGGCACGACGCGCGGCGAAGCGCAGCGCGGTTTCGGCCTCCTGCGTTTCATCCACGACCACCAGATATGTCCGCACGGTGCGTCCTCTTCTTCTCTGCCAGGAAATGTGATCTATTCCCGTACTGCGCGCAAGACGTGGCCTTGACCCTGTCGGCCAAAGCGTGGAAATGGGCTGTCATGACGGCCATGGCCAGCATTTAGACGAAAGGCCCCTTCGCGCATGAGTATCAACATCCAGATGCCTGCCTTGTCCCCCACGATGGAAGAGGGGACGCTGGCCAAATGGCTGGTGAAAGAGGGCGACAAGGTGTCGTCGGGCGATCTGCTCGCCGAGATCGAGACCGACAAGGCGACGATGGAATTCGAGGCCGTGGATGAAGGGACGATCGGCAAGATCATGGTCGCCGAAGGCTCCGAAGGCGTAAAGGTCGGCACCGTCATCGCCGTGCTGATGGAAGAGGGCGAGGATGCGTCCGCAGTGAAGGCAGAAACGCCTGCGCCCAAGGCGGAGACTGCCAAGGCCGCTGATGCGGCTCCAAAGCCGGACCAGGCTCCGGCCAAGGCGGAGGCGGCGCCCGCCAAGGCCGACCCCGTACCGCAGCGCGCCGAGGGTGATCGTGTTAAGGCCAGCCCGCTGGCGCGGCGGCTGGCCGAAGGCAAGGGTATCGATCTTGGCGCGATCACGGGTTCCGGTCCTAACGGACGGATCGTCAAGGCGGACCTCGACGGTGCGAAGGAAGGCGTGGCGAAGTCTGTAGCTGCTGTGGCGGCGGCACCCGTTGCCCAGGCGGCCGCGCCTGCGCCAGTGGCATCCGGCGCGCAGGATTTCGGCATTCCGCATGAGGCGGTCAAGCTGTCGGGCATGCGCAAGACGATCGCGCGCCGTCTGACCGAATCCAAGCAGACCGTGCCGCACATCTATCTGACCGTCGACATCCGTCTCGACAAACTGCTCAAGCTGCGTGGCGAATTGAACGAAGGTCTGGTGGGACGCGGTGTGAAGCTGTCGGTCAATGATCTGCTGATCAAGGCGTTGGGCGTGGCCTTGATGCAGGTGCCCGAATGCAATGTGCAGTTCGCGGGCGATACGCTGCTGAAATTCCAGCGCGCCGATATTTCGGTGGCGGTGTCGATTCCCGGCGGGTTGATCACCCCGATCGTCACGGGCGCGGACACTTTGGGTGTCGCCGCCATTTCGACCGCGATGAAGGATTTGGCCGGTCGCGCCAAGGACGGCAAGTTGAAGCCCGAGGAATATCAGGGCGGCACGGCTTCGCTTTCCAATATGGGCATGTTCGGCATCAAGCAGTTCGAGGCGGTGATCAATCCGCCCCAGGCGATGATCATGGCGATCGGCGCGGGCGAACAGCGCCCCTATGTCATCGACAATAGTTTGCAGATCGCGACCATCATGTCGGCCACCGGCAGCTTCGACCATCGCGCGATCGACGGCGCGGACGGTGCGCGGCTGATGGCGGCGTTCAAATCGCTGGTGGAAAATCCGCTGGGCATGCTGGCCTGATGCGCCAGCACGATGAAGAGCCGCCGACGCAAAGCCCGGCGGTTCGCGTCATCGCCATGCCTGCCGATACAAATCCCTATGGCGACATTTTCGGCGGCTGGTTGATGAGCCTGATGGATTCCGCCGCCGGGTCCGTGGCCGCCCGCCACAGTCATGGCCGCGCGGTCACGATCGCGGTGGAGGGCATGACCTTTCTGCGTCCGGTGGTCGTGGGTGATGAGGTTTCCGTCTTTGCAACCCTGAAATCGGTGGGGCGCACGTCGATGCATATCGCGGTAGAAGCATGGCGCCGCACGCGCCATGATGACCGTTCCTATCGTGTCACCCAGGCGACCTTTACGTTTGTGGCCGTCGGCGAGGATCGCCAGCCCCGTACCGTTCCCGCCATGGTGCCTGCCCCGGCCTGAAACCGATATCCTAATCCATTATAAATTGCCCAAGAAGCGAGTGTGACAATGGCTGATACTTATGACCTCATCGTCCTTGGCTCCGGCCCCGGCGGCTATGTCGCCGCGATCCGTGCGGCGCAGCTTGGCCTCAAGACCGCGATCGTCGAGCGCGAATCGCTGGGCGGCATCTGTTTGAACTGGGGCTGCATCCCGACCAAGGCGCTGCTGCGGTCGGCCGAGATTTTTCATTATATGCAGCATGCCAAGGATTATGGTCTGGCGGCCGACAATATCAGCGCCGACATAGAGGCTGTAGTAAAGCGGTCGCGCGGCGTCGCCAAACAGCTCAACCAGGGCGTCACCGGCCTGATGAAGAAGAACAAGATCACCGTTCACATGGGCGACGGCAAGCTGCTGGGGAAGGGCAAGCTGTCCGTGACGAAGGACGGCAAGACCGAGGAACTGAGCGCGAAACATATCATCGTCGCGACCGGCGCGCGTGCGCGCGACCTGCCCAATCTGAAGGCGGACGGCAAGCGCGTGTGGACATACCGCCATGCGATGACCCCGCCTGAAATGCCGACCAAGCTGCTGGTCATCGGGTCTGGCGCGATAGGCATAGAATTTGCCAGCTTTTATAACGACATGGGCGCGGACGTGACGGTCGTGGAGATGATGGACCGCATCGTTCCCGTCGAAGATGCCGATGTGTCCGCCTTCCTGGAAAAGGCGGTCAAGAAGCAGGGCATGACCATCATGACCGGAGCGAAGATCGAGAAGATCGAAGCCGGGGGCAAGGGTGTGACCGCGACGATCAAGGGCAAGGATGGCAAGGATGTCACGGCCGAATATAGCCATGCCATCGTCGCCATCGGCATTGTCCCGAACGTAGAGAATCTGGGGCTTGAAGATGTTGGTATCGACCCCGACCAGCGTTTCCACATCAAGACCGACGCCTTTGGTCGCACCAATGTGGACGGCATATGGGCGATCGGCGATGTGACCGCGCCGCCATGGCTGGCGCACAAGGCGAGCCATGAAGGCGTGATCGTCGCCGAAAGCATCGCGCAGGCGTTAGGCAATAGCGATGTGCATCCCCACGCGATGGACCCCCTCAACATCCCCGGCTGCACCTATTGCCACCCGCAGATCGCGAGCGTCGGGCTGACCGAGGCGAAGGCCAAGGAAGCTGGTTACGAGGTCAAGGTCGGCATGTTCCCCTTCATCGGCAACGGCAAGGCGATCGCGCTGGGCGAGCAGGAAGGCTTCACCAAGACCGTGTTCGACGCGAAGACCGGCGAGTTGCTGGGCGCGCACATGATCGGCGCGGAAGTGACCGAGATGATCCAGGGCTTCACCATCGGCAAGACGCTGGAAACCACCGAAGCCGAACTGATGCACACGGTGTTCCCGCACCCGACCATATCGGAATCGATGCATGAAAGCGTCCTCGCCGCCTATGGTCGCGTCCTCCATATGTAGTCGCCGGCGTTGGCGGCATGGCGCGGGGGCGTTCATCCTCGCGCTTGCGATGGTGCTCGTCATTGCTCTGCTGCAACGCTGGGGCCTGGCGGCCGGGCTTGACCGCGCGCTGATGCAGGCTGCGGGTCGTATACGCGCCAGCGCGGCGGGCCAGTTGATCACGGTGCCGATGCTGGCCGCCAGCATGGCAGGCGGCACCGCCGGGCGGTTGATCCTTCTGGGACTGGCTGTCGGGCTGCTGCTGGCATGGCGGCGTGGGCGCGATGCCGTCTGGCTGGGTGTGACGGCGCTGGGTGGGATGCTGCTCAACATCGGCCTGAAACAGGTTTTTGCTTCGCCGCGCCCGGACCTGCTACTGCATCTGGATATCGTCCATAGCTACAGCTTTCCCAGCGGTCATGCGGCGGGCAATCTGATCCTGTTCGGCGCGCTGGCGATGGTGATCGCGCGCCGGGATGCCTGGGTGACCGGGGTGTCGCTGATCGGGCTGATCGGCGTCAGCCGGGTGTGGCTTGGCGTGCATTGGCCGAGCGATGTGATCGCCGGGTGGATCGAAGGCGTCGGCTGGTTGCTGTTGTGCCGCGTCTGGCGGTCAAAGTCGCAGGATGCAGCCGGATAGCGCGGGCAGTTGCGCTACGCCGCTATCTGCGTCCAGCGACGCCAGCACGGTCGCGGGATCATAGGCCAGCGGCAAAGGCAACGGATCGTCGGTCAGGTTGAACAGGCAGAGCAGGCGCTCGTCGCCCGCGATCCGCTCGAACGCGAGCAGGGCCGGATCGCTTTCGATCAGCCCGATGTCGCCGTGGCGCAGCGCGGGGTGCGCGCCGCGCAGGGCCAGCAGATTTCGGGTCCAGGCGAGCATAGATCGGGTATCCTGCTGGGCCGCTACCGCCAGCGGCAGATGCGCCGGGTCCATAGGCAGCCAGGGTTCCACGCCGGAAAAGCCGCCCCAGGGCTGTTCGGCGGTCCAGGGCATCGGTGTTCGTGCGCCGTCGCGACCCAGTGTCTGCGGCCAGTTGGCGATCGCTTCGGGGTCCATCAGCCGGTCGAAGGGCACATGCGCCTGCGGCAGGCCCAGTTCCTCGCCCTGGTACAGAAAGATATTGCCGCGCAGCGCGACGAGCAGCAGCATCGTCAGGCGCGCCAGCCGATCCTGGTCCCGGCCATCGCCCCAGCGCGTCACATGGCGCGGCGCGTCATGGTTGGAAAAGGCCCAGCTTGGCCACCCTTCCTGCGCGTCACCCGGCCATTCCGCGATGGCTGCGCGCACGACGTCGGCGGTCAGTTCAGGCGCGTAAAGATAGGTGAAGCCATAGGCGCTGTTCAGGCGATGGGGCGGCCGGGTGAACAGCTTCATTTCGCGGTCGGCGTCCTCGCCCCCCACCTCCGCGACGGTGAAATGATCGCCATGGGCATTGATCGTGGCCTGTAGCGATTCAATGAAAAGGGGCACGTCGGCATGCCCCTGATTATAAAGGCGGCGCTGGAAATCGAAGGGACGGGTGCGCGGGCCGGGCTTGGTTTCGGGTGGATTCTCGCGCAGCGCCGGATCGTGCATCGCGAAATTGAGCGCGTCGAGGCGGAAGCCATCCACGCCCCGGTCCAGCCAGAACCGCGCCGTATCCAGCAATTCTGCCTGCACGGCAGGATTGTGGACGTTGAGCTGAGGCTGTTCCTTCAGGAAATTATGAAGATAATATTGTCCCCGCCGCGCATCCCATGTCCATGCCGGGCCGCCAAATACGGACTGCCAGTTGGACGGGGGCGATCCTTCAGGCTTGGGGTCGGCCCAGACATACCAGTCGGCATAAGGATTGTCGCGGCTTGAGCGGCTTTCGATGAACCAGCCATGCTGGTCCGACGTATGGGCGTAGACCTGGTCGATGATGATCCGCAGGTTCAGCGCATGGGCGCGCGCGACCAGGGCATCGAAATCGGAAAGGGTGCCGAAGATCGGATCGACGTCGCGATAGTCGGCCACATCATAACCGAAATCGGCCATCGGCGACGTGAAGAAGGGCGATAGCCAGATCGCATCGACGCCCAATGCGGCGATATGGTCGAGCCGGGCGGTAATGCCGGGCAGGTCGCCGATGCCGTCGCCATTGCTGTCCATGAAGCTGCGCGGATAGACTTGATAGATGGCGGCACCGCGCCACCAGGGGACTCGCGGATCGGGCGTCATCGGGTCTCCTGCCATGCTGAGATATCCAGCCTAGCAGCTTCCTGCGGCGCAGCAATCAAACTCTGGTCAGTGCATGTGGCGCAACGCCGCCAGCAGCATGTCCGCCGCGCGCACGGCCGTCTGTTCGAGGTTCAGTGCAGGTCGTGACAGGCTGCGGTGGCCAAGGCCGAACAGGCAGGCGAGAATGACCTCCTCGGCAGCGTCGAGCGCATCGTCGGACAGGGCAGGATTGGCGATGCAGGCAAATTCGCGCAACAATTGCTTGTAGCGCAGGCACAGGTTGGTGATGGTCGATCCGACGACCGGATTGCGGAACGCTTCGGCAAGAATGTCGAAGGACAATGCCTCCTTCTCCTTGGCATGGGCGGTGCATACCAGTTTCTGAAACGCAGCCTCGATACTGATATCGCCGCTTTTCAACCGGTCGTAGATGTCGGTCATCTCGATCAGGCGAATGTCACGGTCCGCATCGACGATCGCCGCTATTATCTCGTCCTTGCCTTTGAACAGGCGATATATCTGGCCTACCGATATCTGGGCCGATGACGCAAGTTCGGCCATCGACGTCTGATGAAAGCCCTGACCTGAAAACAGGTCTCGCGCGGCTGCCAATATGCGGGCGCGCCCGCTCGATTCATGCTGCACCGCAACCATTTTTACCCCAGCCATCCTTTTTATTCTTGAAAAATCCTTCGCATATTCCTACTTGGCGAGCAACCAGAATGAACGTTCATTCCAGGCTCGGTCCGACAGGTGGGAATTATAATGCGTCGCTTCAATCTCGCCGGGCTGGGTGCCTGCGCGTCGGCTCTGGCGCTGGCGGCATGTGGCGAGGCGCCACCGCCCGCTCCCCCGCCGCCAGCCGTAGGCATCGTGTCGATGAAGGTGGAAAGCGTGCCCCTGGTCGCCGAACTGCCGGGCCGAATCGTCGCGTTCGAGACATCTGAAGTGCGGCCGCAGATCAGCGGTGTGATCCGCCGCCGCCTGTTCGAGGAAGGGGCCTATGTTCGCGCAGGCCAGCTTCTCTACGAAATCGAGGATGCGCCCTATCGTGCCAGCCTTGCCTCCGCGCAGGGCGGCCTTGCCCGCGCGCAAGCCTCTATCGCCGCGACCGGCCTACAGGCGCAGCGGTTCAAGGAACTGGTCGGCATCAACGCGGTGAGCCGTCAGGAGGCCGACAATGCCAATGCCGCGGCCGGACAGGCCCGCGCCGATGTGGCGACCCAGCGCGCCGCGGTGCAGACCGCGCAGGTGAGCCTGGGCTTCACCCGCGTCCGCGCACCGATTTCGGGCTATATCGGTCGGTCGCTGTTCACGCCGGGCGCGCTGGTGCAGGCCGGGCAGGCGGGCGCGCTGACCACCATTCAGCAGACCAATCAGGTCTATGTGGACATCACCCAGTCGGCCGCGCAGATCCTGGACCTGAAGGAAGCGATGCGCAGCGGCGGCGTGACGGCGGATGGCGGCGCGCGGGTGAAACTGATGCTGCCGAACGGCAAGCCTTATCCGATCGAGGGGCGGCTGCAATTTTCCGAAGTGTCGGTCGATCCGACGTCGGGGGCGGTGACGCTGCGTGCGACCTTTGCCAATCCCGATCGGCTGTTGCTGCCGGGCATGTATGTGCGTGCAACCCTGGTAGAGGGGCAACGCAGTCAGGCCATACTCGCGCCGCAGCAGGGCATCACGCGGGACGCGCGCGGTCGCGCGACGGCATTGATCGTCGGCGCGCAGAACAAGGTCGAGATGCGCAATGTGGTGACCGACCGTGCGGTGGGCGACAAGTGGATCGTGACCAGCGGGTTGAAGCCGGGTGACAGGCTGATCGTCGAGGGGCTGGTAAACCTGCGTCCGGGCACGGTCGTAAAGCCGGGTGCGCCCAAACAGGTGACGGTCGAAACCGGCGGGGCGCAATAGATTATGGCGCGTTATTTCATTGATCGGCCCATCTTCGCATGGGTGATCGCGGTCGTCATCATGCTGGCGGGCCTGCTGGCGTTACGGTCGCTGCCGGTGGCGCAATTCCCCGAAATCGCGCCGCCCACGGTCGCGATCAGTACCAGCTATCCCGGTGCCAATGCCCAGACCCTGGAAAGCACGACGACGCAGGTCATCGAGCAGCAACTCAAGGGCATCGACAATCTGCGCTACTTCTCATCGACCAGCGATTCGGCCGGAAACCTGGCGATCACGCTGACGTTCGAGCAGGGCACGGACGCCGATATCGCGCAGGTGCAGGTGCAAAATAAACTCGCGCAGGCGACGCCGTTGTTGCCGCAAGAGGTTCAGCAGCAAGGTCTGCGCGTCACCAAATCGACGTCCAGCTTCCTGATGGTGATGGCCGTCTATGCCGATGACGGCATCCACGACCAGCGCGATGCCGGCGATTTTATCGCTTCGACGCTGCAAGACCCGATCAGCCGCGTCAACGGGGTTGGAGACACCCAGTTGCTGGGCGCGCAATATGCGATGCGCATCTGGCTCGACCCATATAAGATGGCCAATCTGAGCGTCACAACGGGTGATGTGAAAGCCGCGATCCGTGCGCAGAACGCGCAGGTTTCGGCGGGACAGGTGGGCGGGACGCCTTCGCCTGCCGGACAGGCGCTCAACGCCACCGTGACGGCGCAGTCCCGATTGCGCACGCCCGAGCAGTTTCGCCAGATATTGTTGCGCAGCAACAGCGATGGATCGGTGGTGCGGCTGTCCGATGTGGCGCGGATCGAACTGGGCGGCGAGAATTACAGTTTCAGCGCCAAGTTCAATGGCCATTCGGCAGCGGGTTTCGGTATAAAGCTGGCCCCCGGTGCAAATGCCCTGGACACCGTGGTGGACGTGCAGGCGCGGGTTAAGGCGCTGTCCAAGAATTTCCCGATATGGGTAAAATATGACTTTCCGGTCGATAATTCGACCTTCGTCCGCCTGTCGGTGGAGCAGGTCATCCATACATTGGTCGAAGCCGTCCTGCTCGTATTCGTAGTGATGTTCCTGTTCCTTCAGAATTGGCGCGCGACGCTGATTCCGACCATCGCGGTGCCGGTGGTGTTGCTGGGGACGCTCGCGATCCTCTACGCGGCCGGCTTCACGATCAACACCTTGACCCTGTTCGGTATGGTGTTGGCGATCGGCCTACTGGTGGACGATGCGATCGTGGTCGTCGAGAATGTCGAGCGCCTGATTCAGGACGAGGGCCTCAGCCCCAAGGACGCCGCCCGCAAATCTATGGACGAGATCAGCGGCGCCCTGATCGGTATCGGCCTGGTGCTGTCCGCGGTGTTCCTGCCCATGGCCTTTTTCGGGGGATCGACCGGCGTCATCTTCCGTCAATTCTCGATCACTATCGTGTCGTCCATGATCCTGTCCGTATTGGTCGCATTGGTCCTGACGCCAGCATTGTGCGCAACGATCCTGAAGCCTGCGCGGCACGACCATGCAACGCAGAAAGGCTTTTTCGGCTGGTTCAACCGCACGTTCGACAAGGGTGTCGTGCGTTATGGCGGCGGCGTGGAGAAAGTCGAGCGGCACTGGGGCCGCACCATGCTGATCTATGGGCTGATCGTTGTCGGCATGGCCGTCATCTTCCTGCGCCTGCCGTCCGGCTTCTTGCCCAATGAAGATCAGGGACGCTTGATCAATCAGGTGTCACTGCCGGCCGGTTCCACGATCGAGGAAACAGAGCGCACGCTCGCCAAGGTGCGCGACCATTATCTGATCGACGAAAAGGCCAATGTGGAGGCCGTCTTCACGATCGCGGGGTTCGGCTTTGTCGGGCAAGGTCAGAATGTGGGCATCGTGTTCGTCCGGATGCGTTCGTGGGATGAGCGCAAGGGCAAAGAAAACGGGGCCGAGGCGATCGCCGAGCGTGCCAACGCCGCGTTCCAAAAGCTGTCGGCAGGTATGGCGATCGCCTTCGTGCCGCCGGCCGTGCAGGAACTGGGCAATGCGTCGGGCTTCGACTTTCAACTGCTCGACCAGGGCAATCTGGGGCATGACAAGCTGCTGGAAGCGCGTAACCAGTTGCTGGGCATGGCTATGGCCGACAAACGCCTTGCGCAGGTCCGGCCAAATGGGCTGGAAGACACGCCGCAGCTAAAGCTGGATATCGACTGGGCCGCGGCAGGCGCGCTCGGGATTGCGCAGGCCGACATCAACGACACGCTCAGCACGGCGCTCGGCAGTTCTTATGTCAACGACTTCATCGACCGCGACCGCGTGAAGCGCGTGTTTGTACAGGCCGACGCGCCGTTTCGCACCACGCCCGCGTCGATCGGAACCTTTCATGTTCGGGGAAACTCGGGGGTCATGGCACCGATCTCCTCCTTCTCCGCGACCGAATGGATCAACGGTCCGGCCAAGCTGGAACGCTTTAATGGCGTGCCGTCGATGCAGATCATGGGTGCGCCTGCGCCTGGGATCAGCAGCGGCACGGCTATGGCAGCGATGGAGGAACATATGGCGAAGCTGCCCGCGGGTGTCGGCTATTCCTGGAACGGCATTTCCTATGAGGAGCGCACGTCAGGCGGGCAGGCACCGGCGGTCTATGCGCTTTCGATGCTGATTGTCTTCCTGTGTCTGGCGGCATTATATGAAAGTTGGTCGGTGCCGATCGCGGTGATGCTGGTCGTGCCGCTCGGCGTCCTCGGCGCAGTGATCGCGGCCGGGCTGGTAGGTCTCAATAACGACATCTATCTCCAGGTCGGCCTGATCACGACGATCGGCGTATCGGCGAAAAACGCGATCCTGATCGTGGAATTCGCCGAGGAAAAGATGCGCGAAGGCATGGCTCCGGCACAGGCGGCGCTGGAGGCGGGCAAGCTGCGCCTGCGGCCGATCCTGATGACCAGCCTCGCCTTCATCTTCGGCGTGTTGCCGTTGGCATTGTCGACCGGCGCGGGTGCGGGTGGACAGCGGGCGATCGGCTGGGCCGTGGTTGGCGGCATGTTGTCCGCGACCGTGCTGGCGATCTTCTTCGTGCCGGTATTCTTCACCGTGGTGAAACGGTTGTTCCGCCAGCATCGCGACGATGCCCAAAGGACGGACGCAGCGGCCGGTCCTGCCGCGCCGCAGGAGACCTGATTTGATGCCTATTCCCCAAGCCGTTGGTGCCCTTAGTTTGGCACTGGCACTCGCCGCCTGCGACATGGCACCCAAATATGTCCGGCCTGCGCTGCCGGTGCCGGTGGAGACACCGCAGGGACCGGCCTATGCCGCCGATGACGGGCAGGCCGCGATCGTGCCTGCGGACACGGCCTGGCGCGACTTCTTCACCGATGCGCGGCTGGCGCGTGTGATCGAAGGGGCACTCGCCAATAATCGCGACCTGCGTGTCGCGCTCGCCAATGTGGCGCAGGCGCAGTCGCAATATCGCACCCAGCGCGCCGATCTGTTCCCGACATTGGGGGCGAGCGGGGGCGCGACCTATCAGGATACCCCATTCGCTCAGGGAGCCGTGTCCGGGCGAAGCGACATCTATCGCGCGCAGGTCGGGGTTTCGGCCTGGGAAATCGACCTGTTCGGTAGAGTGCGCAACTTGAGCAAACAGGCGCAGGAGCAATATTTCGCGGCAGTCGAAAACCGTAATGCGGCGCAGACCGCGCTCGTTGCGCAGGTCGCGACGACATGGCTGACGATGGCGGCGGACCAGGAACGGTTGCGGATTGCGCGCGATCTGGAAAAGGCGTTCGGCCAGACGCTGGCGTTGACGCGGGCGCGCTTCGCCGGTGGCATAGCATCCGAACTTGAGGTGCGGCAGGCGCAGACCAGCTATGATCAGGCGCGATCCGATATCGCCGAAGCGACGACATTGGTGGCGCAGGACCAGAATGCGCTCAACCTGCTGGCAGGGACGACCATTGGGGCGGCAGATCTGCCCGAGGGCATTCCCCAGTCGGGTGCGACGCTGGAAAATCTGCCGGAAAATATCGAGTCGGATATCTTGCTGCGGCGGCCTGACATCAAGGCGGCCGAACATCAACTGCGCGGAGCCAACGCCAATATCGGCGCGGCGCGGGCGGCGTTCTTCCCCAATATCTCGCTGACGGCAGCGTTTGGAACGCTCAGTATGGGCCTGTCCAACCTGTTTGGTTCGGGCAGCGATTTCTGGTCGGTCGCGCCGAGCGCCAGCCTGCCGATCTTCGATTTCGGGCGGAACAAGGGCAATCTCCGCCTGGCCGAAGCGAGCCGAGACGCGATGGTCGCGACCTATGAAAAAAGCGTACAGACGGGCTTTCGCGAAGTGGCCGATGCACTGGCCCGGCGGGGGACGATGAGCGCCCAACTGGAGGCGCAGGCGTCGCTCGCGGACTCATCGCGGGTTGCCTATCGCCTGTCGGAGGCGCGTTTTCGCGCAGGGGTCGACGGTTTCCTGACGACGCTGGATTCGCAGCGGTCCCTCTACAACGCCGAACGCAGCCTGCTGGCGACGCGCCTGACCCGCGCGGCCAATATGGTCGAACTCTATCGCGCACTGGGCGGCGGGCTGAAATAAGGCTGGTGAGTCCAGCTGGGTTCGAACCAGCGACCTACTGATTAAAAGTCAGTTGCT
>CAZLSU010000058.1:0-19057 GCA_964562225.1 uncultured Sphingobium sp.
CCGAGCGAGGCGCAAAACTCTAGCTAAGGGTGGCCCAAGGTTGGGTAGCAGTGCAATCCTAAATCCCACAAGCCTTAGAATGAGGGAACTCTCGGGGAGCACGTCATAGCCAATAGTCATCCCGCCAACAGTGTCGCCGACCTCATGCCCTGGCTGGCCGTGGCCTGAGAATACCGTTTACAATGAGACCACGACGCATCCTGTTCCTCAACGGATAAGGGCCGCGGCGGATCGGCTTGCAGCATCGAAGGTTTGAATCCCATCTTTGCTTATCCCGCTTTAGCCGACAGGTTACCCCCATCAGCAACTGTTGCCAGCAGAGCGGAAGTTGGCGCTTTCAGGGTGATTTCACAATTGCCGTCCAGTAGCAGACAATCGCCTTTATCCCACGCTACGCCGTTGGCCATCCCGCTGCCTGTAAGTGGTGTAAACCAGATCGCGCCTCTGGTTTGCGGTAGGGTTATCGCTTGATCATCTGGCCAATGCACAAGATCGAGCGAGAATGGGGCCTCCGTTTCCGAAATGAGAGGAAGGTTGCTTCCAAGAGGCGCTTTCATAGCGTCGCGTTCATAAGGGGCGAGATTGCTGACAGATATTCCATCGTCAAGATGGAGCTCCCTGGGCCGACCATAGTCATACAGCCGGTAGGTCACATCCGCATTTTGCTGTATTTCAGCCAGTGTGATGCCTGCCCCGATGGCATGCACAGTACCTGCAGGAATGAAATAGCAGTCTCCTGGCTTTGCTAGCTTCCAGTCTATAAATTGTTCCAGTGAGCCATTTTCTGCGGCATACCGAAATTGTTCCTGCGTCAGTGCATGGGTTAAGCCGATGCCGAGTGACGCGTCAGGCTCGCAATCCAGAATATACCAAATCTCCTCTTTCCCACGCGACAAGCCTTTCGCCATTGCCTGCTGATTATCAGGATGCACCTGAATAGATAGTCGTTCGCTGGTGAAGATATATTTTACGAGCAGGGGGAGATCTTGCCCATCCTTATTTTCAAACCAAACTTCGCCGATCCGGCGATTGGAAACATTGACGAAATTTTGTGGAAGAGTGGTTCGTCCCCAAGGTTTTTCAACATAACGAGGCAACAGCTTCTGCATAGAACAACTCAAACTAGAATCTTTGTTGATCCGATTTCAAAAGCTCACAAACGGCCCTGTTGAAAAACGAATTAATTGCCTGCCAATATCCTTCGCAGATAGCGGCCATAGTCGGACTTGCCTAGCCTCTCGATCGCCTGTTCCAGTTGAGGACCATCTATGAAACCCTGACGGTAAGCGATTTCCTCGGGGCTGGCGATCTTGAAACCCTGCCGCTTTTCAAGGACCCGGACGAAGTCGGCCGCATCGAGCATACTGTCGGGCGTGCCAGTGTCGAGCCAAGCATAGCCGCGGCCCATGATTTCAACGTTGAGTTCGCCGCGCTCCAGATAGACCCGGTTGACGTCGGTGATTTCCAGTTCGCCCCGCGCGGAGGGCTTGAGGTTGGCGGCGATGTCGACAACCTGTTCGTCGTAGAAATAGAGGCCTGTGACGGCCCAGTTGGACTGGGGATTTTCCGGCTTTTCCTCGATGCTGATGGCCTTCATCCTCTCATCGAAACTGACCACGCCATAGCGTTCGGGATCGTTGACATGATAGGCGAATACGCTCGCGCCACTCGTGCGCGACGAAGCGCTGGCCAGAACTTCGGGCAGGCCGTGGCCGTGATAGATATTGTCGCCCAGGATCAGTGCGGAAGGCTGCCCGGCCACGAAATCGGCGCCGATAACATAAGCCTGCGCCAGCCCGTCGGGGCTGGGTTGCTGCGCATATTCTAGCGTCATGCCCCAGGCCGATCCGTCGCCCAGCAGCGCTTGGAAGGCGGGCAGGTCGCGCGGGGTGGAGATGATCAGCACTTCGCGGATACCCGCCAGCATCAGCGTGCTAAGCGGATAATAGATCATCGGTTTGTCATAGACCGGCATGAGCTGCTTCGACGTCGACAGCGTCATGGGATAAAGCCGCGTGCCGCTGCCGCCAGCCAGAATAATGCCCTTCATTGGTCGTTCCTCTTTCAGCAAATCATTCAGTTGGCTGATTGCAGGCGCGCAACCACTGTAACGAGCGACCCGCGCCAGTCGGGCAAAGTCACGCCATGGACACGGGCGATTCTGCCGCAGTCAAGCCGCGAATTGGCGGGCCGGGTGGCGGGCGTGGGATAATCGGCGGTGCCAATGCGCCGCACCGATGCAGACGGGCCGCCATGGGTGGCGGATGCCGCAAAGATGGCTTCGGCAAAATCGGCCCATGACGCTTCGCCGCTGGCGGTCATGTGGAAAATTCCGCGTAGCTGTGGGCTACTATCGGATACCATATTGGTAGCTACCAACAGGATAGCATCGGCGATATCCAACGCGCTGGTAGGATTGCCGACCTGATCGGCAACCACGGCCAATTCGTCGCGATCCGCCCCGACGCGCAACATGGTCTTTACGAAATTGCCGCCGAACGGGCTGTAGACCCAGGCCACGCGCAGCACCGCACTATCGTCATGCGTCGCCAGCACGGCTTGTTCGCCTGCCAGCTTGGACGCGCCATAGACGCCGGTGGGGCCGGTCGGATCGCTTTCCAGATAGGGACGGTCCAGCGTTCCGTCGAACACATAGTCGGTCGAGATATGGACCAGCGGCACGTCCAGCGTCTTCGCCGCCTGCGCCACCGCACCAGCACCCGCGCCGTTGATGGCATGGACCAGATCGCTCTCCATCTCAGCCTTGTCGACGGCGGTATAGGCGGCGGCCGAGACGATGACGTCGGGGGCCGCGGCCTCCAGCGCGCGAACGACCGATGCGGGATCGGCCAGGTCCATCTGCGGACGGCCGATGGCGATCACCTCATGCCCGGCAGCCACGCCGCGCTCGATCAGGCTGGTGACGACCTGGCCGGCCTGACCCGTGACCGCGATCCTCATTTGTTGAGGCCCAGCCTCTGGCCGTCATATTGGTCGCGCAGCGGCTGCCACCACCACTCATTGTCCAGATACCAGCGCACCGTCTTTTCGATGCCCGTGTCGAAATTCTCCTGCGCCTTCCAACCCAGTTCAGTTTCGAGCCGCGTCGCGTCGATGGCGTAGCGGGCATCATGGCCGGGGCGGTCGGTAACATATTCGATCAGGTCGGCGCGCGGCGTGTCGGTCGGGCGCAGTTCGTCGAGCACGGCGCAGATGCGCAGCACCACATCGATATTCTTACGCTCGTTACGACCGCCGACATTATAGGTTTCGCCCGGTTCACCCTTCTCGATGATGATATCCAGCGCACGAGCATGATCGTCCACATAGAGCCAGTCGCGCACATTCTCGCCCTTGCCATAAACGGGCAGCTTGCACCCTTCGAGGGCGTTCAGGATGGTGAGCGGGATCAGCTTTTCGGGGAAGTGATAGGGGCCGTAATTGTTCGAGCAGTTCGACACTACCACCGGCAGGCCATAGGTGCGCTGCCATGCCTTTGCCAGATGATCGGACGCGGCCTTCGACGCGGAATAGGGCGAACTGGGGTCGTAGGGGGTGGTTTCCTCGAACAAGCCCTCGTCACCCAGCGAGCCATAGACTTCGTCGGTCGAGACGTGAAGGAAGCGGAAGGCGGCCTTAGCATCGCCTTCAAGACCATTCCAATAGGCACGCGCGGCCTCGAGCAGGGTGAAACTGCCCACGACATTGGTCTGGATGAAATCGGCCGCTCCAGTGATCGAGCGGTCGACATGACTTTCGGCGGCCAGGTGCATGATGCGGTCGGGTTTGAAACCCGTGATCGCGGCGTCCATCGCCGCGCGGTCGCAGATATTGGCGTGCAGGAACTGGTGGGTGTTTTTGCCTTCAACTTCCTTCAGCGAGGCTTCGCACCCGGCATAGGTCAGCGCGTCAATGGTCAGGACGTCATAGCCCTTGTCCAGCACCAGATAGCGGACGAGGGCCGAGCCGATGAAGCCGGCTCCGCCGGTGACGATTACGCGCATGGGTTATTTGCTCCAGCTGAAATAGGCGGGGAGGTCGGCCAGCAGCGGCTGCTGGCGATCCTTGGCCGAAAGGGTTTCGGCGTCGGCCATGTCGGGCCATGCGATGCCGATGGCCGCATCGTCCCAGGCGAGACCTTTGTCACATGCGGTGTTATAATAGCCACCGGAGACCTTGTAGGCGATGACCGTGTTGGGTTCGAGCGTGCAGAAACCGTGGGCAAAGCCGGGCGGCACCCACAATTGCTTGCCATTATCCGGTGTCAGCGTTTCCCCGACCCATTGGCCATAGGTGGGCGACCCGACGCGGATATCGACCGCCACGTCGAACAGGGCACCAGCGGTGCAGCGGACCAGCTTGCCCTGGGCATGGGGCTCACTCTGGAAATGCAGGCCGCGAATGGTGCCGACTCTGGCGCTCATGGACTCATTGTCCTGAACGAAGCTGTAGTCACCGATATGCTGCGCGAACAGATCCGCGCGGAAGGTTTCGGCGAAATACCCCCGCTTGTCACCGATATGGCGAGGTGTCAGGAGCATGGCGCCGGCGATATCGAAAGTCTGGATTTCCATGCTTCACCTCTTGCAAACCAGCCTTGCTAGATCGACAACATTTTCGCAACGCCGATTAAAATGCGATGATGTGAATATCCATCATTTTTAAAATGCTTGGCAAGCAGACGCTTTTTCGCCCATGAAGCACGCAGATGGGGCGCTCCACACCGCTTCTGGATCGCCCTCCAATGTTTATTGAACTTATTCTGACGAGTTTATGACCAACAACCCTAAAATTGTCCCAGTCATTTTGTCCGGTGGCTCCGGCACCCGGCTATGGCCGGTTTCAAGGCCGGAGCGTCCCAAGCAATTGCTTCCGCTCACGGCGGACGAGACCATGTTGCAGCTCACCATCAAGCGGGCTGATGGTTGCGATGCCTTTGTCGGCCGCCCGATCCTTGTTGCGAATGCGGCCCATGCAGACATTATTGACGCGCAACTCCGTGCCAGCGGGGTCGATGACTATCTTATCCTGCTCGAACCTTTCGGCCGCAACACGGCACCTGCCATCGCGCTGGCAGCCCTTGAGACGCAATCGGGCGACGCCATGCTGGTCATGCCCAGCGATCATATGATCGCCGACCTGCCTGCCTTTCATTCGGCGATCGCCCGCGCCCTGCCACTGGTATCGGAAGGCTGGCTGATCACATTCGGCATCACGCCAGATGCGCCCGAAACCGGTTATGGCTATATCAGGATGGGCGAGACCTGTGGTGACGAGGTTCATAAAGTGGAACGCTTCGTCGAAAAACCCGATGCCGCCCGCGCCCATGCGATGCTGGCGCAAGGTAATCATGTCTGGAATGCCGGCATCTTCCTGTTCCGCGCAGACGCCTATCTGGCCGCGCTGGAGCGCCATCAACCCGCCATGTTGGTGGCAGCCAAGGCTTCACTGGAAAGCGCCGAACGCACTGGCCTGCACGTCTCCCCCGACGCTCAAGCCTTTGCGGCCTGCCCATCGGATTCGGTCGACTATGCCATCATGGAACGGGAAGAACATGTCGCCTGCGTGCCGGTCGACATGGGCTGGTCGGATGTCGGAAGCTGGGATTCGCTCCATTCTATCAGTCCCAAGGATGGCGATGGCAACGCCATTCGCGGAGAAGCGCTGGCTCTGGGCGCGCGCAATTGCCTTATCCATAGCGACGGCCCACGGGTCACGCTGGTCGATGTCGATGACCTGATCGTCGTGGTTTCACAGGGCGAGGTCATGATCATGAAGCGCGGTGAATCGCAGAAGGTACGCAAGGTGACCGAGGCGATCAAGGAGGCAGGGCGCACCCCTGCCAGCTGATCCGAACGCCCCTCTTTCCGGCCTGACCGTCAAGCGTTAGCGCATGGTGCAAGATTTGAGGATATATGACGCAGACTGTTTCGGTTGCCGACCTGATGGCTCGTTCCGGGGTCGCCTTTGGAACCAGCGGCGCACGCGGTCTGGTGACCGCCATGACGGACAGCGTCTGTTTCGCCTACACCTGCGCCTTTCTGCAGCATCTGGAGGCTATTGGTCAGTTTGCGCCAGGCGGGCATGTGGCGATCGCCGGCGACCTACGTCCGTCCTCGCCCCGCATCATGGCGGCATGTTCGGCGGCGGTCCGGCATAAAGGCGGAATCCCGGACCATTGCGGCTTTGTCCCATCCCCGGCGGTTGCGGCCTATGGCTTTGCGCAGGGCGTCCCTTCTTTGATGGTGACCGGAAGCCACATCCCCGATGACCGCAACGGCATCAAGTTCAACCGTATCGATGGCGAGGTGCTGAAGCCCGACGAAATGGCCATACGCGCGCAGGAGGTGACCTTGCCCGATCGATTCGACGGAAAAGGGAGGCTGAAGAGCCCGCAACCTTTACCGCCGATCATCGATGTTGAGACCGCCTACGTGGCGCGCTATGTCGACTTCTTCGGAGATCATGCGCTGTCGGGTTTGAAACTCGGCGTCTATCAACACTCTACTGTCGGACGCGATATATTGATGCGCCTGGTCGATGCGCTGGGCGGGCAAGCAGTAGCGCTGGGCCGTTCAGAGAAATTCATCCCTGTCGATACAGAGGCGGTGCGGCCCGAGGACCACAAGTTGGCTCGCAAATGGTCGGCAGAGTTTGAGCTGGATGCAATCCTATCGACCGATGGCGATGCTGATCGCCCCCTGCTCGCCGACGAGACTGGCATATGGATGCGCGGCGACGTGCTGGGCATCTTGTGCGCTCGGGCGCTTGGCATCAAGGCGGTGGCGACGCCTGTCAGCTGCAACAGCGCTGTCGAGTTATCCGGCTTTTTCGACGCAGTATCCCGCACACGCATAGGCTCCCCCTTCGTGATCGAGGCGATGAACGCGTTGACGGGCAAAGGGCACGCTACGATATGCGGCTATGAGGCGAATGGTGGCTTCCTGCTGGCAACGCCTGTATCGTCGGGAGCGCGCACTTTGGGCGCGCTCCCGACGCGCGACGCGGTGTTGCCGATCCTCGCCACGCTGGCCGATGTACGGCGGCGGGGCCTGTCCCTGTCGGCGCTTCAGGCGAAATTGCCTGCGCGCTATACCTTCAGCGAGCGGCTGCAGAATTACCCCACTGTCCAGAGCCAGGCGTTGATCGCGCATCTCGAGGAAGGGAATGAGGTGGCGATACTGAGTCGGTTAACCGACATGTTCGGTGGCATCGTTGGCGTGGCGGACGGGATCAACCGCACCGACGGGTTGCGCATCCATTTCACCGGCGACGACATCGTCCACCTGCGCCCCAGTGGCAACGCGCCTGAACTGCGCTGCTACACCGAAAGCAGCACAGCGGAGCAAGCGGCGACCATCAATGCGCAGGTGCTGGCGTTGCTGCGGGATTATGTGATTGGATGACGCGCGCCGCCGGAGGTGCAGCACAAACGGTCCATATCGGCCCGTTGCCGCCTGCATATCCGTGCCCTAGGGGCTAAATATGCGATCAATCAGAAGCTGGCTGGGCCGCATGTCCAAAAAATGGAGACTTGGTCCCAGGTCGAATGGGCTGCCCGTCCGGCGTGGCACGGCGGTGCATATCAAATTCGCTAACGTGGCTCGCACCCGCCAGGACTGGGCCGCTGCCGCCTCCGGTTATCGCCAGGCGGTGACCAATGAGCCGCATTTGCAGCATCTGTGGGTTCAGCTCGGTCACATGGAAAAAGAGGCTGGCGCGATCGATCGCGCTACGGCTGCGTATGAAGAAGCCGCGCGCCTGCAGCCAGAAAAGGCCGAACCCCTGATCCATCTTGGGCATATGGCAAAGGCTTGGAGTCAGCCCGCAGAGGCGGCCAATTATTTCATACGTGCTTTGCAACGGGACCGGGCAAATCTGGAAGCGCTGTCGGAACTTGCACGGGTGATGCCTGAACGCGAAGCGTTGGAAGATGGCATATGGATTGATGCGCTCACCGTGCTGGAGGTCGAACCCGCAGCACACAAGGCTCAGGATCATAGAAGACTGCCCCCCGGCGCGGTCCTGCTGGATGTGACCGACCTGATCGCCTTCTTTGGTCAACGCCGCTTGCCAACGGGCATTCAACGCGTCCAGATCGAGATATCACTAGCCGCTCTAGAAGATAAAATTCGGCCGATATTCTGCATCTATGCCAGTGCTCGACGGGGATGGATCAGACTGGACGATGACCGCTTCGAGACGCTTTGCCGATTGGCCAAGCAGAGCGATGATACGGAGGATCCGGCATGGCGGGACCATCTGGGCCATTTATACCGTACGATCGCGGTATCGCGGACGGCCCTGTTCCCGTACTGTGGCATCCTGGTCAATCTTGGCACGTCCTGGGCGGATCGCAATTATCTGCTAGATGTCCGTACCATCCGTACCCGCGATGCCATCATTTATGTTCCCCTTGTCTTCGACCTGATCCCGTTGATCGAACCGCTATGGTTCATGCAGTCGCTTGTCCGCGATTATCGCGCCTGGTTCGGATCCCTGCTTCACTCGGCAGATGGATATATTGCGATTTCGCAGGCCACCCGGCGCGATCTCATCGAAAAATCGATGCAATGGAATGCCTCCGTACCTGCCGATGCCATTCCCGTCGTTCGTCTTGATGGCGATTTCCGGCAGGGTTCGACCAGCACCGACATTCTACAAGCCTACAGCCTTGAAGGGCAAAACTACGTCTTGCTGGTTTCGACGCTGGAACCCCGAAAGAATCATATAGGAGCGTTCAAAGCTTGGATAACGCTGGCCAACAGGTTGGGTGAAAGCGCTCTGCCCAATCTGGTCTGTGTAGGCGGGCGTGGCTGGCTCAACGAGGATATGCACCAGATGCTGCGCGACCATCCAGCGTTACAGCGTATGGTGCATATCCTGCACGGCATTCCTGATGACGAACTGGCGACGCTGTATGAACACTGCCTTTTCGCGCTTTATCCAAGTTTGTACGAAGGGTGGGGGCTACCAGTGTCCGAGGCATTATCCTATGGCAAGGTTCCGGCAATTTCCAACATTTCCTCACTACCGGAGGCTGGCGGCTCCTTTGCCCGCTATTTCGATCCTTATGATGCGGCAGATATCGCCACGACCGTGTGCACTCTATTGGACAAGGAAACACGGCTCGGCGCTGAAGCCGAGATACAGCGGCTTTACGTGCCGCAAAGTTGGCGGCAGATTGCAACGGACCTTATAGCTAAGGCGCGGATGATCCCATCGCGCACGCACGACACGATGCCCCGGATCACTGGCGCGGGCGTCTGGCCCATGTCGCTTTCACGACAAGCCGACGATGACATGATATCAGGTGAATCCCTGCGCCACGGTCATAGCTGGCTGTCACCAACGGTAACCGGCTGCGGCATCAGGGGCGATGATGCCGCATTGTGGTTTCATTGGTCCGGATTAGCCAATGCTTATGTGCATATCCATATGATGGCGACAGGCGATCCCGTCACGATTGCGATTGGCCTGAACAGTCTCCTGATTCAACAGCCCGCCCACGGACCGACAATCTTGTCCTGTCCATTGCCCAATGTCGCAGGCCCCATTCAGCTGTCCATCACACCATCGGCAGGGGAGATCATCGTCGAGAAAATAGTGATCTCCTGCAAAATATAGCTTTGGACACTGTTTTCAGCGGGTTAGAAGCAACATCACATCGTCGGTCGGGGAAGCCGCAAGGATTGCTTCCCTAGTTGTCGGCTGAACGCCCCCCTCCAATGTGATTTCAGCAAGACGAAATCCGTCTGATAATATCTGATCTATGAATGCGCCCGGATCTGCATAACGTACTCGCGCAAATTCCAGCACGATCGTCAGCGGACGACCCCCCTGAAGCATGCCTGCCATGCCGTGCCAGATCGTCAGTTCGGACGTATCGGCATCGATCTTGATGATATCCGCATCGTGCAATTCAATGTAGCTGTCGAGCCTTCGCGTGCGCAGCAGGCGGGTTTCGGTTGCCTCATCCCCGGAAACGGGGTGGTCGGCAGGCAACAAATAGGCATTTTTGGGTTCCTGCGCAGGCACGACTAGCAATACCTCCGCTTCAACGTCTGCCAATGCCTGCTCATGCACCGTGGCAATGCCCTCAAAGCCGTTGATCGCAAGGCTCTGTGTCATCCGCCGCGCCAGATCTGTGTTCGGCTCAAAGGCATGAACCTGCCCCTTCGGCCCTACAAGATCCGCCATCAGCAATGAGAAATAGCCAAGGTTGGCGCCAACATCGACCACCTTCATGCCGGGCTTGACTAGATCCGTCAGTAATTCAGTAAGCCACATTTCCCAGTAGCCATCGAGCAGCAAATGGCTTGAGAGCCCTACGTCGGAGGTATCCACGATCATTTTGTATCGGCCCAGCACCCGACACAATGAGCGCTGCTCACCCAGATAAGCATTGGCGCAGAGTTGGCGGATCACCGCTTCGTTGCGCTGTCGCGGATGGGAACGGAGATGATCCAGATGAAACAAACGGATACCGCCATCATTCATGGAGTTGGGGCGCAAGCGAGACAGGATACCTGAACGGGAAAAAATATGCTTCATATCTTCGCCCATATGCGAAACCTGATGACAAGGCGACAATTTACCGAAACCCGCATCAAAAGCGCAAAGTGCGCATTGAGTAGCATCCGGTAGCAGGATATGGCCGCAACCATGGCGCATCAAAATCAGCAAAGAGCCAATTGCGCCATTCGTCCGTCCGGACCGACGGTGACGATGGCAAATTTATGCTCTATGGCACCCCGCCTCAAGATAGAAGTTCGCGCATGACTATGATTTCAAACACGTCCGGCTCGACGGGCGATCGTGGCTTTTGGCGCGGCCTGAAGGTCCAAGGCGATGTGATCGGCGCGCTTTTAATGCGCGAACTCCATACCCGCTATGGGCGCGAGAATATCGGCTATCTTTGGGTTTTCCTGGAACCGCTCAGTCTGGCCAGCGCAGTCGCTCTTCTCCATGCCGGCCATGGTTTACCGCACGGGAGAATTCATCCCGTTCCGTTCGCCATCCTTGGATATACTTTGTTCATCATGTTCCGGGGTATGGTGACCCGCGCCGATGGCGCATTGGAATCCAATATGCCGCTGCTCTATCATCGTCGCGTTACAATCTTTGATATGATGTTGGCGCGCGGCTTGCTTGAAGGTGTCGGGACCACGATGTCCTTCATCGCCCTGATGGCTCTTGTTACCGCATTAGGGATGGCCGAACCACCCGCCCGTTTGCTGGAATTGTTGACCGGCATCGGTTTGATGTTCTGGTTTTCCTTCGCGGTTTCTTTATTAATATGCGCCTGGACGCACGATAATAAGCTTGTGGCGCGGTTTGTGCATCCGATTACATATATTCTGATGCCCTTGTCTGGGGCATTTTACCAACTCTCTTGGATTCCACAGCCGTATAAAGATTGGCTGACCTGGTTTCCCTTGGCCACGATCTTTGAACTTCTGCGATATGGTCAGTTCCATGCTGCAAAGGATACCTATGTCAATATACCCTATGTTGTCAGTTGGTGCCTGTTGCTGACATATGCCGGGCTCGTATCTGTCAGAGTAACCAGACGTCGCATTCATCTTCACTAAGGTGCATATCTTGAATCATTCCTCTTCAACAGCACGGCCCTGGTTGCTGGGCTGGTTCCGCGAACACCGTAACTGGTGCTTGATCGTGCTGCTCCCCACTGCCTTTGTCGCGATATATTATTACCTGATAGCGGCTGATCAGTTCCAGTCAGAAGCGCATTTCGTCGTCAGAACGTCGGATGCACCGGCTGCTGCGCCGAGTGGCTTAAGCCAGGCGTTGACAATGGTTGGGGGTTCCTCTTCCGAACGCGATGCTATGGTGGTCGCAGACTATCTGGAATCGCATGATGCGGTTGGCGCCCTGCAATCGAGGACTGAGCTGAGTCAGAAATTTCGTAGACCGGAGGCCGATCCTTTATCACGCCTCTGGTTCACGAACCCGTCGCCCGAGCAGCTTCAGAAATATTTCAAAGGTAAGGTCGATGTGGAGGTGAGTTCGGAAACCGGCATTACAACATTGAAGGTTCGTAGCTTCCGGCCCGACGATTCCTACAGCATCATCCAGGAACTGCTCAAGCTGGGCGAAAGCCGGGTCAATATGCTTAATCAGCGCAATTATGCCAACGCGGTCACGATGTCGCAGCGTCGCGTGCGCGAAGCCGAAACCAATCTATCGCAAGTGCAACGGCAGATCACACAATTCCGCAGGAGCGAGCAGGATTTCAATCCGCAGATTACCGGCGCGTCCAGAACCGGTATGGTATCCGACCTTCAAGGCCAGCTTGCTGTTGCAAAGGCTCAGGAAGCATCGATGGCCGCGGCCATTTCCGCCAATAGTCCTCAGTTGGTAGCGCTGCGGCAGCGAGTGGCGGCGCTGTCCCGCCAGGTCGCGGCCGAGGGCGCAAAACTGTCCCAGGGACCAGGCAACGTTGCAACAGGCATGGGCGCTTATGAAGGCATCAAGGTTCGGCAAGAAATGGCCGCCAAACAGCTGGAGATCGCCTCTCTTGGACTGCAGCGGGCGCAGGACGACGCTCGTCGCCAGCAGCTTTTCGTCGTGCCAGTGGTCGATCCGAACATGCCGGTGAAAGCACTGTACCCGGAGCGTACCAAAAACGTGCTTACGGCCTTTTTCGCCCTGATGCTCGTTTATGGCATTGGCTGGCTGATCACCGCCGGCGTTAGGGAACACGCCGCTTGAACCATCTGATCTGCCCGGCGCGTCCAACGCCGGGCAGATCATGATCTTTACCGTGTGGCGTTTTGGACCGCGATGACTGGCGAGAAGAGTTGCCCCAACGCCTGTACCAGCTTCAGAGGCTGGTTGGCCGAAGCGTTACCGATATAGATCAGATCCTTGTCCTGCATGACGAAACGCTGCGCCAGAAAGTAGTTTTGCGCCTGCATCATGTTGATGCGGTAAGCTACCGGCGTCATCTCAATCGCAGTGGATGACGAGGGTGCGCCGGGCTGATCGGGCAGGCTGGCTTCGGGTGCCAGGCGGAAGACGAACACCGATCGCGGATCGGCGCGGCCGTCGTTCGGCCCACCAGCGCGCGCCAGCGCCTCCGCCAGTGTCAATGTCCGGCTTTCGAACGGAATTTGCGATATCCGGTCCAGCGCACCGAAAACGGTGAAGGTGCGAGGCTGGCGGATCAGTTCAATACGATCTCCCCCCAACAACACAAGGTCATCGGGCGATCCGGCGAGAATGCTATCGAGTGGTTGCTCGGCGATGTAGCCATCGCGCGTGAATCGGATGAGGACATCCTGTGCGCCGGTACCGGTAGCGGTGGACGAACCGGTTTGTGCTGTGCGGCCAATACCGCCCCTTTCTGCGATTACATCAAGCAAACGTTCTCGCGCCAATGTGAGCGGCAAGCGCCCCGGATTTGCCACATCCCCCATCACAATGACCGCATTGGCAACATTGCGCCGCAGGGAAACGATCACCTGCGGGCTTTGGGATTTGTCTCGTAATCTAGCAACGATCTGGTCCTGCACCTGCGAGGTCGTCAGCCCTGCAACAGCAATGGTTCCCACATAGGGCAAGGTGATATTGCCGTCGCGGTCTACGACAACGCCGCCACTACCCAGCGTTTCGCTGCTGGCTGACAGCCCGGTTTGACTGTCCGAAGATATGTTGGCGGTTCCGATACTTGCCCTTCCGCCAAACAGCGTGACACCCACTTCGTAGATTTCGATGGACAGGACATCGCCTGGGCCGATCTGATCGATCTGGCCGACGGCAGCCAGAGCGGCCAGCCTGCCCGTTGGGCTGCTTGTCATTGACAACGCGCCGATATTCTCTGGCGCGATATCGACGATCTTGAAGCCAATGGCGTTCTGTTCCGTCGCGCCGCGAGAGATTTGGCTTCCAGTCGGACCATTTCGGGGCAATGAGGTGCACCCACCCAACGCGGTTGCGGCCAGCAAGATGAGTTCGGGCCGCACAGTTCGCACCCAACGCTTGACGTACATGATATCACTCCAATGCTGCCAGGGCGGCCCCCGCATAGTAACTAGCTGATCGTGTTCGATGGCAGTGCTCGCTTCTCTCGCAAGCGCCTAGCGCTTGATAATCCTTCCGTAAAGTTGGCCAATGCGATTGGCAAAGGCCGCACGGGAGAATTTGGCGGCTTGGGCAGGCCCTTGCGTGGCGAGTCGGGTCCGCAGGGCAGCATCCCGGTCAAGACATCGGATGGCCTCGACCATGGCATCGATGGCATAAGGATCAACCGACAACGCCGCATCGCCCGCTACTTCAGGTAACGCGCCAGTAGTGCTCGACAAGAGCGGAACGCCAGCAGCCAGCGCCTCCAGCGCGGGCAGGCCAAAGCCTTCGTACAAGGCCGGGAACAGACTGGCCTTCGCGCCATGGATAAGGTCAGTCAGCAATATCCGTGGCACATAGTCGATGCGCCGTATCCGATCGACCCCAGGTAATTTACGACCATGCGCGGTACCGAGCAGTTTCAGTTCACGATCGGCATGCCATGCCTCTGCCCCCACGATGACAAGCGGAGTTGCAATGTCCGCCTCAAGATATGCCTGGATCACACGGCCCAGATTCTTCTTTGGTTCGATTGCGCCGAAAAATAGGAAATAGCCTTTCATCTCCAAATCGAAAAGCTGATGCAGGCGATTGGGCAGCGCTGCCGGATCGCGGAGTGCAGGCAGATCGCTGGCCTGATAGCAGTTGGTGACCGTTTCGGAATCGGCATTGAGCAGGTCGATGATATCGGTACGGGACTTTTCCGACACTGTTACAATATGGTCGGCCTGATCGACGCAGGTCCGCACAAGGGTGTCGTAATAGCGTTTATCTTCAAGACTGGCACGCGGCAGCCGCAAAGGCACCAGGTCGTGCAGAGTGTAAATATTGCGCGCGCCCGCCAGTCGGATCGGCAAAGGGTAGGTCCAGTGCATGATCGAAGGCGGATCAGGCATTCTCAATGTCATGAACTTGCCGTAACGACGGAAATGCCGGGCGCAGATGTCGTAAAGTTCAGCCCGATTGAACAGCCGGTCAAAAGGGGGCAGTAGCTCGCTACCTTCCGATGGCACCGTACGGCCAGTGACAGGAATCTGGATCAGGTCATACGCAAAGGGATGCAGACGCCAGCGGCGCAGGCGCCGACGCATAGTTAGCCGATTAGGGGGATCCGCCCCCAACTGCCCAAAAAACAGCGACTCCCTGAGATCATCGTCAACCTTGCGAGGAATGTTGACCCCGAAAACAAGGTCGATCGGATGGCCCAGTTCGTCTATGGCGGCAGCCAGATTGCGCCCATAGGTCGCAACGCCGGTCCCCTGTGGCATGGCTAGATTATATCCATCCAGTCCGATGCGAATTGCTGATGAAGCGTTGTTAGTCATATTATCCCATACAGCTTTAGCAGCCGCTGTGCATAGGGAGCGAGCGCAAAGTACTGCGCTCTTTTGATTCCAAGCATCGAAAGGCGATCGCGCAACAAGTGGTCGCTGTCTATGGCGATCAGACCATCGCGCAACGCCGCTATGCTGAGTGGATCGACTAGCAGCGTGGCCGCGCCGCCAACCTCTGCCAATGCCGGCACATCGGCTGAAAGAACAGGCGTTCCCATCGCCATCGCCTCCACAACCGGTAAGCCAAAACCCTCAGCCAAGGACACAAGGATCAGCGCGCGTGCGCCGGCGATCAGCTGGAGCACTGTGTCGCGGGTCTGAAGTCCAAGCCGTTCCACTCCGGCTGTTGCCTTGATGCGTTCATTGATGGACGCAACGTCCAAGCCGTCCGGCCCCGAAATGACCAAAGGCGTCGTGATCCCGCTGTCACGATAGGCATCAAGCAATCGAAGCAAGTTCTTGCGGGCTTCGACGGCTCCAACATAAAGGAGATATTCGCCGCGGTTGAACTTTTCGGGTAAGGTGCCCCGCCCTATATGCGCGACATCGGCGGCCTGATGGCAGGTTGTTACAGAATATTCTGGCCAGCCCATATGTTCGATGATCTGTCCGCGCGCAGTATCCGATACGGTCGCAAACTCGCCGCCCGCAGCGCGCAGCGCATCAAGCATGCGACGAAGGCGAGGGCCATTGACGGGACTTGGAATGTTCGGATCAAGCGGCAGCACATCATGTATGGTATAAAGGTTGCGCCACCCCTTGACATGCATCGGCAGTGGATAGGACCAATGCATAATTCCGGGAATACCGGGCAGGATGACGGGCATTGGCCGCTTGTATATGTCGAAAAATACTTGCGCCTCGCGAAAGATGTCGCGCGAGTAGAAGCCTTTCCCGCTTATGGCCGCAATACGGGCCCATGAACGCGACGCTGCCAACAGCTTGGCGTTGCGCGAACGGCGTTTGGCCAGTCCACCATCCTCCAATATTGACGGGCGAAGTCCCGCTTCACGCAGCGCGACAATCAGAGTCCGAGCATATTGCCCCACTCCGGTGCCAGCGCCGCCGTCGTTCAGCATTCGCCCATCAACACAAATCGGGGTCGTGAGTTGGTCAGGCTCCAATATCAATGGTTCCCAGAAATAATTGCTACCAAATATTAAGCTGTCAAATCCACCAGGCTCATTGCTTCGAGCAAATTTTGTCGCGCGGCCATATTTTCAAGCTTGGAATATCCAATTGCGCGAATGCCGAGTACAAAATCGCGGTCATCCTGTGGATATTTTTGATAAGATCCTTTCACGTCCAGCCTGAGGCGAATTGATCCATCAGCACCTGCTGTCGCCATAATGCGAATTGGTTGACCATGACTTACTTCATGCAATCTAATTAGATTTGTTTCATCGCTCGACACTTGATCATATACGCTGAGGAGGCAATCGGACGCGCCTGGAGCCACAGAAAATTGTATGTACACCAAAACGGAGGTGCCTTGCGCCATGCCGGTTTGTATTGAAAAAGCCGGCTTTGATCCCTTAAACCATGTTCCATGATCTTCTGCTGCATATAGAAAAGCAGATTCAACCATAATCCTTTTTGGATTCTTGAAATAGGTTTTAGTATTTACCCAGCTTCCAGGGGATGATCTAAATGAAAGAACCTGCCCCTCTTCGAGATTGATATTAAGCGGCGTAATCTCTGTTGCCTGATATATTTTGATTTTCTCCAGAAAATCTGCACCGACATCGTTCCATGTCCTTGGAACAAATTTATTTCGGATAGATTCCGCGCGGCTGCCCAAATATCTTTTATCGGTTATCATGTGACGGAAAATATTAATTCCTTGCGTGATGTTGAATGGATCTACGTAATCAACAAGATCCCCCCCTACTTCAGGAATAGATGAAGTGTTGGAAGCAATGCACGGGCGCCCGTGAAACAAGCTTTCACCAACGGGAAGACCCCAACCCTCTACAAAGCTGGTGAAAACCGAAAATTCACAATTTGCATAAACGGCATTCAATTCGCCATCGGAAAGATTGTGTGCAATATGCAGTCGTCCGTCGAGATTGTTTGTAGCTTTCAACACATCGGTGAGCGCGCCGATTTTCCAGCCATGTCGTCCGACAAAGACAAGATCTGGCACATCAACGCCCTCAGCCATCAGGCGGCGCCAGATATTGACGACATACAAATGGTTTTTACGGCCCTCGATAGTTGAAACATAGGCAGCATAACGCTTACCTTTCACGCGTCGCAATTGCTCTGGCCACTCAATAGATTCGTCAACTTCACGCGTTAGGTGATGAGCCAGAGGGACCGTCATCATCGGAATGGAGCGCCCACCATTTTCGGTAATGAAATCGGTCAATGCAATCCGCGTCGCATCAGAAATCGTGAGTATGAAATCTGCAGTGACGCACAGTTCACAGATCGCCATAGAAAAGTCGGTGACCAGTGCTTCGTCACAAAATTCCGGATGGGTAACTGGTATAATATCATAGACATAGGCACCAACGCGTACGCCATCACGCTTTGAATGCACAAAATCCCTGATGCTGTTTCCCAGGCCCCAAAAAGCGCCCAGCAATATGATCGTGCTTCCCTGCAAAGGCTGGACACGCTCTGCGGCATCTTCGCAAGCCATAACCATTGCTCGGAGCGTTTCATGATCGACATGCTTTCCGGACGCGTAATCGATGACACGCATCACTTGCATGTTGTCAGCCATCCAGAACTCGCCAGCAGGAAGCACCTGCGTATTTGTTCCTGCGTTGCTTAAAATGAACCGGACATCGACGGCGGCGTCTTTGATTGCATGCAAGGCAATGCCGGCCTGCACGCGTTGAATGCCCGACATTGTCACATGCGCCTTAAGATACCCGAAGAGGTCCTGGATCGCAAAAAAGACCGTTCCTTCCCCTAGCGCCGTCACTGCGGTAACCTTGGTATCCCGTCGCAACAAGCGGATATTACGTATCGCTTCACTATTGGGCGCTATAGTATTGATCCGTTCATACAGCACGAGAGCCTCTTCGCCCCGGTCCAGGCGTCGCAGAATGTCAGCAAGATGGATATTGGCGTCCACATCGCCTGCATTCAGATCGACGGCTGCCTGATAGGCCTGGGCCGCCTCTTCAAGCAGCCCCTGTTCCTTCCAGGCATGGCCCAGCTGAACCCAAATGGGCTGGTCGGCGTTGTTGAACGCAAGATGCCGCGTATAGGCATTGACGGCCCCCGGCCAATCTCTGGCATCACGAAATTGGTTACCCTTACGGCGGTCGCTAACCTTCCGCTTGCTGTCCAATATCTTTGAAAGCATATTTTGCTCCTACAAACCCACAAAGGTAAATGCCGTGCTCAGGTGCTTCCTGCACGAGGCCCTATCGTCCCGCAAGCCAAGGACCTTAGCTTATCGTCGCTTTTCTTGGGCATTGCTCCTGAGACTGGCGGTTCTCACACTTGTCATGCTAGGAATTTTCGACCGGTATCGCGATGTTGCCAGCGCCCAGGCCGGTGGTCCGTGCGATGCGATCGCATCACTGGCGGACGACGTGCGAAATGCCGGGCCGACGCTACAAGCTGGACACCCGCAAAAACCGGCACTTTGATGCTTCCGTTGGGGTAATGGCGGC
>CAZLSU010000059.1:0-18529 GCA_964562225.1 uncultured Sphingobium sp.
GCCTGCTTTGGGAGCAGGATGTCGCAGGTTCGAATCCTGTCTCCCCGACCATTTTTCAGGAAAAATGCCCGATTCTACGCGCCGCCATCGGTAAGCATGTAGAGATAGGCCGGGTCGAACTGCCCCTGTCGGACCAGCCGGGGCATATCCTGGATTTCCACAAGTCCCGACCGGAAGGTGCACAGACCGTCCTCCCGCAACTGCCGCAGCACACGATTGACGTGGACGCTGGTCAGGCCACAAATTTCACCCAGATCGAGTTGCGTGATATCGAAGCGGAAACGATGCCCATCGCTCAGCCCCGCAGAGATCATGCGCAAGTTCGTCTCGCAGAAAAAATGCGCCACCCGGCTGACCGCGTCGAGCCGCCCCAGCCGGAACAGCCAGGCCCGATGCATGGCCGCGTCGAGCAATGTCGAGAACCAGAGCTTTCTCGTCAATTCCGGACGTTCGGCGTTGATGGCGTCCAGTTCGGCGTGCGGCACGATGGCGATCCTAACCGCAGTCAGAGTCGACAGGTCATGGTCGAGCGTCTTCAACGGATAAGCGTGCAGATCGACGAAATCACCCGGCACATGGACGGCGACCAACTGACGGTGACCGTCGCGGTCGTCGATATAGCGGCACATGATGCCTTCGACCAACATCGTGCTCGTATACAGCCTTTCGCCCGCACGGATGATCGTCTGTCGGGCGCCAACGTCACGCACATCGCAGATCGCCTGCTCGACGCGCTGGCGTTCGTCGGCGTCCAGACTGACGCCCCGGCGGCCTCTCAAAAAACGGTCGGTATACACATTACCCCCTTGGCGCGTCGCCACCATCGCCGGATCATTGCGATAGCGCATCAACATGCCGACAGGCGATTCGTTGCATCAGAGCGGCATGTTTATGTCACATCCTCCACCTGGGGCAGATAGTCGCCATAGCCCTGCGCCACCATGTCGTCGCGCGCCACGAAGCGCAGCGATGCCGAATTGATGCAGTAGCGCAGTCCGCCACGATCGCGCGGGCCATCCTCGAACACATGGCCCAGATGGCTGTCGCCATGGGCCGACCGCACTTCCACCCGCACCATGCCGAGCGATGCGTCGCGCAATTCGGTGACATTGGCCGGCTCGATCGGCTTGGTGAAGCTGGGCCAGCCGCAATGCGAGTCATATTTGTCGGCCGACGCGAACAGCGGTTCGCCCGACACGATATCGACATAGATGCCCGCCTGCTTGTTGGCGAGATATTCGCCGGTGCCGGGACGTTCGGTGCCGCTTTGCTGGGTGATGCGATATTGTTCGGGCGTCAGCCGGGCAATGGCTTCGTCGGTCTTGCGATAGTCGGGCATGATGATCCTCCGTTGGCCCTATATGGGTCCGATGGGCGGCATCATCAACGCCTGCCATCCTTCACCGTTTCCATCGCGACGAAGGTGGACGTGCTGGCGACATGGGGCAGGCTGGAGATTTTTTCGCCCAATATGATGCGATAACGGCGAATGTCGGCGGTGCGGACCTTGAGCAGATAGTCGAAACTGCTGGCGAGCATGTGGCATTCCTCGACTTCCGCGATGCGCTGCACCGCCGCGTTGAATTCGCCCAGCGCCTGTTCGCGCGTGTCGGACAGTTTGACCTCGGCAAAAGCGATATGATCCAGCCCCAGCTTGGTGGGATTGACGATCGCTGCAAAGCCAAGGATCACCCCGCTGTCGATCAGCCGCCGCATCCGTACCTGACAAGGCGTCTTGGACAGCCGACCCGCTGCGCCAATTCTGTGACTCTGATGCGGCCGTCCTGCTGGAGGATGGCGATCATCTTGCGGTCGAAATCGTCCAGATCGGCCGATATGGATCGATTTTCCATGACATTTCGCCTATATATTAGCCAATTAAAGTCGATTATATAAAAATTCGCTTCATGAAAAGGCGGATCGGCTTCGCATTTCGGCCTATATTACAGCGATGAACGATATCCCTCCCTTCGCCGACTTCGCGCCCGCCATCCGTATCCCCACCCCGTTGCGGGCGGCGATTACCGCTGCCTATCGCCGCGATGAGGCGGAGGCGATGGCACCGCTGATCACCGCCGCCACGCTCGATCCGACGATGCGGGCCGCAGCGCGCGAAACGGCGCGGACCCTGGTGACGCAACTGCGCGCCAATCATCGCGGCACCGGGGTGGAAGGGCTGGTGCAGGAATATTCGCTGTCGAGCGAGGAGGGCGTGGCGCTGATGTGTCTGGCCGAGGCGCTGCTGCGCATTCCGGACGCGGCCACCCGCGATGCGCTGATCCGTGACAAGATCGCCGACGGCGACTGGGGATCGCATCTGGGCGGCGGCAAATCGCTGTTCGTCAATGCCGCCACCTGGGGGCTGGTCGTGACCGGCAAGCTGGTTGGCAGCGTCGATGATCGCGGGTTGGGCGCGGCGCTGGCGCGGCTGGTGGCGCGCGCGGGCGAACCGGTGATCCGGCGCGGCGTGGATCTGGCCATGCGGATGATGGGCGAACAGTTCGTCACAGGCGAAACGATCGACGAAGCGCTCAAGCGCGCCCGCGATATGGAAGCCAAGGGCTTTGGCTACAGCTACGACATGCTGGGCGAAGCGGCGACCACGGCGGCCGACGCGCTGCGCTATCGCGCCGATTATGAGCGCGCGATCCACGCGATCGGCCAGGCGTCCGGCGGGCGCGGCATCTATGCGGGACCAGGCATATCGATCAAGCTGTCGGCGCTGCATCCGCGCTATGCCCGCGCGCAGGCCGATCGGGTGATGGGCGAACTGCTACCGGTGGTCAAGGCGCTGGCGGCGATGGCCCGCAGCTATGACATCGGCTTCAACATCGACGCGGAGGAGGCCGACCGGCTGGAACTGTCGCTCGACCTGCTGGAAAGCCTGGCGCTCGATCCCGATCTGGCGGGGTGGAATGGCCTGGGCTTCGTCGTTCAGGGTTATGGCAAGCGTTGTCCGTTCGTCATCGACTGGATCGTCGATCTGGCGCAGCGCGCGGGGCGGCGCATCATGGTGCGGCTGGTCAAGGGCGCCTATTGGGACGCTGAGATCAAACGCGCGCAGGTAGATGGCCTAGCCGACTTCCCGGTCTATACCCGCAAGCTGCACACCGACATCGCCTATATCGCCTGCGCGCGTAAATTGCTGGCGGCGGGCGATGCGGTCTTCCCGCAGTTCGCGACGCACAATGCGCAGACGCTGGCGACCATCTATCAATTGGCCGGGCCGGATTTCGCGATCGGCCGATATGAATTCCAGTGCCTGCACGGCATGGGCGAACCGCTGTACGAACAGGTGGTGGGCAAGGGCAAGCTGGACCGGCCGTGCCGTATCTACGCGCCCGTGGGCACGCATGAGACTTTGCTTGCCTATCTGGTGCGCCGCCTGCTCGAAAATGGGGCCAATTCCTCCTTCGTCAACCGCATCGCCGACCCTGCCGTGTCGGTGGACGAGATGATCGCCGATCCGGTCGAGACGGTGCGCGCGATGGCGCACCCCGGCGCGCGGCATGACCTGATCGCCTTGCCCGCCGACCTGTTCCCAGACCGCCGCAATTCGGCGGGGATCGACCTGAGCGACGAGAGCGCGCTGGCGGCGCTGTCGATCGCGCTGCGGGCCAGTGCCGCTATCGACTGGCGCTCGGCACCCGAGGGGGGCGAGGGGCAGGCACATTCCGTGCTGAACCCCGCAGACCATCGCGATGTCGTGGGCACCGTGGTCGAGGCGTCGGAGGCGCAGGCGCGCGCTGCCGCAATGCGGGCGGCAGGCAGTTGCTGGGGGGCGACATGCGTGCCCGAGCGGGCCGACATATTGGAGGCGGCAGCCGATGCGATGCAGACGCGGATGCCGATCCTGCTGGGGCTGATCATGCGCGAAGCGGGCAAATCGCTACCCAATGCCATAGCGGAAGTGCGCGAGGCGATCGACTTCCTGCGCTATTATGCGGCGCAGGGCCGCGCGAGTTTTGGGCCGGGGCAGAGACCGATCGGACCTGTGACCTGCATCAGCCCCTGGAATTTCCCGCTGGCGATCTTCACTGGGCAGGTCGCGGCCGCGCTGATGGCGGGCAATCCGGTGCTGGCCAAGCCTGCCGAGGAAACGCCCTTGATCGCCGCCGAGGCCGTCCGCCTGCTCCATGCGGCTGGCGTGCCGACCGATGCGCTCCAGCTATTGCCCGGCGACGGCGCGATCGGCGCGGCGCTGGTCGCAGCGCCGCAGACGGCGGCGGTGATGTTCACCGGTTCGACGCAGGTCGCGCGACTGATCCAGCAGCAATTATCCACACGCCTGTCGCGCGCGGGCAGGCCCATCCCGCTGATCGCCGAGACCGGCGGGCAGAACGCGATGATCGTGGATAGTTCGGCGCTGGCCGAACAGGTGGTGGCCGACGTCATCGCGTCAGCCTTCGACAGCGCGGGTCAACGTTGTTCGGCGCTGCGCATCCTGTGCCTTCAGGAAGAGATTGCCGATCGCACGCTGGCGATGCTGAAAGGCGCGCTCAAGGAATTGCGTATCGGCCGCACCGACCGGCTGGCCGTCGATACCGGACCGGTCATCACGGCCGAAGCCAAGGCCGGCATCGACGCCCATATCGCAGCGATGCGGGAGCGGGGCCGCACGGTCGAGCAACAACCGCTCCCGACCGAAGCGGCGCACGGCACCTTCGTACCGCCGACGATCATCGAACTGGCGGATATCAGCGATCTGGACCGTGAGATATTCGGCCCGGTGCTCCATGTCGTCCGCTACCGCCGGGATCGGCTGGACGCGCTGATCGATGCGATCAATGCGACCGGCTACGGCCTGACCTTCGGCCTGCACACCCGGCTGGACGCGACGATCGCGCACGTCACGTCGCGGGTTAAGGCAGGCAATCTCTATGTGAACCGCAATGTCATCGGTGCGGTCGTAGGGGTTCAGCCCTTTGGCGGGCGCGGCCTATCGGGTACCGGGCCGAAGGCAGGTGGGCCGCTCTATATGGGGCGGCTCGTGACGGCGCCGCCGCCTTTTGCCGCGCGCGCGGCGCATCTCGATACACCGCTGAACCTGTTTGCCGAATGGCTCGACGCGCAGGGCGAGACCGAGGCCGCGTCGATGGCGCGCCGGACCGGCGAGGCGTCGGCGCTGGGGGCATTGCTGGACCTGCCCGGCCCGGTGGGCGAGCGCAATCTCTACGCGCTGCATCCGCGCGGGCGAATATTGCTGCGCCCAGCCACGCAGGACGGCCTCTATGCCCAGATGGCGGCGGTGCTGGCGACAGGCAATCGCGGGACGATAGAGGGCATGGCGCTGCCGCCGGGGCTGCCTGCGCGAATCGCTGCTGCCTTTGCGCCGGTCGAAGGCGAACAATATGCCGCCGCCCTGATCGAGGGTAGCGCGGCGCGGGTCGCGGCGATGGTGGAAACGGTCGCGGCGATGCCGGGACCGATCGTTTCGGTGCACGCCGCCGACGCCACGCAAACGGTCGCCTATCCGCTCGACCTGCTGCTGGAAGAAATATCGACGTCGGTAAATACCACCGCCGCTGGCGGCAATGCGAGTTTGATGATGATCGGCTGATCCCGAATCAGCCTATCGTCACCCTCATCGAAACAACGCAAAAAAGCGGCCCGTCGCCGGGCCGCTTTTTTTGAACCTCAAGCCGAATCGGCGAATCAGGCGGCGACGGCCGCCTTCTTCTTGACGATGTCGCGCTTCAGGCGGCGCGCCTTGAGCGACAGCTTGTCGTCGCTGGTCTTGACCAGCCAATTGTCCAGACCGCCATTATGCTCGACCGAGCGCAGGCCATGGGTCGAAACGCGCAGCTTTACGCCGGTTTCGAGCGCCTCGGAGATCAGCGTGACATTCTGCAGATTGGGCAGGAAGACACGCTTGGTCTTGTTGTTGGCGTGGGACACATTGTGACCCACCTGGCGGCCCTTGCCGGTCAGTTCGCAGATGCGCGACATAGTCAATCAACCTTGTAATTCGGGTTCGTTCGGAAAGCGGCGCGGATAACCGCTATCGTCCACCACGTCAAGCCGGTGGCGGTCGACAATGGCAGCATTTCGGTGCGCAAGCGCAACCATTTCGCATCCGCTTCGTTCTCCTACCAGCTTTCATCGCAGGAGGACATCATGCTGAAGTTCGTGAGCGGCCTTCTGGTCGTCCTACTCATTCTCATCGCGGGCGCATTCGCGCTCGGCTTCATCCAGTTGAGCGGCGGCAGCCTGCCCAAGGTCGCTATCGAGCAGGGCACCATGCCCAAGGCGGACGTCGCCCGTATAGAGGTTGGAACCCGCAACGAAACCGTCGAAGTGCCCACGGTGGACGTCAGGAAGCCTTGACCTTTCCTGCCTCGCGCCGCTGGTGTAGCGCGGGGCAATGACCAGCCCCTTCCCCCTGCCCGATCCGATGCGCCGCGCACTGGACCTGGCCCGCGCGGCCCAAGCTGCCGGGGAGGTGCCGATCGGCGCGGTGGTCATGCTGGGCGGACGCTTCGTCGGGGAAGGCGAAAATCGCAATCGCCGCGATAAAGACCCCACCGCCCATGCCGAAATCGTCGCGATTCGCGCCGCCGCCGCCCTGCTCGATGACTTTCGCCTGACCGATTGCGACCTGTGGGTGACGCTGGAGCCATGTGCGATGTGCGCGGGCGCCATATCCCATGCCCGGATCGCGCGCGTCTATTACGCGCTTTCAGACCCCAAGGGCGGCGGTGTCGAGCAAGGGGCACGGGTGTTCGCCCAACCGCAATGCCTGCATCGCCCGGAAGTCTATGGCGGCCTCGCCGAGGCGGAGGCGTCAGCGCTGCTGAAAGGCTTTTTCGCGGCCCGCCGTTGAATAGTCGATCCGATAAAGCTGATAGGGTAAGGTCATGCCCGTTTTCAGCCGCACCGGCTTTAGCCATTCCGGCACCTGCCCGCGCATCAGTCCCGCATAAAAGCCCCGCGGCGATCGCGACTGATAAATCGTGCCTTCGGGGAAATTGGGACAGACCAGCAGATAGGTCGCATGATGCAGCGCCGCGATCGGGCGGAACGAGTCCGCAGGCCCGTCATAGGCATGGTGCATGTCCAGGATAATTGCGCCGTTGCGGTGATACGGCCCCGCCAGCGCGCTGTGATGCGTGGTCGCGATCAGGCGCGGTCCCAGGTCCACCATGGTGAAGATCGTCGCGGCGGGTAGCTGGTTCAGCACCTCCAGCGCAGGCAAGGTACGGCAGCGACCATTGGCCTTGCGGATCGCGTCGCGCCGACTGGTGACGGCGGGCCTGGCCGGTACGGGCTTGTCGCCCTTCACGGCTGCCAACAGGCTGTTGATCTGCGGATAGAGCGGATAGACGAGCAGCATAGCACCGATCAGGACCGCCGCGACGACTCCCGCCAGCCGGACCCATGGCCGTCCCGTCATGATCGCCCGGACAACAGCCTGCGCGGCGAAGGCCGCGGCGGGGATCGCCAGCAACTGCGCAGCAGGCCCCGCACGCAACTGCCAGAACAGCAGCGCTGTGGCGAAAAGCATCATCAGACCCACGGTCGCGAACGCCCAGAGCCGGTCGGTGTCCCGCCGCGCGCTCCACAGGCCCCAGAGCAGACCGGCCAGCCCCGCTGCGGGCAACGCCATCAGCGGGATGACCAGACTTTGCGCCTGCGCGGTGATCGGCTTGGCCTCGCGGATATTGGCGAGCCACAGCCGTTCGAGTTCGGGCGAAATCTGATAGGGGCTTAGGCATTGCGGCCAGTTCAACCAGAAAAAGGCGGCGACGGCTCCGCCAGCGATAATCCCCGCCCCCAGCCGCAACGGCCAGCCCCCTATCCCCCCGATACGATGCGGCAGCAATGCCAGCAACACCATCCCAGCCGATGCCACCGCAAAGACCGCCACCCAGATCGGTGACAGCGCATCGCACACCATCGCCCGGTTCGCGTAGCTGGCGAACAGCACGAACAGGATCGCGGTCGATCCGCCCAGGCTCAGCGCATAGGGCAGCATCCGCCGCCCCGCGCCCTCCCGAAACACCCAGCGCAGCGCGACCAGCGCGCCACCGGCGGCCAGATAGACGATCATCTCCATGCCGATCGCCAGCGACAGCGCGCTCGCGACGCCTGCGATCACCCCGCCGCGCCGCCAGTCGCGATCGACCAGCCCTGCCAGCATCGTCACGGCCAGCGCCAGTTGCCAGCCATGATGATCGACCCGCATCGGCACGAACATGCCCAGCCCCATCTGCGCGGCCAGCGGCAGCAGCGCGGGGAAAATCCAGCCCAATGGTCCCGCCAGCCGCCGCCCTATGAAGCCCAGGCTCAGCATCAGTAACAATAGCGGGAGCATCGGCGCGATGGCGCAGGCCAGCCGGTCGGCCATGGCCTCGTTCGTGAAGGCGCGGAAGAACAGCATCAACCCGGCCAGCGGCAGGTCCACCAGCCGCGACCAGTGAATATTCGCCCCGCCGGGCGGATCGAGCCGATATTGCCGCAGGTCGAACCAGCCCTGCCCCGCCAGCCAGTCCTTGACCTGGACATAGCGGATATTGTCGTCGGTATCGGACAGCACGAACCAGTGGACCGACGGCCAGCGCATCGCCAGCAAAGACGCGACGATCGCGATCCAGGTAAGGAAAGTCAGCCATTTCCAGTGCCGGTCGGCCCAAGCCGCCAGCACCGGCAGCGCCACCATCACCCGTTCGCGCAGGACATCACCGCTTTTCAAGCTCATACACTGCCCCTAGACGAGCCGTGGCAAAGCGCAACGGGGCATCATGTTCATCCTGGATCGACTGTCGCCCGAACAAAGGGCGCTCTTCTGGCAGATTGCGCGCTATGGCGTGACCGGGCTGTTCGTCACGTCATGCCAGGCGGCGATCTACTGGAGCCTGTTCGCGCTTGCCCATTTCCATCCGCAGGTCGCCAACTTCGTCGGTTATGTCGCGGCTGTTATGATCGGCTATGGCCTGCACAATGGCTTCACCTTTCGCGGCCACGCCGCCAGCGACGGCCATGCCGCACGCGGCGTTCGCTTCATCCTCGCCTCGCTGGTCAGCTATGCCCTCAACGCCTTATGGGTGTGGCTGTGCATCAGTGTGATGCACTGGCCCGCCTGGTCGCCCATCCCCGCCATGCTGTTCGTGACGCCCGCATGGGTGTTCGTGCTGCAACGGCAGTGGGTTTTTAGATAGAGATTGGGCACCACCCTCCGTTCGCCCTGAGCCTGTCGAAGGGCCGCACTTCTTGCGCGCGCTTACCCCACAGCATTACAGTACTTCGACAAGCTCGGCACGAGCGGGTGATAATATATTACTCCGCCGCGACGGCCAAATCCGGCTCGGTCCAGGTCAGCACCGGTTTGCGCGCCGCCAGCGTTTCGTCCAGGCGACGGCGCGGCGCATGATAGGGCGCGCCCTTCAGCAATTCATCGCCGGCCTTGGCGCGCTCCGCCAGAGACCGCAGCGCCATGATGAACTGGTCGAGCGCCGCCTTGCTTTCCGTTTCCGTGGGTTCCACCAGCATCGCGCCATGGACGACCAGCGGGAAATACATGGTCATCGGGTGGAAGCCCTCGTCGATCAGACCCTTGGCGATGTCGAGCGTGGTGAAGCCCTCGGCCATTCCCTTGTCGCTGAACAGCGCCTCGTGCATGCACGGCCCACTGTCGCCAAATGGCGCGTCGAGCACATCCTCCAGGCTGCGCAGGATATAGTTGGCGTTGAGCACCGCATCGCCCGACACCTGACGCAGACCGTCCGCGCCATGGCTCAATATATAGGCCAGCGCGCGGGTGAACATGCCCATCTGGCCATGGAAAGCGCTCATCCGGCCGAAGCTGTGCGGCATTTCCTCGCCGACATTATCCTCCTCGATCAGGTGGATCGTGCCGTCCGCCATCCGCGCCGTATAGGGCAGCGGTCCGAACGGCGAGAGCGCCTCCGACAGCACGACCGGGCCGGAACCCGGACCGCCGCCGCCATGGGGGGTGGAGAAGGTCTTGTGCAGATTGATGTGCATCGCGTCGATGCCCAGGTCGCCGGGACGGACCCGACCGACGATCGCGTTGAAATTCGCCCCATCGCAATAGACCAGCGCACCTGCCGCATGGACCGCGTCCGATATCGTCTTCATATCGCGCTCGAACAGCCCGCAGGTATTGGGGTTGGTGATCATCACCGCCGCCACATCCGGTCCCAGCCTGGCCTTGAGCGCCTCCAGATCGACCCGGCCTTCGGGTGTCGCGGGAATATCCTCCACCTTATAGCCGCAAAAGGCGGCGGTGGCGGGATTGGTGCCATGCGCGCTTTCGGGCACCAGCACCACCTGCCGCGCATCGCCCCGCGCCTCCAGCGCGGCGCGAATGCACAGCAGGCCGCACAGTTCGCCATGGGCGCCCGCCTTGGGCGTCATCGCGACGCCGTGCATGCCGGTCAGCTTGATCAGCCAGACCGCCAGTTCGTTGATGACGCCCAGCGCGCCCTGCACCGTCGATTGGGGCTGCAACGGGTGAAGATCGGCAAAGCCGGGCATCCGCGCGACTTTCTCGTTGAGGCGCGGATTATGCTTCATCGTGCAACTGCCGAGCGGGAAGAGGCCAAGATCAATGGCGTAATTCTGGCGCGACAGGCGCGTATAGTGGCGCACCGTTTCCTGTTCGGACAGGCCGGGCAAGCCGATGCTTGCGCGCTCCAGCCCGCCAAGGCGGCTTGCGACCTTCGGGGTTTCCGCAAAATCGACGCCGGTAGTCGCGGTCGACCCGATCTCGAAGATCAGCGCCTCCTCCAGCATCAGCGCCCGGTTCCCGGTCGCGGTGGCAGGGGCCATATGAGCGTCCTTGACGGGGGTCGGGGCGGTCGGGCGACCTTCCTTGAGCATGGTCATGCCAGTTCCTCCTCAAGCGCGGCCGCAAAGGCTTCGATATCCTCTGCCGTCACCGTTTCCGTCACCGCCACCACCAGGCCGTTGCCGATCGCGGTCGCATTCGGGAACAGCCGCCCGAGCGACACGCCGGCCAATATGCCCTTGTCGGCCATGTTACGCACCACCTCGCGCGCATCCTTGCTCAACACGAGCGTGAACTCGTTGAAAAAACCCTCGTTCAACAGCGTGACGCCCGGCACCTGCGCCAGCCGATCCGCCGCCTGCACCGCATAGGCATGGTTCAGACCCGCCAATTCGCGCAAGCCCGCTTCCCCGAGCAATGTCATGTGAATGCTGAACGCCAGCGCGCACAGCCCGCTATTGGTGCAGATGTTCGACGTCGCCTTTTCGCGGCGGATATGCTGCTCGCGGGTGGACAGCGTCAGTACGAAACCGCGTTTGCCGGCCGCGTCGACGGTTTCGCCGCACAGCCGCCCCGGCATCTGGCGGACATATTTCTGCTTGCAGGCGAACAGGCCGAGATAGGGACCGCCGAACTGGAGGCCGACGCCGATCGACTGGCCTTCGCCCACAACGATGTCCGCACCCATCTCACCGGGCGGGATCAGCGCGCCAAGCGCGACAGGCTCGGTCACGACCGCCACCAGCACGGCACCCGCGGCATGGGCGGCATCGGCCAGCGGCGTCAGGTCGCCGATACGACCCAATATGTCAGGATATTGGACGACGACACAGCTTGTTTCCTTGTCGATCGCCGCGATCAGCGCGTCGATATCAGTGTCCGCCGTCAGCGTCGGCGCGTCATGCACCAGCATATCGCCGGTGAATTTCGCCATGGTGTTGGCCACAGACACATAATGGGGATGCAGCCCCGAAGACAGGATTGCCTTGCCCCGCTTGGTGATCCGCCGCGCCATGCCGATCGCCTCCCAGCAGGCGGTCGATCCGTCATACATCGACGCATTGGCGACGTCGCAGCCGAGCAGCCGCGCGACCTGCGTCTGGAACTCGAACAAGACCTGCAACGTGCCCTGCGCGATTTCAGGCTGATAGGGGGTGTAGGCCGTCAGGAACTCGCCGCGCTGGATCAGATGATCGACGCTGGCGGGCACATGATGGCGGTACGCGCCTGCGCCCAGAAAGAAGGGCGCTTCACCCGCCGACAGATTCTGCCGCGCCAGCTTCCCCATATGCCGCTCGACCGCCAGTTCGCTGGCATGATCGGGCAGGTCCGCGATCGTGCCCGGAAGCCGCGCCTCGACTGGCACATCCACGAACAGATCGTCGATGGATGCCGCGCCGATGACAGTGAGCATCGCCTGCCGGTCTGTGTCGGTAAGGGGTAGGTAGCGCATTTTTTCTCCTTCCCCCCTCCCGTCTGCGGGAGGGGTCGGGGGTGGGCCTGTCCAAATGATACAGGAACAAGCCCAACCGCTAGCCTCTCCCGCAAACGGGAGGGGCACCAAAAATCAAAGCCCGGTCACGAACGCCTTGTACGCCGCTTCATCCATCAACCCGTCCAGTTCGGACGTGTCGGCGATGCGCAGCTTGAAGAACCAGCCATCCTCTTCCGGATCGCTGTTCACCAGTGCCGGCTCGTCCTCAAGCGCGCCGTTCGCCTCGACCACTTCACCCGAGATCGGCGCATAGACGTCCGACGCAGCCTTGACCGATTCCACGACCGCAGCATCGTCGCCCTTGTCGAAGGTTGCGCCTTCCTCGGGTAGTTCGACGAACACGATGTCACCCAACTGCTCCTGCGCATAGTCGGTGATCCCGACGGTGGCGATGTCACCCGACACGTCGATCCATTCATGTTCTTCGGTGAAGTAGCGGCTCATTGGATTTCTCCCTGCAATTCAGATTTGGGCAGATTCAGATTTGGATATGTTCAGATTTTCTGGCGGTGATAACGATGCGGCACGAACGGCATGGCCGCGACGGTCGCACCGATGCGACGCCCCCGCACCTCGATTTCCAGCGCGGTGCCGATGCCGGCATGGGGCAGGCTGACCCAGCCCATCGCGATCGGCGCCCCCACAGTCGGCGCGAAACCGCCCGACGTGACCTCGCCCACCTGCTCGGTGCCCGCAAAGATTGCGGCATGTTCACGCGCGGGCATCCGGCCTTCGATAGCCAGACCGACCCGCTTCGCACCCGGCCCGTCGGCGATTTCGGCCATCACCCGGCCATGACCGATGAACCCGCCCTCTTCGCGCCGCCGTTTCTGGATTGCAAAGCCCAGGTCCGCGCCGATCGCGCTGACATCGGGGCTAAGGTCATGGCCGTAGAGCGGCAATCCCGCCTCCAGCCGCAGCGAATCGCGCGCGCCAAGACCGATCGGCTTGACCTGCGGCAGCGCGCACAGCGCATCGGCGAAGGCGACCGCGGCATCGCCCGGCAGGCTGATCTCGAACCCGTCCTCACCGGTATAGCCCGACCGGCTGATCCACAGCGGAATGTCGTTCCACACGAACGCTCCGCACTGCATGAAGAATAAGGCAGGCGCGCCGGGCACCAGAGCCGCCAGCGCCTCGCCCGCTTCCGGTCCCTGCAATGCCAGCAGCGCCTGATCGTCCATATGGTTCATCGTGACCGCATCGGGCAGATGCTCGATCATCCAGCCGATATCGTCATATTTGGTGGCGCCGTTGACGACCATATAGATCGCCGCGTCATCGAACGCCCCGCTTCCCGGTCGTGAAACCATCAAATCGTCCAGGATGCCGCCGCCTTCGTCCAGCAGCATCGAATAGCGCTGACGAAAGGGTTTCAGTCCCTTGATATCGCTGGGCAGGATGGTTTCGAGTGCGGCGTCCACACCCTCCCCCGAAAAGGTCAACTGACCCATATGGCTGACGTCGAACAGCCCGGCATGCTCACGGGTCCAGCCATGTTCGACCATGATGCCTTCATATTGGATCGGCATATGATAGCCCGCAAAGCCGACCATCCGCGCGCCGCGCGCGCGATGCCATGCGTCCAGCGGCAATTCGCCAAGCGGAAGCGCCTCTTCCAGCGTCGCAATGTCTTCGGTGCCGCTCATATCAATGGCCTTCCATGGCAGTCAGGGGTCAAGCGACGCGCGGCGCGGACTCGTAGTCCGAGCCACAGCCATTCGTCACCCCCTCTGTCACGGGAACCTGAGAGCTTTGACCGTATGCCCTTAAGAGCGCGCGGCTTACCCCTTCGGTGGGACCAGGCCTGCGCGCGATCCGCTTTCCAGAGTGCCTATTCCATGATGCGGTCCATCATACCTGAGAGATTCCGGGGCGGTTGCTCCTTCGGTGATGGCAGACCTGAAAGACCCGCCATGCTCTCCCGCATCATGCCCGACACCGAATCCTCGGCACCGGAGACATATGCTGCATCGCCCAATCGGCAGGGCGCGTCAATCGACGGTTGCAGCCAGCCCAAATATCTCCGCGTGCCGTTTTTGCGCGTAGCGGTCGGTCATTCCGGCGATGAAATCCGCGATGTGGCGGCTCCGCGCCGGTTCGGCCGCCGGGCACCCATCGGCCCAGTCGGCGGGCATCAGGCCGGGCCGGGCCTGATAGGATGTGAACAGCTCGGAAACGATCGTCCGCGCCTCGTCCGCAGCCGCCATTTGGGTGGGGTGATGATAGAGGGTGGCATACATGAAGCGCTTCAACTGCCGTTCCTGCACGGCCAGGCCGGGCGAAAAGCCGATCAGCGTCCGTCCGGCGGCGCGCACATCCTCGACACTGGTAACACCGGCATCGGCGATCGCAGCCCGGCTATGATCCAGCAGGTCCATCACCATCATGCCGATCTGCTCCCGCACCAGTTCGCGCAGCAGCGTGTCGGCGGGCAGATCGCGATGACGCGCACGCACCCTGTCCCAGCATCCCGCGACCAGCGGGACGCTCAGCAACTGATCGAGATCGAGCAACCCGGCGCGCAGCCCATCGTCTATGTCGTGATTGTCATAGGCGATATCATCCGCCAGCGCCGCCACCTGCGCCTCCAGCGAGGCATGGCTGGCAAGGTCCAGCGGAAAAAGCGCATCCACCTCGCGCATCGCCCAGCCGGGTTTCAGAACCGGACCATTATGTTTGGCCAGCCCCTCCAGCATATCCCAGCTAAGGTTCAGGCCCGTAAAGCGCGGATAGGGACTTTCCAGCAGCATCAGCGTGCGCAGCGTGTGCGCATTATGGTCGAACCCGCCCTGCCCTTCCAACGCCGCCTCCAGCGCATCCTCGCCCGCATGGCCAAAGGGCGGATGGCCGATATCATGGGCCAGGCACAATGCTTCGGTCAGGTCTTCGTTCAGCCCCAGCGCACGCGCGATCGTCCGGCCGATCTGCGCCACCTCCAGGCTGTGGGTCAGCCGCACGCGATAATGATCACCATCGGGCGACACGAACACCTGCGTCTTGTGCCGCAGACGGCGAAAGGCGATCGAATGGACGATGCGGTCGCGGTCGCGCTGGAATGTGTCGCGCGGTCCCCGCGTCTCGCCGCCCGCTTCAGGATGCAGCCGCCCCCGGCTGCGGTCGGGGTGGCAGGCATAGGGGGCAAGGTCCGTCATGGCGCAGCCCTTAGCGGCTTTCGACGGTCCGCGAAACTTACTTGCCGCTCATCCGCTCGACTTCCTCGCCCGCATCGCTGTTCCAGGCGAAGACGTCCGCACCCTTGGCCTTGAGATCCACCTCGACCGCCTTGGCGCGGGTGAAGCTGGCGAAGGGACCGATGACCAGCCGGTTGGTGCGGCCCCATGGCGCGACCCAGGCATCCTGCGGCGCGATCGCTTTATATTTGCCGCGCATGGCTTTCAGCGTGAAGGCCAACGCGCCGCGATTGGCCCCGGTGGCGATCTGGACCCAGGCGCGCGCGGGATTGTCGGCCAGCTTCTTTTTTTCGGCGGCTTCGACCTTCGCCTTGGCATCGGCTTCCGCCTTGGCCTTGGCGGCGGCCACCTTCTTCGCCTTGTCGATCACGGCCAGCTTTTCCGCCCGGCGCGCCGCCTGAATCGCCTCGATCTCAGCGAGGTCCACGGCCGCGACCGCCGACTGCCGTTCCGCGTCAGGCACGTCGATGGCGCGGATGATGTCGGCCAGCGAGCGTGTGGCTGCCGGGTCGGGCGCGGGCGTGGCTGGAGCCGGAGCAGCCGGGACCGGATCGGCGCTGGCAAGGGCAACGGGTTGATCGGGCGCGGGCGTGACCGGCGCGACACTCTGGAAGCCCGGTGCAGGCGGTCCCTGGACCTGCACGGACGGTGGCGGCGAAGCAGATGCCTGCGCGGGTGGCGGTGCGGGCAAAGGCTGCTCAGCCGCCGCCGATCGAACCGGAGCGGGCGTGGCAACGGGCGTTGGCGCGGGCGCAGAGGGCAAGGGCTGCACGACCTCGGTGGCACGCGACGGCGCGGGAATAGGGGCCGCTGCGGGCGGCGTTTCGATGATGGGCGCAGCCGGCACAGCAGCGCTTCGCACGGCCGGAGCCAGACTGGAAGGCACGGGTGCGGGTGCGGGGGTCGGCGTGGCTTGGGCCACCTGCACCCCTGCCCCAGACGCGCGCCGATCACCCGCGCGGGGCGTCCGTTCAATCCCGGCGCGATCCCCGGCCCGGCGCGCCGCACGACCGCTCGTCTGGGGCGGCGGTGCAGGCGTGGCAGCGGCGCTTGAGGCGGCGGCGAAAGCCGGGGCGGTGGGCGTGATCGCCGCGATCTGCGTGCCGGTACTCGTCGGGAAATGGCCGAAATGCACGGCCGCCGCCTTCTGCGCCCCGTTCAGAAAAGGCATACGCTGCATATAGGGCATCAACCCGGCGGCCAGCGGCATGGGCATGGTCTGCTCGGCGATCTTCTTCGCGTCCGCCTGCCGGTTGTTCATCGCCAGGATGAAAGCGCGATAGCGCCACGCCGCACGGTCGCTCTTGTAGAGCAGCGGCTGGAGAACTTTCTCGGCAGCATCGACCTGCCCCGAAATGCCCAGCGAAGCGGCATAGCGGCGAATGAGTTCGGCGTCGTCGGGGGTGCGCTTCAACGCCGCCTGATAATCCTTCTGCGCACCCGCCTGATCGCCGGTCATATCTTTTGCCAGACCCCGGTCGGACAGGATGGTCGCGTCGGGATAGCCCAGCCGCCCCGCCTGATCGAACAATCGCAGCGCCTCGACCGGGTTCTGCATCGACAGCATCATCCGGCCCAGCCCCGCCTTGATCCGGCCATTGCCGCTCTGGATCGCGTCGGCACGCGCAAAGAACCCCGCCGCCGCACGGGGATCGTCCAGCGCCAGCGCCGCCTCCCCCGCCCCGATCAGCGCCGCCACATCGCGCGGATTGGACGCGAGCCGGGCAAGATGCGCGTTGAGATCCGCCGCTTCGGTCGGACGAACGAGGTCAGCCTGACTCTGCTGCGCCATCGCGGGCGAGCCAAGCAGGAGGAAGGGGAGACTCCAGAGGACATGTCGTTTCACCGACAGGGCTTTAGCAAGGTCTAGCGTGAATGGGCAATTTACAATTGGGCGGGGTGAGGTGGGGCGAACGGTAGGGTCGGCCAGCGTCCGCGTCTGCGAGCATTCCATACGACCTACCCCCGTATCCGTCATGCCAGCGAAGGCTGGCATCTCAGGCATTTGCGCGCAACGGTGAGGCATGACGCGCGGTGGCTACACCTATCCTGACCAACAAGCCGAGGGGCGTCTGACTACCTCGTCCTCGTCGAATGGCATGATGACATCGTTGCCGCCATCAGCTGGGAAAAAGCCCTCCAAGGCATGGAATCGGAAATGGAAGGTACGCCTGATCGAGGAGACCAACCCCGAGTGGCGCGATCTCTCGGGCGATATCATGTAACCGCCTGAGGCCCCAGCCTTCGCTGGGGCGACGATAAGGGGATGCCCGCCTTCAATTAACCCAGCACAATCCTACATCGGAGAGAAATGGTCGGTTCCTGCCGAGCGGTTGAAGGCAGCGTATTGAAAAGCTCCCCGCAAAAAAGGCCGACGGATCACTCCGTCGGCCCTCATGCTGAACGCTGCCAGTAACCCCTACTGATTGCTCTGCCGGTTCAAAAAGCGCGGTATCTCCACATTCGGTGCAGCCTCGTCAGCGGGCTTGTCGCTGGTGCGGGTCAACCCTGCCATCCGCTCAAACAATGTCCCTCCAGTTGCGACGCGCGGCGCTGGCGCAGGCTCGGCCTTCACTGGCGCGGGCGGCGCTTCGGCGCTGTCGGCACCCAGTAGCAGTTCATCGTCGCCATCGTCGGAGAAGACCGCCGAGGGGGTCGGCGGGGCGAAGGGGGCTGGTTCGGGCGCTTGCGCAGCGGCGACCGGCTCGGGTGCGTCCAGTACCAGCGGTTCGGGTTCAGGCTGCGCAGCGACCGGTGCAGGCGCAACCGGGGCGCGTGGCGCAGCGGCGGCAGGCGCACTCGGCACCGCGACCGAAGGCCGACTGCCGAAGCTGAACGGCTGGGTCAGCGGCGCGGCGTTGCCCACTTCATTGTCGATGCCGGTGGCGACCACCGACACGCGGATCTTGCCGTTCAGGCTATCGTTGAACGCGCTGCCCCAGATGATGTTCGCGTCCGGATCGACCAGTTCGCGGATATGGTTGGCGGCTTCGTCGACTTCCATCAGGCGCATGTCCTCGCCACCGACGATCGACACGATCACGCCCTTCGCGCCGCGCATCGACACGCCGTCGAGCAGCGGGTTGGCAA
>CAZLSU010000060.1:0-18314 GCA_964562225.1 uncultured Sphingobium sp.
AACGAACTGATCGTCGCGCAATGGCCGCAGGCGCTGGCGGCGGTGGACAGCGAAGCACAGGCTGAGATCGACTGGCTGATCCGGCTGGTGAGCGCGATCCGCACCGCGCGGACCGAACTCAACGTGCCGCCGGGTGCCAAGCTGCCGATGGTGGTGCGCGACGGATCGGAAGGCACGCATCGCCGCCTCGACCGGCAGGGCGGGGCGCTTGCTCGGCTCGCCCGGATCGAAAGCCTGTCCTTCGGCGATGCGCCTGCGGGCGGCGCTGCGCAGGTCGTCGTCGATGATGCTACCTTCATCCTGCCGCTGGAAGACGTGATCGACATCGCTGCCGAACGAACCCGCCTCGCCAAGGCGCTGGCGGCGGTGGAGAAGGAGCGCGACGGGCTGGGCGGACGCCTGTCCAACGCCAGCTTCGTCGAAAAGGCCAAGCCCGAAGCGGTCGCCAAGGCGCGCGAGGATCATGCGGAAAAATCCGCCGAGGCCGAACGGCTAAGGGCGGCGTTGGACCGGCTGGCTTGATGTGTAAACGGCCACGCAGAACATGTTCTCCTGCGCACGCAGGAGTCCAGGATCGGCGGGCGTGACCTTGATCCCTAGGCTCCTGCGCGCGCAGGAGAACAGCACTAGCGGAATATCTTATGCGTGCCGACTATGGGGATAAAGCAATGGACGGCAGCAAGGATGTGAAATCCGGTAACGACCTGACCCAAGGACCGATTGGCAAGACGCTGCTGCTGTTTGCGATTCCCACTCTCGCCTCCAACATCCTCCAGTCGCTCAACGGATCGGTCAACGCGATCTGGGTCGGGCGTTTCCTGGGGGAGCGCGCGCTGGCGGCGACGGCCAATGCCAATATCATCATGTTCCTCATGTTCTCGATCGTCTTTGGCTTCGGTATGGCGGCAACGGTGGTGGTGGCCCAGTCCATCGGCGCGCGTAATCTGGACGCGGCGCGGCGCGGTTTCGGATCGGCGGTCGGTTTCTGCTTCATATTGAGCCTGCTGGTGGCGATCGGCGGATGGCTAGGCGCGCCCGCGCTGCTGCGCATATTGGCGACCCCCGCCGAGGCGTTCGATCCTGCCCTTACCTATCTGCGCGTCATCTTCGTCGCGATGCCCGCGACACTGATCGGCATCATGATGATGATCGGACTGCGCGCGGCGGGCGACGCGCGCACCCCGCTCATCTTCATGTGCGTCAGCGTGGGTATCGACATCATCCTCAATCCCATCCTGATCCTTGGCCTGGGACCAATCCCGGCGATGGGCATCGGCGGGTCGGCGGCGGCCACGGCGGCGGCGGGAATCGTCAGCCTGGTTGGCCTCATATTTTACATCTACCGCAAGGATCTGCCGCTGCGGCTGCGCGGCCCGGAACTGGCTTATCTCATCCCCGCTCGCGACCAGATGCGCATCCTGCTGACCAAGGGCCTGCCCATGGGTGTCCAGATGGTCGTCATGTCCGCGTCCGGTCTGGTCATGATCGGCCTCGTCAACCGGGAGGGATTGCTGATCACCGCAGCCTATGGCGCGGCGCAGCAGCTATGGACCTATCTTCAGATGCCCGCGATGGCGATCGGCAGCGCGGTCAGCGCCATGGTGGCGCAGAATATCGGGGCGGGGCGCTGGGACCGGGTAAACCGGATTACCGGCAGCGGCCTGACCCAGTTGCTGGGGGTGACGGGGGTGATGGTGGCGCTGATGCTGACCTTCGATCGGCCGCTGCTCGCGTTGTTTCTGGGCCATGACAGCCCCGCGATCGAAGCGGCACGGCATATGCAGTTGATCGTCACCTGGAGCTTCCTGATGTTCGGCTGCTCGATGATCTTCTTTGGCGTCATGCGGGCCAATGGCGTGGTGATCGGCCCGCTGCTGATCCTGATCGTCGCGCTCTACCCGGTGCGGATCGGCTCTTACGAACTTCTATATCCGTCGCTGGGGATGGACGCCCTGTGGCTGAGCTTCCCGATAGGGTCGGGAGCGGGGCTTCTCATGGCCGCCGCGCTCTATCTGCATGGCGGCTGGCGCAAGGCTAGATTGCTGGTGCCGGTGCATGAGGAGGAATGCCGCGAATCGGTAAATGCCGAAGCGGAGCCAGCCGGCCGCGGTCTGCCGGTAGGGTGATTACCGCCCCTGGTTTCGCCAACGGGTGATGGTCCGCTCCAATATATCCTGCTCTCCGCCGGACTGGCGCCAAAGCTCGGTGAAGCTGGGGTCGCCCGAGGCGGGGCGGCGCTCCTCTTCCAGATTGTCGAGCGCCACGCGAATCGGCACGGCGACGCCTTCGCCGCAGATGATGCACTCGCGGTTGCGCAGCGCGGGGATCGAATCGAGGAAACCGCGCGCACCTTCGGGCATGGCGGCCTTCACGAAAGCCTGATCGCGATCATTGTTCAGGCGCATCGCGATGATGGTGCCGCATTGCGACAGAACGCCTTCGGCAAGGTCGGACGGGCGCTGGGTGATCAGGCCCAGCGAAATGCCATATTTACGGCCTTCCTTGGCAATCCGCTCCAATATCTTGCGCACCGCCTGACCGGACCCGGTCGTGGTGCTGGGGATGTAGCGATGCGCCTCCTCGCACACGAGAAGGATCGGTCGCTGCGGTTCGTTGCGCGACCAGATCGCATAATCGAACACCAGCCGCGACAGTACCGACACGACGGTGGACGTGATCCCCGAAGGCATGGATGATACGTCGATGATGGAAATCGGTTTGCCATTGGAGGGCAGGCGAAAAATCTTGGCCAGGAAATCCTGCATCGTATCGGCGACTAGCATGCCCGAAAACATGAAACTGTAACGCGGGTCGCTCTTGATCTCGTCGACCTTGGTCTTCAGCCGCATATAGGGCAGCGCACCGGTGCCCTTGTCGAGCTTGCCCATCTCGTTCTGGAGGATGTTGGTGAGGTCGGAGAGGAGATAGGGGATCGGCGAATCGACCGTGAGCCGGCCGATCTGTTCGGCAAGCCGGTTTTTGGACCGCGCGGCCAACAGACATTTGGCCAGAATGTCGCAGTCCATCGTGCGGTCCGCCCCTTCGGACGTCACGAACACTTCGCAATGTTCCTCGAAATTCATCAACCAATAGGGCAGCGCCAGATTGTTGACGTCGAATACCGCGCCATTCTTGGCAAAGGCTGCGCCATATTCGCCGTGCGGATCGATCATCAATATATGGCCCTGCGGCGACAGGTCGCAGATGCGGTGCAGGATCAGCGCGGCGCTGGTCGATTTACCGGTGCCGGTCGATCCCAGCAGCGCGAAATGCTTGCCCAGCATGGAATCGACATACAGCGCGGCGCGGGTATCGGAGGTCGGATAGACCATGCCGATCTGCACATGCGGGCGATCGTCGGCGGCATAGATCTGGTCCATGTCGCGGCTCGACACGGGATAAAGTTCGGTGCCCGGAGTCGGATAGCGGGTGACGCCGCGACGAAAGCGGTAGATTTTGCCGGTCAGCTTCTCTTCGTCGCCTTCGCCGAGAAAATCGATGTCGGCAATCACCTGCTGCGGATTGTCGCGGTCCAACGTCATGGCGCGGACGCTCGCGATCAGCCAGCTATGGCCCACCCGCATCTTTACCTGGCTGCCGACCTGGCCCGCCATCGCGATACAGGGATCGGCATCGGCCGCCAGTTCCTGCTGGCGCAGCGCATCGATCAATATTTTGGAGGACGACCCCGCGATCTGGAATACCATACCCATCGGCGCGCCCAGCCGCGCATGCGGATTGGGCGCGGCATTCTGGAATTGAGCGGCACCCGGCATATGGGTCATCGGCCTTTGAAAGTCCCCTTGCGCGCACGGAAGGCGTGGGCGCATCTCTTTCTCCTAGCCGCGATAGGTAAAGATAGGCTTAGCCGCGACGATGCGCCGCCAATGCTTGCCAGCCGATTGACGTCCGGTCCAAAGCGGATGCGTATTTTACGCAATGGCCCTGAGGCCAATTCGTTGCGCTAGGGGAACAGGGGCCGCGTTCCGCGCATTATCCCGGACAGAACTGCCGGGGACGCCCATTTGCCATTTCATTCGACAGCCGACACCGCGCGCCGATCCGGTGCCATCGCTATCGCTCGGGTCATCTGCATATTAGGCGTCGTCTATGTCCATGGCTGGACCGGCCGCAATGGCGCGATGCTGGAAACCCTGCATGGGACCGGTCAGGAAACCGCCCGCTGGGTGCTGATGGAAGCGCTGGGGCGCAGTGCGGTGCCGTTGCTCGGCCTGATTTCGGGCTGGTTGGTAGCGGGATCGGCGCGGACGCGCGACTGGCGCAGCCATATCGGGCGCAAGGCGCTCACTATCCTGGCACCCATGGTCCTGTGGAACGCCATCGCCATCATATTGGTGTCGGGTACCGCGTGGCTGGGTTCCCTGTCTGCCCCGATGCCGCATAGCTGGGAATGGGTGGCGCAGGAATTGTTCATCCTTAGCCGCAACCCCGACATCAATGTCCAGATGCCGTTTCTGCGCGACCTGTTCCTTTGCATGGTCGCCGCCCCCCTGTTCGTGCGCATGCCGTCCTGGGCGCTGCTGTCGTTCGCCGCCATCGCCGGGGCATGTCACATCTTCGGTTTCGGCCCGCCACTGCTGATGCGCGCGTCGATCCTGTGCTTTTTCTTGCTCGGTATGGTAACGCGCCGTTGCGGACTGGCCGATCGGGTCGTGGCGCTACCCCTCTGGATGGCGACTCTGCCTTATGCGGTGCTGATGCCGGTCCGGCTGGCGGTTGCCCTGCATGTCGGGCGGGAGCCGGGGCATGAACTGGTTGCGGCGATCGACCTCGTTGCACGGATGGCGGCGGCACTGTTCTTCTGGCGGCTGGCCTGGGCGCTGGTGCCGACACGGGTGGGACTATGGCTGGGGAGGGTCGAACCTTACGCCTTCTTCCTGTTCTGCGCGCACCTCATCCTGATCTGGCTGGGCGGTCCGCTGATCGGGGCGCTGACCGGGCCGTTGGGCGCGCCACTCTATCCCCTCTATCTGGTGCTTCAGCCGCTGATCGTGCTGGCCGCCATCATGCCGGTCGCGTTGCTGATGCACCATGGTGCGCCGGGGTTGGCCGGGCTGCTCAGCGGCGGCCGCCTGGTCAGGCGTGAACCGGGCGATGCGCCAGATCGAGCGAGCGTGCTGCCTCCATCGCGATAGCATAGCTGCGTTTGCGGGCGTCGAAATCGTAGATTTGCGCGGAGATGATGATTTCGTCCACCTGGGTCCGCCGGATGAAAGCGTCCAGATCGCGCGCCACATCCTCGCGCGTACCAATGCTCGTGACGCTCAGGACATTGTCCAGCATCGCCCGGACATGGGGCGGGACGCTGTCGAGGAAACCGGGCAGCGGCGGGGGTAGCGTTCCGGGCATACCGGTCGTGCGCATGCGCGCGAAAGTCTGCTGCATCGATGTTGCGATGATCGCCGCTTCCTCGACCGTGTCGGCGGCAAAGACATTATAGCCAGCCATCGCATAGGGCCGGTCGAGCACAGCGGACGGCTTGAAATCCCGGCGATAGATGGCGAGCGCCTGATCCAGCGCATCGGGCGCGAAGTGCGAGGCGAAGGCATAAGGCAGGCCCAGCGCGGCGGCGAGTTGCGCGCCGTACAGGCTGGACCCCAATATCCACAGCGCCACGTCGGCCCCCGCGCCAGGTGTCGCCTGAAAACCAAGGCGTTCGTCGCCTGCGAAATAAGCCTGCAATTCCATCACATCATGCGGGAACTGGTCCGATCCGCCGACCAGCGTGCGTCGCATCGCCTTTGCCACGCGCTGGTCGGAACCGGGGGCGCGGCCCAGCCCAAGGTCGATCCGACCGGGGTACAGGGCGTCGAGCGTCCCGAATTGTTCGGCGATGGCGAGCGGGGCATGATTGGGAAGCATGATGCCCCCCGCGCCGATGCGAATGGTCGATGTCGCCGCGCCGATATGCGCCAGCACGACCGATGTCGCGGCAGACGCGATGCCCGGCATGCCATGATGTTCGGCTGTCCAGTAGCGATGATAGCCCAGCGCCTGCGCATGAGCGGCGAGCGCGGCGGCCCTGGCAAGGGCGGTAGACACGTCGCTGCCCTGATTGACGGGCACGAGGTCGAGCATGGAAAGCTTGGTCATGCGATCCATATGGGGCGGAAGTGGGTTTTATTCCACTACCAATTCTTCAAAAATTCAAACGGCGCGGCCGAAACTTGCCGGGCGGGTTTCGACGCGGCGGCCGAATGGGGCGGGGCGGCGCGCGACCAGCGGATTGGCTTCCCGATCGAGCAATGCCATGGTTTCGGTGAAACAGGGCCGCAACGCCACCAAGATCTCGATCAATTCTTCGGGATTTTCATGAAATTCCACGCAACGACGCGCGACGACCTCGATTTCTTCGGACATCGCGCTCAGCCGATGGGCGCCGAACTGGGCCGATTCGCCCTTCAACGTATGAGCCGGAATGACCAGCGCCGCGGCGTTGCGCGCGCGGAACGCCTGCTCGATCGCGGTCAGCGATTTGTCGCCATCTTCTCGGAAATAGCCAAGAATACGCAGGAAGCCGGTGCCCAGCTCGGACCGCATCCGCGCGAACTCCGTCCAACTGACCAATTCGGTATCCAGATGTGACACACACACTCCCTGTCTCAACAGCAGGGGTTTAGGCCATCAACCGTAAACAGGCCGTTAAAGCGTGGCGATTCGATACTATTTCAATGGAATCAGGCAGGCTTTTCGATGCGGTAATGCGCGGGCGCGACCGTAGTGAAGGTCCAGCCTTGCAGGTCGGCGAGCGCACGCAACTCCTGTTCCGCGATCGGATCGTCTGCGCGGATCGTGACCATCATATGCTCCCGCAGCGCCCGCGCCGCGCGCAGGGCTGGCCAGGGGCATTTCATCCCCCGCGCATCGATCGCGAACGCCTCGCTCACTTGTCGAACGGGTTTTTCGCGCTCCGCAGCGTCAGGCGCACCGGCACCGCGCCGAAACCCAGTTCCTTGCGGATGCCGTTGACCAGATAGCGGCGATAGCTTTCCGGCAGATCGTCGAGCCGCGTTCCGAACAGAATGAAGCCGGGCGGGCGGGTCTTGGCCTGGGTGATGTAGCGCAGCTTGATCCGCTTGCCGCCGGGCGCGGGCGGCGGGTTGGCCTCCAGCGCGCTTTCAAACCAGCGGTTGAGCACCCCGGTAGATACACGCTGCGACCAGGCCGAGCGGGTCTCGAACGCCACCCGGATCAGGTCGTCCAAACCTTTGCCGGTCGCGCCCGACACGGTCATGATGGGCACGCCGCGAATCTGTGCCAGACCGTCGAACAGCGCCTGCTTGATGCCCTGATACAGCGCCGAACCATGTTCGACCGTATCCCATTTATTGAGGCCAACGACCAGCGCGCGCCCCTCCTGCAACACCTTGTCGGCGATGCGCAGATCCTGCGCTTCCAGCCCACGCGTCGAATCGAGCAGCAGTACGACGACTTCGGCAAAGTTCACGGCGTTCATGCCGTCGGTGACGGCCAGTTTCTCCAGCTTGTCCTGCACCTTGGCGTGCTTGCGCATGCCCGCAGTGTCGATCAGGCGGACGGGGCGTTCCAGTCCTTCGTCATTGGTCCACATCCAATCGACCGCGATACTGTCGCGCGTGATGCCCGCTTCCGGCCCGGTCAGCAGGCGGTTCTGCCCTAGCAGCCGGTTGATCAGCGTGGACTTGCCTGCATTGGGCCGACCAACGATGGCGAGCTTGAGCGGTGCGCTCTCATCGTCTTCGTAAAATTCCTTCTCGTGCGGCTCTTCGCGTTCCTTCTCCAGATGGGGGAGCAGCGCCTGGAAAAGGTCGGCCATGCCCTGGCCATGTTCGGCGGAAAAGGGGATCGGCTCGCCCAGGCCCAGCGAGAAGCTTTCCATGACGCCATCGTCGGCCGCCTTGCCTTCCGCCTTGTTGGCGACCAGCACTACAGGGCGATCATTGGCGCGCAGCCAGCGGGCGATTTCCTCGTCCAGCGGGGTAATGCCCGCGCGCGCGTCGATCATGAACAAGGCGACGTCGCAATGTTCGACCGCCGCTTCGGTCTGCAAGCGCATCCGGCCGGGCAGGCTGTTGGCGTCCTCATCCTCATAACCGGCGGTATCGACGATAGTAAAATCGAGGCCGAGCAGATGCGCTTCGCCCTCGCGCCGGTCGCGCGTGACGCCGGGCTGGTCATCGACCAGCGCCAGCCGCTTGCCGACCAGGCGATTGAACAGCGTGGACTTGCCCACATTGGGCCGCCCGACAATGGCTACTGTGGGCAGCATGATGTGGCCCGTTTCCTTTTTGGCGCGCCTTAGCGCAGAGCCGTCAGCTTGCCGTCGTCGGCGAGCAGATACAGCATGTTGTTGGCGACGACGGGTGAAAGCGACATTGATCTGTCCATGTCGATATCCGCCTGCACGGAACCCGTCAGGGGGTCGACATAGACCAGATTGCCGCGCGTGGATACCAGGATCAGGCGGCCGCCCGCCAGGACCGGGCCGGTCCAGCGGATCGCCTTGTCCTTCTTCTTTTCCTTCTGGTAGCGGCGAAGCTGGCTGATCCAGCGGATTTTGCCCGTGGCGCGCGCCACGCACAGCAGCTTGGCGTCGCTGGTGACCACGAACACCCATTCGCCCACTACCGTTGGGGTGGAAATGCCCGCGATGTTGATTTCCCAAAGGCGCTGGCCGCTGGTCAGTTCATAGGAGGCCATGCGTCCGCCCTGGCCGATCGCGAACACCCGGCCCCGGTCGATCACCGGATCGGCGTCAATGTCGGTCAGCGATGCGACGGCGGTCGAAATGCTGGTGCGCGACAAGGCGTCGCCCCACAAGGTCCGGCCATTTTCGTAACGATATGCGGTGAGTTCGCCTGAGCTATAGCCCGCGATCACCGTGCCCTGGCCTGCGGCAGGCGCGGCGACGCCGAACACGCCCGTCACCTGCAATGTGCCGCTGTCGGTCCACTGCACTGCACCATCGGTCTGGTTGAGCGCGAAAATCTGGTTGTCCTGGCTCATTACATAGACATGGCCATTTTCCAGTGTCGGCGCGCCGCGCAGCGGCCCGCCGGGGCGCTTCTTCCACAGGATCGCGCCGTCCGACACGTTGAGCGCGGCGACATCACCCACGCCGGTGCTGGCGAACAGCTTGTCCCCGAACACGCTCACGCCGCCACCGAATAGCGACCGGCCATTGCCTTCGGCGGGCAAGGCGGTCTGCCACAGGCGGCTGCCGCTGATCGCGTCGAACGCGATGACCTTGGCACCCGCGTCGATCACGAACAGCTTGCCGCCGGCGATTACTGGGGAAGCGGCGAGCCGCGCCTGCGGCTTGCTACCCTCGATAGAGGTGGACCAGACCGTTGCAGGCGACGCACCGAGCGCGAGGTTGCCCATCGCCTTGGTCGGATCGCCACCGGGCTGCGACCATTGTTCATTGGCATAGGGTTCAGGCAGCGCGACCGCGACGTCGGCGATGGCCGGATCGACCTCGATCCCCTGCTCGGACGACAGGATCGACACGCGATTGCCCACCACCGGGGTCTTGGGTCCGCCCTTCTTGCCGCCGATGATGCCGCATCCGCCCAGCACCGCTATCATCGCGGCGAGCGTCATCGCGCGCCCCATCACCTTGTTCATCGTCATTCCAGCCATCCCCACTCTGCGCCCGTTCAACCCTGCACCGGTTCGGTGGGCGATTCCACCGCATCGACACCCAATAGTCCCGCCATCTGTCGGGCGCGTGAACGGATCGACTGCGGCACGCTGGCATCCTTGGCCATTGCCGCGAAAACCGGCCCGGCAAGGTCGGGCTTGCGCATCTTCATATAAGCGATGGCGACCATTTCGCCCGCGCTGCCGAACCAGGCGCCGCCCTCGATCGCGAGCGGCTTCAAACGATCGACCACCTGCTGCGGCGAAAGCGTGTCGAATTCCAATGCGGTCTGGCGCACAAGCGCCAATTCGCGATAGGGTGCGGCCAGCTTGGCGTCGGCCGCCATCGCCTTATAGGCGGCGATCGCGCTCTTGCTGTCGCCCTTGCGCGCGGCGACGCCGGCCTTCACCAATTGGGCGGACGCTGCGAAACCGGGCTGGCTTGCGCCTTCCAGTGCGGCCAGCGCCTTGGCGTCGGGGGTGCTGCTCGCCGCGCTGTCGAGCAGCCTGGCCATATCCTCGGACACGGTTTCCGATGCGGTACGGCTGTGATGCTGCCAATAGAGCCAGGCACCGAACAGTGCGAGGCCCGCGATCACCAGCCCGATCAGCCAGCGGCCATAGCGTTCCCAGAAGGTCAGCAACCGGTCCTGCCGCACGGCATCATCGACTTCGCGCATGAAAGCTTCGCTATTTTGCGGCGTCAGGGCCACGGATACTTCTCCGGTAAGGACGGGAACAGGCGGAACCGGCGACCTTTAGACGCGCGGGGGCCATAGGGAAATCACTTTTTAGGGCGATAGACCTGATCGTCGGTCGGAAAGGCGCGCGCGCGCACATCGGCGGCATAGCGTCCGGCTGCACCGGCGATCGTTTCGGCAATATTCTCGTATCGCTTCACGAAGCGTGCGGTGCGCTCGAACATGCCCAGCATATCCTCGGTCACCAGCACCTGCCCATCACAGCGCGCCGACGCGCCGATGCCGATCACCGGCACGTCGACGCTGTCGGTGATCGCATCGGCCAGCGGCTCCATCACGCCCTCCAGCACCATGGCAAAGGCCCCGGCATCGGCGACCGCGCGCGCGTCCGCCATGATCTTGGCATGTTCGGCCTGGCTCTTGCCCCGCGCGCCATAGCCGCCCAGCGCATTGACCGCCTGCGGGGTGAGGCCGATATGCGCCATCACCGGGATGCCTCGCTTAGCCAGGAACGCGATGGTGTCCGCCATCGCCTCGCCGCCCTCCAGCTTTACCGCCGCGCAGCCGGTTTCCGCCATGATCCGGCTGGCGCTGGCGAAGGCGGCTTGGGGCGACGCCTCATAGCAGCCGAACGGCATGTCCACGACCACAAGGCTATGATAGCTGCCCCGCACCACCGCCGCGCCATGGGCGCACATCATGTCGAGCGTGACGGCGAGGGTGGAGGGCAAGCCGTAGATCACCTGCCCCAGCGAATCGCCGACCAGCAGCATGTCGCAATGCGGATCGAGCAATTGCGCCTGCCGCGCGGTATAGGCGGTCAGCATCACCAGCGGTTCGGCTGTCGTGCCCGCATTCTTGCGCGCCTGAATAGCCGGAACGGTAAGCCGCTTCATCGGCGCGGGCGTGGGGTTGGCGCGGCTGGTGGCGGTGTCGAGGGTGAAGGTCGTGGACATGGTCCGCGCTTTACCGCAGCGAAGGCGAGGGCGCAAATCGCACAAGGGGGAGCGGCCGGCAGCCGCTCCCCCTTGCAACTTGTACGGACGGTCGCCGCACTTACGGGGTGAGGGGGATCAGAAGCTGAACTTGATCGTCCCGCCCCAGGTCTGCGGATCGCCTGGTTGGCCCGCGATCAGGCCGGTATTGCCCGGCGCGACCTGCAACGTCTCGATATAATCGACGTCGAGTGCGTTGCGGACCCATCCGAACATGTCGAACCCTTCGCCGCGGAAACCGGCACGCACGTTGGTCAGCGCATAGCCCTTAACATTGGTATAGATTGAGGGCGAGGCATTGGAGTTCCAGTGCGAACGATAATTGCCGTCCACGCCCAGATAGATCTGGCCTTCCTTCGCCAGCAGCGTGACCGGGGTGTTGACCTCCGCGCCGTAGGAGAAGGCCCATTTCGATACGCCGGGCAGATCTTGACCGGAAATGTCGCACTGGCGTGGGCTGAGCGCACCGGGAACGCCGGGCTGCGAATAATCGGGCGTGGCGCTGGCCGGCTGCGATGTGCCGCCAGACAATTCGGGCGGGCAGGGTGCGTTGGTGAACTTCTTATACTTGGCGTCGGTATAGGCACCATTGGCATAGGCGCTGAAGCGGTCGCTCGGCGTGATCTTGAAGTCCGCCTCGATGCCCTGCGACCGGACCTTTTCCGCGTTTGCCAGATAGCCGCGCACCGTGCCGAACTGGCCGCCATTCACCGTCGCCTGGAAATTCTTGATCTCCGTGCGGAAGGCGGTGAGGTTGAAGGTCGCCCGGCGGTCGAGCAACTGGGTCTTCAGGCCGACCTCGAAATGATTGACCGATTCCGGCTTCACCGTGCCCGCATCCTGATTGACCGTATTATCCGCGTTCAGCGGCAGGCCGTTCTGGTTGATGCCCAATGTCTTGAAGCTCTTGGCATAGGTCGCATAGGCCAGGACATCGCGCGCGATCTTGTAGTTCAGGTTTAAGTCGTAGGTGAAGTTCCAGGCGCTGTCGGAAGGCGCGCTGAGCTGCGGCTGATACACGCCGCACTGCGCCGCCAAATCCGAACCGGCGACGGGTGCCGGGGTGCAGAAAATGACGGCACCCGCGCCGTTGGTCACGATGCGCTGATAAAAGCCCGACTTCTTGTCGTAGTTAAGGCGGGCACCCGGCTGGATGGTCAGGGCGTCGGTCACCTTCCAGGCCAGTTGGCCAAACAGCGCGGCGCTGGTGCTCTTGAGATATTGCGTGTTGCTGGCAGTCAGGCCGGCGAGCACTTCGGGGCGATTATAGGGGTTTGCCGGATTGGTGGAAGGCGCAAGGCTCCATCGGGTGGCGTCCGCACCTTGTTGCTCGGTGCCCTGCGTGTCGATCCGCTGTTTGAAGCCGAACAGGCCGACCACGAAGTCGATCTTTTCGCCTTCCTGATTATAGCGGAACTCCTGGCTATACTGGTCCTGTTGCGAAGGATTCTGCGACTTGGAGACGATCGACAGGCCGGTGAAGTCGCGGTCATTCTCCGGCTTCCAGTCCCAGACACGCCAGGCGGTGACGGAGGTGAACTTGCCCGTGCCCAGATCCCAATCGACCTTCAGCGATGCGCCGCCGATCTTGTTGCCCGCGTTCAGGCTGGAGTCGAGGTCGCTCAGCCGGTCATAAGGGTTGCGGCTGGTGGCGTAGTTGCGACCGGGATTGGCGGCGTTTATCGCCGCGACCAGCGCGTCATATTGACGATTGAGCGCGCGCTGCGTCTTGCCGACGCGCACGAACACGGTGCCGCAGCATTCGGGGTCCTGCTTGCTGTAATCGCCCGACAGGGTGATGCTCAGGTTTTCGTTCGGCTTGAACAGCAATTGGCCGCGAATGCCCAGATTGTCCTGCTCGTTGATCCAGCGATCGCTCGTCGTGTTGAACAGCGTGCCGCGACGGCTGGTGGCCGCGACGGCGATCCGCGCGGCGATCGTGTCCGTCAGCGGGCCGGAGATCGCAGCCTTGGCCTGCTTATAGTTGAGATTGCCGACGGTCAGTTCGGCGCGGCCCTCAAAATCGAAGGTCGGCTGGTTGGTCGTGATGTTGATCGCGCCCGCCGTGGTGTTCTTGCCGTAAAGCGTACCCTGCGGCCCGCGCAGCACCTCGACTTGCGCTACGTCCAGAAAGTCGAATGTCGCGGCGGCGACTCGGCTGTTATAGACATCGTCAACATAGATGCCCACGCCCTGCTCGAAGCCGTCGCTGGTCAGGCCATAGGGCACGCCCAGGCCACGGATGTTGACCGACGTATTGCGCGGGTTGGTGGTGTAGACCTGCAAAGTCGGTGCAAGCTGCTGAAGCTTGACGATGTTGAAATTACCCGTGGCCTCGATGCTGTCACCCCGGATGACCGATATCGCCAGCGGCACTTCCTGCGCGGTTTCGGCGCGGCGGCGGGCGGTGACGATGATGACGTCGCCACGCGGCTGGCTGGCTATGCCCCCGTCGCTTTGCGGCGCGGCATCCTGCGCGAAGGCGGCAGGCGCGAGAAGGCTGGCGCTCGCCACAGTGGCGAGCAACAGGAAATGTGCGGTCATGATGGTTTTCCCCCTTTTCCGGATGTCCGGCTTCATGTCGTAGGAGGCGTCTCCGGGGGACCGGTCGATGCCGAAATCTTCTGGCGCGTCAGGCGCCCAGGCGCGTCTTTTCCGTAACGTCGATCTGCACCACGCGCGCATCATGCACGGTCAGCGTGATCGATCCGAAGCGCAGTTGCTCCAACACGTCGCGCACCTTCTGGATGCTGGTCGCGATGTCCTTGCGCTGCGGCTGGTCGTGCCGGATGAATTCGATGGGCCGGTTGTCGCTCATATATACCTCTTGGCCAGAGCTTTATCTCAACTGATAAGATAGACAAAAAAGCAAAAATGTGGGGCACGCAAGTTTCTCTTGGGCGTGCCCCAGGGGGTGAGCGGGTTGTTCAGGATGCGACGCGCTGCACCATCGGCCGACGATCGGGGTGATGCATCGGGAAGGCGGATCGCATCTGTCGCTGGACTTGTGCCTGGTCCTGCGCGTCGGTGATCAGTTCCTCCAGCAGCGCCTGACCAAAGCCCCAATTGCCCAGGCCCGACTGCGCATTGATATGTCCGCTATGGCCCGCATCGACAAAGCGGCTGCCCCAATTCTTGCCGATGCTGTGGGCGCGCTCGAAGAATATATAGGGGTCGTTGCGGCTGGCGACCAATATGGTGGGGAAGGGCAGGGGTGCACGCGGCGTAGGCCCAAAACCACCGATCGTCTCGGGCGTCTCCATCCGGTCGCAATCGGGCGGCGCAATCAGCAGCGCGCCAGCCACGGGCCAGCCGTAGGCTTGGCTCTGGAGCGCGCCCCACCAGGCGACGGCCAGGCAGCCTAGGCTATGCGCGGCCAGGATGATCGGTCCTTCGGCGTCGCGAATGGCAGCATCCAGTCGCGTCACCCAGGCATTGCGGCTGGGGCTGGCCCAACTGCCCAGATCGACCCGCTGGCAGTCGCCGCGCTGCTGTTCCCACAATGTCTGCCAATGATCTGGTCCGCTATTGTTGAGGCCAGGGATGGTCAGAATGACAGGCTGGCGAGCATCGCCGGAATGTCCGAAACGGTCCATGACATGTTCCTCATCCAAATGTCTTCGGCATCCAGCATAATTCTATCTATCTGGTAGACAATAGATCAGCGACCAAATGTGGCGAAAAATGGGCAGCCCGATTAGCTGGTTTTCATGGGATCAGGTCGCGGTCACCCAGGATATATCAGGCCATAATAGCCATAGACGCTCCGGCCGTAATGCTCGTCGAAATCGGGCCGGTCGTCGACCTCATAGCGCGGCGCATCCTCGAGCACGGCCTTGTCCAGCTCGACCACATATCCGCCCTGGCCAGCATCATAGTCCAGCATCGCCCAGGGTAGCGGATAATGCTGGTTGCCCAGCCCCAAAAAGCCGCCGAACGACAGCAGTGCATAGCGGACCTGTCCGCTCCGCTTGTCGATCATCATATGCGATATACGGCCCAGCTTCTCGCCCTGCCGATTATAGACGGCCGTGCCCTCGACCCGGTCGGATGCGATCAGGGCGCTCGAATGCTCGGTAAAAAGATCGGTCATTGCCACTCTCCTGCAATCATGATGCTATAGAGGATGCAACCATGCGCCGGGCGGTGGGTTCCCTGCCGCGCGACCATCCATTCCAAAAGGGAGACGGGCCATGAAAATCAATCGCAGCGGATCAGCCATATGGAGCGGCGGGCTGAAAGACGGTAAGGGCGCGATATCGACCCAGAGCGGCGCGCTCGATGCCCGGCCCTATGGCTTTGCCATGCGGTTCGAGGGCGTGCCCGGCACCAATCCCGAAGAATTGATCGGCGCGGCCCATGCCGGCTGCTTCACCATGGCCTTGTCTATGATTCTGGGCGAAGCCGGGTTGACCGCCGATAAGATGGAAACCACCGCCGTGGTGACGCTGGAACAAAAGGATGGCGGATTTGCCATCACCACCGTCGCCCTTACCCTTAAAGCCACGATCCCCGGCACCGACGACGCCACTTTTCAGGACCTGGCGGCCAAGGCGAAGGCCAATTGCCCGGTATCGAAACTGCTGAACGCGGACATCAGCCTGGACGCCGAATTGCTATCCTGAGCGCACCCGCCTGGCGCGAATATGTTCGCGCCAGGCGATATACAGGCCGCTCGCCACGATCAGCGCCGCGCCGATCCATGTCGTGGCGCGCGGCCATTCCTGCCACACCAGCCAGCCGACCAGCGTCGACCAGATGATGCTGCTATAATCCATCGGCAGCACGACGGACACCGGTCCCCAGCGCAGCGCCCCGGTCATGAAGAGCTGCGCCAGTCCACCTGCGATGCCGATGCAGAGCAGCAGGCCCCAAGTCTCCAGGTCATGCGCCTGCCCGAACAGCAGCATCGCCAACGCCAGCGGCGGGATCGTCAGCGCGGTGAACCAGAAGACGACGACGCCCGGCCGCTCCGTGCGACCCAGTTCGCGCAGCACCAGGCTGATGCAGGCGGTCAGGATCGCCGCCGACAGCGCGACGGCGACACCGGCCATCGGGAAATGGTCCGCGTCCGGCCTTACCATCACCAGCACACCCGCAAAGCCCAGCAATACCGCGCCCCAGCGATGCCATCCCGTCGCCTCGCGCAGGATCAGCGCGGACAGGATCGTCCCGAAGATCGGCATGGTGAAACCGATGCTGGTCGCTTCGGTCAGCGGCAGCAGGATATAGGAGCCGAAATTGAGCATCATGCCGACCATGCCCAGCGCGGCACGGCTGGCATGGATGCCGATCCGGCTGGTGCGGATCGCGCGCGGGCCATCGCTATAGACGACCCAGGCATAAACCAGCGGCAGGGCGAACAACTGCCGATAGAACAGAGATTCGACCAGATGCACGCCGCGCGTGCTTGCCAGCTTCACGCCGGCGAACATCACGGCCAGGAAGATCATCGCCAGCAACCGCAGGCCGATGGCGAACAGCGGTCGCTCTTCACGCAGGGTGGGCTGCGGATCGACGGTTGAAAGAGTTGATGGCGCTTCCACGCCGCCGCTTTAGCCCGGTTGCGCTCGGGCGCAACCGGGCCTCACGCGATTACTTGGCCGGTTTGCGGAATTTCAGCGTCATGCGGTCGCTTTCGCCGATGGCCAGATATTTCGCCTTGTCGGTTTCACCATTGGTCAGCACGGGGGGCAGCGTCCATACGCCCTTTTCCCAATCGGCCGTGTCCTTGGGATTGGCATTCACTTCGGACGCGCCGACATATTGGAAACCCGCCGCTTCGGCGAGGCGGCGCACGGTCGATACTTTGAGGTAGCCGCTGGTTTTTTCAGCGGCCACATCGCGGCTTTCGGGTAGGCGGTGATCGACGATGCCCAGCGTGCCGCCGGGCTTGAGTATATCGAAGAACGCCTTGAACGTCGCCGCTTCGGACCCGTTCATCACCATGTTATGGACGTTGCGGAAGGTCAGCACGGTATCGACGCTGCCCGCTGGAATAACCCCGGCGGTATCCGGGAACTCGGCGATCCTGACCTTGTCATAGGTGGCCGGTGCCTTGGCCAGCAGCGCTTTATAGCCGACCAGATATTTGCCCGGCGCCTGTAGGGCGTAGAATGTGCCCTTGTCCCGCAGTAGGGGCGCGAGGATTTCGGTGTACCACCCACCGCTCGGCGAATATTCGACGACCGTCTGGGTCGGGGTAACGCCGAAAAAGGCCAGCGTTTCCTTGGGGTGTCGATATTGGTCGCGCTGGACATTGGCCGGTGTACGGGTAGGGGCCATCAGCGCCGCGCCGATCGGGTCGCTGGCGGTGTGCGCGGCATGATCGGCATGGCTCATCTGCTGGGCGACCAGCGGTGTGGCGGGGATGGCGAGCAGCAGGCCTGCAAGGGCAAGACGATTCATCGGGGGCATCCTCTCAAAGACGGGGTGCCGATGATGTGCGGTCGGCACGGGCCGGGCGCAAGGGGATAATCGCAAATCCGCCTGTTGGGGGGCGGTTTCGTCAAATTCTGATTTCATGTCTCCGTTCGCCCTGAGCTTGTCGAAGGGTCCCACTTTTCTGCTCCTACAAAGAGAAAGTGGAAGGCTTCGACAAGCTCAGCCCGAACGGGTTTGAAGTTCGGCAATTTCGCAGCGATCCCCTCACCGGGACCGAACGCAACCTACAAACAAGCCTCCAGGAACGGCTGGTCGAAGCCGAACATCCGCGCCTTGTCGAGCGTGTAGGGGCGCAGGCCCATCGAACGATATTCGCCGATGATCTTCCCGTTATCATCCTCGTCATGATATTCAAATTTGAACAATTCCTGGGTGACGATGACGTCCCCTTCCATGCCGATGACTTCGGTCACATTGGTGACGCGGCGCGAACCGTCGCGCAGGCGCTTGATCTGGATGATGAGGTCGACCGAATCAGCGATCTGCTTGGAAATCGCTTCCTTGGGGATCTTGATGTCGCCCATCAGGATCA
>CAZLSU010000061.1:0-18051 GCA_964562225.1 uncultured Sphingobium sp.
TCTCAGGATCGAAAGCGCACATCTGGGTTTCTAATTCCGTCATATCGCCACCAACATGATGGACGCGGCCCTCTCGATATTTGTCCGCGATTGGCTTGGCGCGCATCTGCTTGTTACGGGATGCCCAGACAGGCGTGACACTCACATTGTTTCGTGCTTGGTAGATCACCTTCTTGACCAGATCACCGCCGTTGTTTCGTTCAGCGACAATCTCGTCCGCCTCGAAATCATCATAGGCTTGAAGCACGTCCTGCTCCCAATCATGCTTGCGGACTGATCGGTCGGCCAACACATAGGCATGGCCTTCAAAGGTGATGCCTGCGACGACGATGCCGGTGTAGTCGCTATTCTCATGCGCGGTCACGGCGGGGTCAACACCGACGACGACATGCTTGAAGCGCAGTTCCGAAAGATCGCCATAGAAGCGGTTATCGTTGATATGCTTTTTCGGGAACAGGGCGTTGGGGTTGCTGGATTGCCAATTGGCGTAAATGAAGCGTTCTTTCCATTCCGGCGACTGGTCAGCGTTTCGCCTGATATACTCCTGATCGTCAGTGATCATCTGATGATAGGCATAATCCTCTGGGTGCTGTAATCGGTGCTTCGTGAGTGGATGGATGCCCAGCACGAACAGCTTATAATCCCAGTCATCAAACGTGTCTGGGTTACAGTCGAAGAGCATTCGGTGTTTGAGTGGAACGCCGGTAGTCTTGTGGGGTATCTCGCCATAGAGACGACCCCTAAGAAACTCCACGTCCTGATATTCAAACTCCGAGACTTCATTCATCCATATGGTCTGCCACTCACTTCCTAGAATTCTATCCCTGTTGTTTTCATCTAGGCCATTGAAGGTAATCACCGAGCCGTTGGGGAACGTCACAGTTAGATCAGATTTGTTGATGCCTTTGACGAGATAGTTGGTCATTCCGAGAGCCGCAATCGCTTGGAAGAGCGTCAGCTTGAACAGATTTGCTTCGCAGGCATTGCGATTGCGTCGGAATACACCATGTCGGCTACCCGGATACTCTTCACAAATTAGTATGATGAAAATCATATAGAGCCATGATTTGCCCACACGACTGGACCCGGCAGCAAGCACATTCGGGACGTTGCTCTGTAGCAGTTTGAGCAAACCCTCTTGGGGCTTCCTCAGTGTGAATGTCGGTGCTGCTGGTGCAGATGATGTCGCGGGCTTCGCGGTCTTTGTCGTTCTTGCCATCGGGTATTTACCGAGAGCAGTGTGTCGTTCTGGATGCCCACCAGTGCCTAGATGTTTGTCAACATCAAAGAGGTGATATGTCTGGTGATAAAGTGGATGATTGCCGCGTCAGACGACGCAATACAGTGTGGGCAGCGAGGTGCTGCTACACATTGGAGTAGATCAAATGACCAACTGGAAGCAGATCGTAAAGCCGGTAGATGGTTCGGACTTTTCCTCGTCCAGCAAAGCCACACCCCGCGAACGCTTTATCGGCAATCTCCGAAATCAACTGGCGCTGTTCAAGGACGCCAAGAAGGAGGGCAAGAGGCACTTCGAGACGAAGGGCGAGCAGACCAAGTTCAGCGCTCGTATGGGCAACATGGCCGTCGAGTTGCTGCCCGGCAAACGCGATGTCCTGATCCCCACGAAGGATTTTCCCGCCGTCATTGAAGCAATCGTGGCAGATGTCGAAAAGGGTGATCCAGCTATCGACAAGCAACTCGAAAAGATCGCGGGCAACTATGCCGGGCGGCGTAAAGCGGCCAAATAAGCCCGTCAGACCACCAACCTACACGAGGGCGCTAACGTGCGCCCTCCTTTGTGACTACGCGACACGGGCATCAGAGGGGCGCTATCGGCCCTGTAAATATGCGATGACCCAATATCGAAACACCTATGAAGCGCGCTGCGCTGCCCAGCTTGGCCCTGAGTTCGCCTATGAGCCGATCAAGCTGACCTACACGATCACCCACACCTATTTGCCAGATTTCGTTGATGTCGAGGGCAAGCGCATCGTGGAAGCGAAGGGGTATTGGGACGCCAATGACAGGCGCAAAATCCTCGCCGTCAAAGCCCAGCACCCAGATTACAGCATTGAAATCCATTTCCAGAACCCCGACCTGAAAATCAGCAAGGGCAGCGCCACGACATACGGGGATTGGTGCGACCGGCATGGTATCGCTTGGCGGAAAGGACCGGCCAAGTAGAGTAAAGCGTCACTCCATATTATGTGGAGTGGCACGATGCTGAAATCTATTGGTAGAGCGCTGCCCGCCATCTTACCGCGTTAACCATGTATATTTCAAATCGGCAGTAATTCCTCATTTTTCCTGTTGACAGGGGTGGACTATTAGGTCATATGCCCCTTCACCGCAGAAACAGCGGCGCTCTTTTACATCGTCAGATAAGAAACAGCCGACTTACATAACCTGTAAGTCATGGCGTCGCGGCCTCGCGGGACTTTTTGCGGTCACTCCATCGCACCAGTCTAAACGGTTGAACTCCGTTTCTCGCCACCGATCGGCAACAGTGCCGACATTCGGGTCTAGCAGAGCCTTATCTGCCGGAGTTCAAATTCAAATGATTATTTCTGATCTCGCACAGGCAAGTCAGGCTGTTTCTTCCGCCCACCAATCCTATCTCGATTATCTGAGCAACGAGAAGGGGCATAACAAGACATGGGCAGATGATAGCCGCACTCGGCGGTTTGCCATGCTCGGCGCACTTTATGCGACTTGCCTTGCGCTGGATGATGATCGCGATTTGCTGGCCCAGTTGTGCGTTCAGGAAGGCGTGCAGGTTCCAGACGCGACGGAAAATCCGTTTGCGCCCACGATCCGTCTCGTTTGCCGCACCAAGGATCAGAAGGGAAATCTCGTACCTGCGAAAAACAGCACTTGGATCTATTCCAAGTATTTTCGGGCCGCGCAGTTTTTGGGTTGGGCATCTGATGAATTCGCTACCAACGTGGCGACCTACGAATTCGATGACAAAGCGAAAAAGAAGAAGTGGCTTGCGGGCCTTGCTGCGCTCGACACGAAGGAATTTGCTTCGCCCAATTCGGATTTTGAAGCGCGTAAGGTCGTTGCGGCCCGGTCTTGGACTTCGCAGCGCGCCCCACAAGACGGCTTGATCCATGGCTTGAAGAGCGTCGAGGCACCGAAGCACGGTCAGATGATCGGCTTGGTTGCTGAATGGAACGCCAAGGCATCCGTCTGGATCGTCCGTGGCGTCCATCAGGCGGATGACGAAAAAGCCTTTGCGCTGATCTCCAAAGTCCTCACCAAGGATTTCGAGAAACATATCGCGGATGAGGCGGTGCTTCAGCAAGAAGCCAATTTGGCCAATAATCCGATTTTCACGGATGATGCCGCGCTGCTCGATGCTGTCGCGGAACAGAACCGTGAGCAAGGCTTGGCCAATGACGCCGTGAATGGTCCTGATTTCCAAGGGATCGTCATCGCCGGTCAGTCGAGTGCTGACACCTTCAACGCCGTTCAGGCAGCGCAGTAAGGCTTGAGGTGCTGGGCAGGATGATTTCTGCCCAGCTTGCCCTTGGAGATATCCATGACATCGAAAAACAAAGACGCGGGGCTTCTGGCCCTGCTTGACCTCGCTCGTGCCAATATGGTCCGACCGAGCCATGACGCCATGCTGAAATCGAGCCTGAGCGTCGATGCGTTCGCGCGATACCGTGTTTTGCTTTCCAGTATCGCAGAAACGCAGTTCAACCCGCGATACACCGAAGCCGTCAAGAAGGTGTCTGTTCCAAAAGAGGTGGACGCCTATGGCGCAGCGTTGGGGCGGGCTATGAATGCCTATGACAAGGCCAAGGGCAAACGCGGCACTCTGCGGAAGCGACTGGAAAAGGCGGAAGCTATGGTGCGATACGCCCAAGAGGCTATCGACAGCAACGAGGCCGTAATCGCCAAAGGCAAGCAACCCATGTGGGATCAGTTCGCTGCGCTCTCACCGGAAGCCAAGCAATGGATCGCTCCCGGTTCTGGTGAGACGGGATGGCCCGACAAGCGCATGGAGGAGCCTCCGATTGAGCAGGTGTTTCCCGGCGAGATGTTGCCGTGGTCACTAGCCCTCGCTGTCGTGGTCGAAGAACTGCTCGGCGAACGCTGATCCACTCCACATCATGTGATGTGGCCAAATGATCAATTTGAATATCGGAGCCGGGGCGGCGCGTGTCGTCCTGGCCCTATCGAGGTGCCAAAATGACAACAGTGACGATCACAATCGACCAAACCGACTTCGCAAAATATCGCAAGCATGTTGCGGACGTTCTGGATCATGCCGAATTAGAGCCGACCCTAGAATTCTTCGAACGAAACTATCTCCGGGCGGAATATCAGGAATGGTTCGATGCCGGGGATACGATCACCGACTGGCTTGAGATAAAAGACTTCTTGGTGATTAACATGGACCCGCAATGGGCATTCATATCTGCCAGCTTTACCTTCCATGACAAGCGGGATGCCATGTTGTTCAAGCTGACGTTCGGCGGGGTCTAGGATGCGCGTGGAAGCCCTCTCAGCAGCATCGTATCTCAGGGTTAGCTTGAGTGCGAGGTTGTCGGGGTGGGCTTCCTTGGGGCTGTGCGGGGCGTTCACGCATATAATTTCCACATGAATAATGACGCGGCAATTTCCACGACACTACTGCGCTTAAACGCGGTCAGTGGGACCGTCGATCTATGGAGCAAAATATGTTGAAGCAGTGGTGTAGTATCAGAAAGCGGTCGCTATTCATCCCGACCCCAGAAGAGGCAGACGTGACCAACAAGGTGTGCGATGTCATCCTGTCGAACCCGGATCATTTTCCGCCGCATACTTTCGAAGCGGGCATCGCCAATAGCGTCCTGAGCCTTCTCAGGCATTGCGAAGGCTGGACCAAGGATCAGGCTATCGCGATGGACGGCATCCTTCAAAAATATGGTCTTGGCAATCTGGATTATCAGAACGCTACAGGCGGCTATGAAGTCGTGCTGGACCTGTTTGCGGGCATCAACCCCATTGGCCAGACAGGGGCTTGAAACGGGCTGTAACGACGCTCTGGTCCTACTTCGTAGGGATACATGGGAAGGGGTGTGTTCTGAGTTATAGGTCGATCAACTTATTGGCTCAGAACTATCTCATTCGAGAAGTCGCAATCAGATATAAGTCCTGCCGGAATGCGAACGAGTGAGCATGTAGGTCTGAGGCTTATATCTGAATTGCTGGTAGGGCTGCGGAGCAGTCATGCCGTCAGTTCCGATTTATCCCTTCGATATCTGATCGCCGACACATGGGCAGATAGCCGACACATATGGCCACGCGATTGAGGTAGTCCAACGCTCAGGACTTCGCGTAGGACATACCTACATCAAGTTGGTCATGGGTAGCTTCCGCACTTGATCGCTGTCGCTCACTGCGTTGCTCAACTACCCAGCCCCAACCAGATGTCGTTCTTTCTATTCGGGAGTTCAGGTGTAACGATTAAATCTATTAATAAAGGGTTTAGTGTTACATCAGTCTAGAGCCAGAGCGTCGTTACATGTCGTTTCTTAAATGACGTATCAAGACCGAATTTGCTAAATATGTGGGACGCAGAGCATCACACGATAGCGTTTCTAACGAGTTTATCGGCTTCCCCGAACAGAGGGGATTTCGTGGAACCCCAGAGGTTGGTGATGCTCCCTCTGGGGTTCTATTTTGGAGCATCACACTATGGACACTTTTTACTATCAGCCCGGCCCCGCAGGATCAGGCAAAACATATCAGTTGGCCCACTGGGCAATCGAGCGCGCCGCAGCGAACGAGAAGGTCTTGATCGCGCAGCCCACGAAAGAACTGATCCGCGACACTGTGAAGCAGATCAAGCGCCTCGATCCAGATGCGAACGTCACGGCCCTCTATGGCAAGAAGCGCAATGATCGCGTTTCGGCGCGCACCGTTGAACATCTGAATGATGCCAAGCCGCACCAAGGCGAAATCCTACTGGTCACGCACGAAACGCTCAAGCGCCTTCCGATGACGATGAGGAAGTTCTGGCACATGGTTTGTGACGAAGTGCCGTCGGTTATGGAACACATCGACCTCAAAATCGCGGTCACTCATAGCCACGCAACCCAGCACATCACGACAGAAGAAATGCCCGGTGGTCTGCTGGTCCTGACGCCGGGAAATCGTGCGGCTCTCGAAGCCATCCAGATCAACGCCAAAGAAGATCAGAACATCGCGTCGTTCAATCGCTTGGTATCGACCATGCTATCGGGCGAGCATCTCGTCCTTGTCGCGGCTGACACCTACACGGACCTCATACAGAACCCCGACACACGCGGCAGGATCGACGTATTCGCCATCTTGCTGCCGGAGTTTGCGCGGGGCTACGCCAGCACGACCTTCATGGGCGCGAACATCACCGAAACCGAGATGTTTGTCATTTGGGAAGCAATCCAGAACGTCGCGTGGCAGCTTCATCCCGACATGGGCGACAAGCTGCGCTACCAAACCCATGAAAACGGCAAGCGTCTGACCATCGGCTATTTGTTCGATGGCAGGATGAGCCGCCGTCATCTGGGAAGCGAGGACGACAGCGGCGAAACAGTTTTCGATCAGGTCACGGATTTCGTTGCGCGCTATTGGGAAGGCATCCCTTTTCTGTGGCAGGCGAATGCGACCGCAATGCCGAGCGGCTTCGACTATGATGCTCGCTTGCCCGGTGTATCTCACGGGCTGGACAAGGCCCATTATAAGCGGGTCCATAATGTCGCGCTGTTGAGCGCCATGAACCGTAAAACCGCCGCATACGGCTTCCTAGCCAAGCTGGGGATATCGTCGGAGCAGGCACAGGCCACGCTATCTTGGCAGAACGACTATCAGGCCATGATGCGCTGTAGCTTGCGCGATCCGAATGCTGTCGCTCCTGTCCGAGTGATTGTCGGCAGCAAGGAAGGTGCCGAATGGATCGCGGACAAGTTCCCCGGTTGCGTAGTCGAGAAGTTAGACCACGGCATTGGCGAACCGGTTAAGCCGGGTCGTCCTCCGTTGGGCGACAAGCCGAGCAAAGCCAAGACAGGAGCACAGCGACAGCGTGAACGTCGCGCTCGAGAGAAAGCGAAGAAGGAGGCAGGTCTATGAAGCCCGTGAAGCCCCGCCGACGCTTTACCGAGGCCGAGGATGCCCAGTTGGAGAAATTGCGCGTAGCGGGGCTGTCCTTGGCCCAAATCGCCAATCAGATGGTCAGGGCCAGGTCGAGCATACAGATGCGGCTCGTCACGCTGGCCAAGTACGACGACGATGACGATGAGCGCTTTCCAATATGACGCTCAGGGGAATAGACCGGCTTTTCGGTCCATTCCTTTATTAATTTGCGGGCTGTCACTCATCTCGAATTTCGAGAGCACCAGATCCGAGGATCAGCATATTCCGCCGCATTGTCCGCACTTTCTATTTCCTCAAAGCCCGCACGAACGCACGATTGATAAGGCGAAAAATATAGGTGAACACCGAATATGAATATGATCGCACCAGCGAAAATAAGCGCGATCTTGACGCTATCCCTCATGTCTAAGTTCTCCAGCATCGTATCTTATCGACAGCCCCGGAAGCGATGGGATGATGACGTGCGCTTTCCAATATGACGTTCATGATAATGGCCCGGAAGCATCGCTCCGGGCCATTTTCCTTTATAGCGAGATAGCGTCCGCCTTGGTGTAGCTGAGTTCCCAACTGGACTTGCCAAACCCGCCGCCGCCGAACGAGCCGTTCTCGAACTTCTTGAACCGCATCGACACACCATCGGGTCGACCCCATACGGCGACCTTGCCCTGACGAGCTAAGATCGTCCCAGCGCTGCTATCCCAGTTTGCGGGCTGGCCATACTTCGCAGACAGCGAGGTCAGGACATCATTCGAGCAGCGGCCACCCATCGACGGGTTCCCAGCGATCATCACTTCCCGAACCAGCCCGGCATCATCGAACCGGATATTCGCTTCGGCACCGCATTTTTCGGTGATCTGTATGTCGCTGATCTCGATATTCTTGGGCTGATGGCTGACGCCCTTGCCCTTCGGATACAAGGCTTCAACTTGTGCGCGGGTCATGCCGAATTCGATGTTCTTCCAGACGGGTTCCGCCTGTGCTTGAGTTGCGATGCCCATCATGAGCGCCGCCGCAATATACTTCTTCATTAATTCCTCCCTGTGGATGGAAGCACGGCATAAAGTCGTTCTACCTAGCAGTCATCCAAAGAGTGACTGATAACAAGGAATTCTCAGACACGCTTGCGCTTTTGTCGGAGAAGGGAAAGCTGAAGAGCTAACGGGTTATGGCTGAAAGCAGATAAGCGAATTAGAGGGATTTTGTTTTGACGCTTTTGGGTGAAGCCGGGCGTTGCGCGCTTGGTCATGTTGGTCACTTTTCGGACAAGGACTTGACGAACGCAACAGCGCTTTTGAGCGTGAACATGTTGTGATTAGCGTGGTGGATTTTAGCGTTGTAGGGATCGGTGTGGCGCAGCGATAAACGGAGTTGGCGAACGTCGAGCGCAATGCTGCGCGTTACAGATACGACATAGGGCGAACTGTTACGCAGGGCAGTGCGGACATAGATTTCGGTTGAGACGTAGTTGAGCGCGTTGAGCAGGTAGAGCTTTAGATAGCTGGGCTTGGACATAACAGTTCTCCTCATGTTGCCCCAACACAGTGCTGCCAAGCATCCAGATAATCATCCAATCAATGACGCCTAGAGCGTCTTTCTGAACTTGACAGTCAGTCGTTCAGGAACGGGTTTTGGTAAATATCCGAACAATAGAGAGGCCGGATAACGGCCCACAGGAGTAGCAGTGGCGAGAACAGTGAATGGCGTATGCCGAGACAACAAACCGGAATGGCAGGCTTGGAACAACGCGCGTCATCGCTGCCTAAGTCCCAATAACCCGTTCTATCCCAAGTATGGCGGTCAGGGCATCACGATCTGTAACGAGTGGGCTGATGACTTTGCGGCGTTTCTCACGGATATGGGAAAGCGTCCTAGCCCCAAGCACCTTTTGGGTCGTCTCGACACTCAGCAGGGCTACAGTAAAGCGAATTGCGCGTGGATGACAGCCAGTGAGCTTATGCTGCGTCAACCGCCCAGAACGAAGCCCAATCGGCCCAAGACGCAGCCGATCACATACAAGGGCGTGACACGCACGCTCACTGAATGGGCAGAGCATCTAGGTATCGGCCCAACTGCTCTCGCGCATCGGCTCTCGACTTATGGATGGACACTCGATGAGGCACTGGGTGGACAGCCGCGTTCAGTGAAGCGCGGTCATCCCCGTCGATATTTCTTAGAATGGAAGGGCGAGACACGACACGTCAGTGAGTGGGCAGAGCAAGCCGGTCTATCCAGTGATTGTCTCTTGGGTCGCATCTTTCGTTTGGGTTGGACGATGGATCGAGCAATGACAGAACCCAAAGGGCAATACCACAGAAAGGCACAGCCAGAAAAGTGAACTAGGCATCACTCTTCGGTTGATTGCCAGAGCGATGTGGCACTAACTGTTCGTGACATAGACACGTTGGAGTTTATGTCATGTTTGTTGCCCTTGATGATCTCGTAGATGACCTGACCCGCTTTGTTGAACTCGACGCAGATCATTGGAGATCGCAAGAGGGGTTCATACAGGTAGCAGACCTCGCACTCTTCTACCGCAAGTTCGATGATGTCATTGAGTTTGAATGCGAGGGTGTTGTGATCGAGGCAGAGCGTTTCGGTTTCATTCCTGACTAACAACGCAAAGCCCTGCTGGAAACAGCGGGGCTTTCTTGTGACGTGATGTGTCGGCTTGTGACGTGACACCCTCAATCTCAGAAAACCCCTGCGGACAAATATGTGTGGAGAGCACGCCGCACGGGGCGGCGCTCGATGGGGGACACACACAGATGGAATTTGGATGGCCACAAGGGATCGTCTTGGCAGTTATTGCCTTGATCCTGTTGGGTTCTGCGATTGCGCATACCGTGCCGCCGGTGTCAGGCTGGCTAACAGGTGGCCAAATTGCTATCGAATATGCTTACCATTGGATGAGAACGGACCTATGCCGAAATCCTTGAGCGCATTCCTAGCCAGAAACTCAGTAGTATCCAGCGATGAGCTTCCGCTCGTTCACTCAACAAAATCCTATAATCTACGCCTTATGATCGACACCGGCGACATCACGCCACAACCGTGCGATGTATTTAAGGGGGACGACCTTAATTACTTTTTTGTGGGCCGTCCGGCGTACAAGTACCATTCTGACAGCGGCACCGCTGAATCGTGGGAATTACCATGCTGCTTTATATTCGAAGCCGCTAGCGTAGGGAATGTAAAAAGGATTTTTCCTTTCGATTCTGGAGCTTTCAAAAAGAGGCTGTATCCGTCTTACATCAATTCGATGCCCATTTCTGAGTTTGAAGTCCAAGGATATGATGCGATTGGCAAAATAATTGGTTCGTTTTTTGGATCAGCAAAGCGTTACTTCGACCTAAAGCCAAAAAATGTCGATCAATTTAATAATGAGTTTTCCCTGAACCCGTTCGACGCCGAAATTCAGGCAACAATGAAGTTGGCTGGAGAAACTACTCCAAATACATTTGATGATCGCAGATTTTGTATCGAGGTTCAGACGGATCAATCGTTAAAACTAGAAAGCGCCAAAATACTAGCTGTCGTTTTGCCGGAGATATATTTGGACATTGATAGCGTACGAGATCGCATTCAAAATGAGTGGAATGCTGAACCAATAGGATATCAGATGTACTCCCTTAGTGTTTCCAATTATCATAGCTTGATATACAAGGAAATACACGACTTCTATAAAAGGCAGAACTTCTTGTGATCGCGCGATCATTGCTTTTTTTTCGTTCTCCTGTCCCGAAACCGCCTTCATTTGTCATACCGGTCTTTTCTCAACCCGGCACGAATGATGTCTGCGTACAGGATCTTAACGCTGCCGGGTTGATAAAGGGATTTTTACCTTTTCACAGTGACGACTTTTATGCTGTCAACATCTTGGCTCCACGCGATTTTAGAACTGCGGGGCAGCACGGGTTATTGGCGTTCTGGATGTCAGAAAGCGAGCTAATAGTCGGTACGACGGGCGAGCTGCGGAGCCAGTTAGCGGATGTTGATCAAGAGTCGCTTTCTCCGTTTGCCGCTGTGGAGCTTACTATGCTTGTCGGCAATTCTGAGATGATGGACAAGGCTGCGGATCGCGCAGCTAAACTAATTCGGTCGGAAAAAGGTCGCCTGACTTACAAACAACGCGTTAATGGTCGATATCGCATTTTAGTTGAAGCAAAAAGAGAGGCGGTCCAGCCCGATACTGAGGATCACAGCATAAATGACGTTCTGGCACTGCTTCAAACGCAATTAGAGCCGGAGGTATGGGTTCAAGAATGGTCATTGGCGATGGACCGATTCAAGAATGATGACGCTCTCATATCAATCGCGGAGTGGCGTCTAGTAGAGCCAAAAGTGGAGAATTTGGAGGCACGGATTGTTTCTCGTGTTCTTGGAGTTCGTCACCCGCGATCGCAGACAATAACATACAATTGGCTTGAAAGTCGCGCCCCAGACTGGCCGGGATATTCATCAGTCTGGATATCTCTCTCGCGACGTACGCGAGATCAATTTCCTAATTTGAACAACTTAGGCTACAACTATCTCCGCAATTACTTTTTAGACATTCCAAAGGGTAATCTACATTCATGGTCTATAGTATGGTCTAGACTTTGGATAGGGAAATATGACGAAGAGGCTTTAACACAGATCGCTGCTAAGGCGAGCGAACTCATGATGTCCCCCAACGACACGTTCGTCGAACATGTATTAATGCCTTTGAGCAGACGTACCAAGCATCCTCATTGGGTGGTCGAAGGTATCCTTCAGTGGCTACGCATACCCCGAGCAGTAAGAATATGGGTAGAGAACTTCGTTCGGTTCGGCGACTTAATGGAGTTAGATGTACGTGATGAAGTAGCCCATAATTGGTTACACAACCTGGGTTATGGGATGAATATGTGGCGTGAAGTATGGCAGAAAACTAATTCAAGTCGTAGTGTTGAAACGCAAATAGGATTGGGAGTGCGGTGGCTTTATCGAGCAAGAAAGGACCTACAGTCTTGGCCTCACGTTTTTCGCGACGTTCTTGAATTGGCGAACAACCATCCTTCGAACGATATGATTAGATCGGCTCGCCTCTGGGTAGGGTTCTACGAACATCGAAAAAGCGACAAAGTCATTGAAGACGTTGCTAAATTGAAGCTCGCTGACCAAGAGACATTTGAACTCTTTCCCGAATAGCATCCGGCCTCCATCACCAGCGATAAGCCTTCTGGTCAATAGAACTATGTCGGAAAAAGCCACACAAACACTATCCCCATCAAAGCGCCTCCAAGCGTCCAGCGACAGAACCGTTGCGAGCATTTAGCTGTCGTTACGCGAGATTTCATGTCTCCTCAATCTCCAGTCGCTCTCACGGACGGATGGCAATATAGCGAGGAAGTCGGCAGAGCGCGGTCGCTCGTAAGACGATACTTCGTCTCGTGATGCTAACAAGCGGAAAAGCCCAGCAGTGTCTCTCAAGGCCGTTGGGCTTTTCTTGTGACAACGCCCCGTTAACGATTGTCCGGCTAGGAGCGAAATCCAACACGCACAATTCCTGGGGGCCATTTTGTCGAGCAAATTCAACGTCAGCTTCAATGTCGATCTCGAACATGTCGTGCCTGACCCACGGACTAAAATGACGCCGGAACTGGCAGGGCAGGTATTCGTGGAAGCGATTATCAACGCCGCTCGCCGTCAAAATAGGGACGAGCTATATGAAGTCCGCAATTCCACGGATATCAAAGATAGCGACGTGAAGACGATCAAGATGGCGGAAAAGCTGCGCGGTATGATGCTGGGTGTCATGGCCGAAGCCAATATGACGGTCACTGAACTCCCCAGAGATACGATCATCAGTACCGAGTTGCCTTTCGAGCGGAAAGACCGGGACGGCGAAGCGGCATGAAGCTCACAGTCGAGTATAACGGCGAGGGTAAGGATTTCACTGTAAAGATCGAAACCAACTCTCTTGATCGTCAGATATGGATTAAGACATTCGATGATCCCGCTTTGGCTCACCTTACTGAACGTGGCAGATCGACTAAAGCTAATAGGGCGATGAGTGCCTACATAGATCAGATTTTTGAGCTATCGGGCATTTGGAAGTGGGCAACCGTTCAGGGCTGGCCAATTCGATATAAGACGGTCACTCGCAGAAAAATAGATGACGGCGTTATAGGGATCGGGAGTTTCATCGGGTTTCATTTCCCCGACCCTGATCCCAAGGTCGCAGCTAATCGTTTGTCGATGGCCAAGTTGGCACTACTGGGTCAACAGTATGAGTTCGTGGGCTTGGTGCCAAGGGAAGAATTCACTGGCTGACATGAATTGACTTTTTGGGGAGGGCAGAAAAATAATTTGGGTAGGCGGGTTTCTGAAAGCTAGGAATTTAGTTTCTTACCAATATAGCGCCTCAGCAGCAGGTCGATATACACCCCCAAGGGTCCGACCGCTTGCCCCCCTTGCTATCACTGATGCCCGTAGAAGCCCGCTCGCAGACCATCGGGATCAGCGGGGCAGTTGGGTAGCTCTACGTTGCCATGACCCTTACAGACGTTCTACGGGCATCAACCGATATACGGATTGCCGAGAGATATTTAGGGTTCGGGCAACCACGCTGGGGTTCATGCCCTCCATCAGCATCTCTCGCACCCGTAGAGCGTCAATGCGGGTCTTTCCGCCCTTATACGCACCAGCGGCCTTCGCCTTGTCGATGCCCTCTCTTTGACGCTCTGCGCGCAGTCCAGTTTCAAACTCCGCAACACTGCCGAGGACGCCCAACATGAGCTTGCCGTGAGGGGTTGTGGTATCAACACCTGCCTGATCGACGCAACGGAAGCCAACGCCTTTGTGGGTAAGTCTGTGGATAAGGCTATGGAGATCGACCATTGACCGAGCAAAGCGGTCAAGCCGTGTGACGAGAAGAACATCGCCCTCTCGCACAAAGTCCAAACAGTTGTGTAGCTCTGGACGATTAGCAGTTGTGCCTGACCTCTTCTCACTGAACACGCGCTCGCAGCCTTGGGCGGCGAGGCGTTCAAGCTGTATGGTCAGGTCTTGGTCGTTTGTGCTTACTCTCGCGTATCCGACAAGCATGGTGTCACCTCAGGTTCTAGACCCCAAGGGTATGTTGTCACATGGGCTAAAGAGCAACCTATATGTGACACTCAGCCTGTCACACGCAGACGTAACGACAGGGTAAAGTCTGCCGTTACGACTAAGCCGAGCGCAAGAAGCTGGAAGGCACTGACATTCGCGCGATATCGGGCTGATTTAATACGGCTTCATACTGCTTCGCGTGGCTTAAATGTATGTCCCGGACAGATGGCATGGTAGCAGCAGATGCCATTTCCAAAGACTTAGCTAGACGGGCTTCGTAGTATGAGCGATCAAAACTCTCATTCATTGCTGCCTCCCAATTTATCGAGTCGATTGGCTTTACAAGGATGCCATTTTTTCACCGGGAGTCCAATACGATTTCTATACTTCATACTTGCTGACAGATTAAGTAACCGATGTTCAATAAGTTGTTGATATTCTGGTGATCTTATTCTGCTAGAGCTTGTCGTCGTTCTGATGCTCCGGCTCCACATCGCTGATCTCGCCTTCAATCACCGGCAAACCGAACCCCTGAAACTGAGCAGGCAGGTTGATCACTGGCCTCGTATCCGTGACCTCGATCTGTTGGCTGTCACCGAAGACCTTGCGGTTGTATTTCCCAGCAAGCCACATCAACGCCTTGACCTTCAATTCGTCACGGCGAATGTCACCCGTGCTGAGACTGCCCCCTGATGCGATATTCTCGATAGCTTCACCGAAATAGCGGGCCTTCCACTTGTAGGCGTCATCTATGAACTTCTCGAACTCTGGATCGGCGGCCATCCACTTGGATATCGTGCCGCGACCGGGCATCTTGGGGTCTTCGCATATCTCGATGAGTGAATAACCAGCAGCAAGCCTAGCCCAAATCTCTTCGGTCAGTTTCTCAGTTCGCTTATATGGCTGCTTCCTTGTGCGTTTAGCCTTAGCCTGTATCTCTCTACTGGCCGTCATCGCATTCACACTAAGGGCTTTCGCACCATTCGGTTTTGGTGTTTTCGCCATTGTTTCTCCCGTTGTCGTCTGCTTCTCCATACGCCTATTTACCCACATGTGGGTTCTCTCTTGGCTCTCTGCCTCTTTTTCAGGCAGTCAATGGTAGTCAGCATTAAGCCCGTTTCCTTACGGCTTCCTTGCTATCTCGGCATTGCTGTCGTGCTTTAACGGCTTGTAGGTCTATTAAAGGATATCTCTCAGCGCATCTTTCAGCTTTAAGTCATACACGTAGATAGCCGCTATGTGTCGATAAGCCTTTATGTCTCCTAGATGTCGTGTCACTACTTGTGTCATATCTGGATCATCTAGTTCTTCATCTAGGAACTTCCACTCGTATCCGCTCTTGTGTTCTATCAATATGTCCATGATGTCGCTTGACGTTCTGTGTCATGTTCATCATCAGTGGCTTGTATTACCAGCTTGAGTGTGTCGAATGTCGAGGAGGGCTTTATGTCGATCCAGTCAGCGGCTTTGAGGATCAACAGGGGAAGGGGTTTGTCGCTCTGGACATCTTGGGGGTTCTGGGTCATCAGGTATTTACAGAACGTGTCACGTCACATTTTAAGGAGGTCATCATGCCGGATTATTCCAAGTTCAAAAGCTCAGAAGAACAAGCTGCTCTCTTCCATGTGGCTCCGTTCAACATAGATGCTGGTCGTGCGAAACTCATCAAGCGGGTTGAGCGAGCAGCAAAGCAGGTCGCTGGTGAGAAGGCTGGACCGGGCGCTAAGGATTTCACAGTCGGCCATCACAACGAAATTCAACTGCGCCTCATGCTTAATGAGCAGCGCATCTATCTCGAAGGCACCGAAGAGCATTTCCCTATTAGTTCAACGAAGTTCGCCGATCTCGCGAAGGCAATCATCGCTGACATAGAGGCCGGTGAGTTTGACGATCAGATCGAGGACGCTCTGAGCGGTCCATCAATCCCGCAAGTTCGTCCTGCTACTAAGTCCAAGGCAAAGCGGACTGCCGGTGGAGCGTTGAAGGCCGCTCCAGCAACCTATTTTGCGCTAAAGATCAGCCTTGGATCACTCGTCAAGCGTAGCGGTCATTCGCTTGATGAAGCACGAGATTTGCTTCTGTCTCGTGGTGCCGATGCTGGGGAAGTCGAAAGGGCAATTGCTGAATTTAAGGACTAGTTGATTAGGTGAGGGCGTATTCGCCTTCAAGCATCATGCCCTCACCATCAAACTGCCACCACGAGTAACCGTCAGGCTCGATTGTGAATGTCCCATTGGCGTTGATGACGATCCGCTTTAGGAGGCGGCGCAGCGACATATTGACGCGACCTCTCGCATATACCCGAATGTCCTCGTCCTCGCTCAGCAGTTCTGCGCGCAGGCTTTCGATCAGCGCAACATCGTCATCGTTTGATGGCTTAGAGGTTTCTACGGCCAGTTGTTTTTGCTTTGCTGCTATCTCGGTCGCTTGATTGTCGATCTCGGTTTCCAGCGAAGCGATGCGGGCCATCATCCCTTTGGATTGACCATCCGCCACGGCATCAATCAGGTTATCGAGGCGGCTCTGATTGGTGCCTTTTAATCGGATCAGTTCGGCTATTTGTTGCCGGAGTTTCAGCGCGGCGTCGCTATCGGTTGGCTTTTCGACCAGCCTTGGTAGCAGTTCGTTCAACACGGTAGCTTCCACGACATCATAATTGAGGACCGTATTGTTATCGCATTCATGCTTGCGCCGGGCGCGGTCACATCGCAGACGCCGATAGGTCTTCCGCCGATAGTTTACGACTTCGCCGCTGACTTTCGTGTAGGTCTGGACGTTATCGGTTGTATGAACGAAATGCGCTCCACCGCCGCATTCGCCGCAAACAACGATTTGTTGAAGTAGGTTTCGGTTCAGGTTTCGACCACGCTTCTGGTTACTTTTACGCATACTGAGCGTCGCTTGCGCGCGGTTCCATTTCTCGGCAGTTATGGCTTGTGGATAGAAGTCAGGGGAGATTGTGGTGCCGTCCATGCTGACATATTCACCCATAACAGCGCGCTTGGTCAGTAGCCGCCAGATCGCCCCATAGAACCAGCCATTAACGTGCTTGTCATGTTCCACAGGGGTCCAGCTTGGCTCGCCCCGTTCATTCAACATGGTCACAATGCGATGGATGCCTGACCCATCAATATAGAGGTCGTAAATCTCGTTGAGCAGGGCAGTGCGATGCTCATTCAGCATTAGCTTGCCATCAATGCGGTCGATCCAGTTTGGGGTATGTGGGATCGGGTCTTTATGCGTTCCTTCTCGCATACCGGCGAAGCGCTTTTCCCATGTGGCCGTTGTGCGCTTGCTCTTGTTTTTGCTTTCCTCATGGCCTTGCTGGGCGATGATGATGAGCTTGAATATGTCGAGCATGTCCTCGGAAGCACTGGCTCTATATATGTGCTTATCCTGATACGTTGCTACATCGACACCGCAACCATTCAGACCCCATATAAGCTGCGCGGCAGCTTTGGCTCCCTGTCGGGATAGACGGTCGATGTTTTCGACCACCAGCACTTTTCCTTGATGGAGATCGTTGCGGGCTTCTAATTCAAATTCATGGAGTGCCGATCCTTCCAGCCGGTTAGCCCCATGGAAAGCGGAACGGCCTTCGTCGCTAATCGTCTTTTCGACAGCCCAATCATTCAGGGCGGCAAATTCCAGCCCGTGTGTTTTTTGGCGTTCGAGCGAATAGCCCTTGCTCTGTTCAGATGTTGAGAACCGGGCATATATTATAGCGGTCTGAGACATGCGTTCATCCTAGCAGCTTCTGGCTTAGGATTTTGTTTACGTGGATAACAAGCTGCGTGCAATTGATTGCCGCCATGAATCCCTGCCGCTGCGGGCATCTGGGTGATCCGG
>CAZLSU010000062.1:0-659 GCA_964562225.1 uncultured Sphingobium sp.
TCGCCTTGCTCAGCCATTTGGACGGGGGCAGCGCCTCGCCATCCTCCAGGTTGGAACGGATCATCTTGGCGAACATCGTGTCCGGGCCGAAGATGCGCATCAGATCGTCATCAAGGCTGAGGTAGAAACGCGACAGGCCCGGATCGCCCTGACGCCCCGAACGACCGCGCAACTGATTGTCGATGCGGCGGCTTTCATGCCGCTCGGTCGCCAGCACGAACAGCCCGCCCGCCGCCAGCACTTCGGCCTTTTCGGCAGCGATTTCGGCACGGATGCGCTCGATCGCGGCCTCGCGCTCCGGTCCCCCCGGCAGATCGCGCAATTCGTCCTCGACCCGCAGCTCCAGATTGCCACCCAACTGAATGTCGGTGCCACGTCCCGCCATGTTGGTGGCGATCGTCACCACGCCCTTGCGCCCCGCTTGGGCGACGATATGCGCCTCACGCTCATGGAAGCGGGCGTTCAGCACGGCATGCTCGACGCCTTCCTGGTTGAGGAATTCGGACAGCATCTCGGACTTTTCGATGGACACCGTGCCGACCAGAACCGGCTGGCCCTTTTCCGCATGTTCCTTGATCGTGCGCGCGATGCCGCGAAACTTGTCTTCGATATTCTTGTAGAAACTGTCCTGCTCGTCGATCCGCTGCACCGGCTTGTTG
>CAZLSU010000062.1:920-17973 GCA_964562225.1 uncultured Sphingobium sp.
TGATGACGACCTTGCCGTCCTTGACGATATAATCGATGTCGCGGCGGAACATCATGACCGCGCGCAGCGCCTGATTCACATGATGGACGACCTGGGTATTCTCGAAATCATACAGGTTGCTGCCCTGAAGCAGCCCGGCATCCTCCAGCAACCGCTCGATCTTCTCGGTGCCGTCCTCGGTCAGCATGATCGACCGCTGCTTCTCGTCCTTCTCATAATCCTCCTCGGCCAACTGCTTCACGATCGCATCGACCGAGACATACAGTTCCGACTTGTCGTCGGTCGGGCCGGAGATAATCAGCGGCGTGCGCGCCTCGTCGATCAGGATCGAATCCACCTCATCGACGATCGCATAGTTGAACGGCCGCTGGACCATCGACGCGCGTTCATATTTCATATTGTCGCGCAGATAGTCGAAGCCCAGCTCATTGTTGGTCGCATAGGTGATGTCGGCACCATAGGCGGCGCGACGCTCATCCTCGCTGATGTTCGGCACGATGACGCCGGTGGTCAGCCCCAGGAAACGATAGACCTGCCCCATCCATTCGCAGTCGCGGGTCGCCAGATAATCGTTGACGGTTACGACATGGACGCCCTTGCCCTCCAGCGCGTTGAGATAGGTCGCCAGAGTCGCCACCAGGGTCTTGCCCTCACCGGTCCGCATTTCGGCGATTTCGCCACGATGCAGCACGATCCCGCCGATCATCTGCACATCATAATGACGCTGGCCCAGCGTCCGCCTGGCAGCTTCGCGCACCGTGGCGAACGCCTCGGGCAGCAAATCGTCCAGCGTCTCGCCAGCGGCCAGTCTTTCCCGGAATTTCACCGTCTGCGCGGCCAGATCCGCATCGGACAAAGGCTCGATCGACGCTTCGTACGACGCGATCTTGTCGACGATCCGACCCAGCGACTTGACGTAACGCTCGTTGGACGATCCGAAAATGGACTTGGCGAGTGCGCCGAACATGCAAATTCCTGACTTTACGGGGACGCACAGGGCCGAAACGACCCGCACGCGGATATGCGCCGCGATTTAGGGTTTGGGCGGGGGATAGTCAATCAGAGTGCGGCATGCGCCAGCGCCCGAGAAAACGGCATCCGGGCGGCCGCGCCGTCATTCGCCTGACATGGGCAACGGATAGACGCGCAGCGCTGGTCATGGCACCTGTCCGGTCGAACAAGCGGAAGCAAATATAAGGGTCGCATATGTTTCCGGAAATTTCGCTGCGCACGACGCGGCGGCTGTCCATCCCGGTCGGGGTGGCGGTCGCGGGCGCGCTGGTCTGCTGGTTCATCGTCAACGCCTTCGCGACGCCGTTCGACCATGACGAAAGCCAATATATCGCCGGTGCCTGGTTCAGCGGGCATCTGCTGATCTTCCGCGATTTCCTCTATCTCCAGCCGCCCCTGCACGCCTGGACCTTCGCGCCGATCGCCGAACTGTTCCCCGCCAATATGGTGCTGGCGATGCGCTTGGCCACCGCCGCGCTGGCGCTGGCGACGCTGGGCCTTCTTTACGCGGCGCAACGGATCGCGGGAATCAGGCGCGACAGCGCGACGATCGCCTGCCTGATGATCGGTGCGACATCCGCCTTCCAATTCTGCGCCGGGGTCGTGCGCAACGACATGCTGGGCGCGGCCTTCACCGCCGCGGGGCTGACGCTGGCGCTGGCGGCGCTGCGCGACTGTCGCGCGCGCCACTGGTTCGCGCCGGGCCTGTGCTTTGGCCTTGCGATCGCCACCAAATTATCCTTCGCGCCCGTAGCGCTCGCCATGGGGCTATATGTGCTGACCAGCGGTACCCGATGCGGGCGGCAGGCCGCGCTCTGGCTGGCAGCGGGTGGCCTTTGCGGGATCGCCCCGATGCTGCTGGCGGCAGAGCGGGCGCCCGAAGGCTTCGTCTATGGCGTCTTCACCTATGGAGCGACCGCTCCCTTCGCCTGGTATGCCGCCAATGGCGCGGGCGGCGAACTGACGCTGCCGGAGAAACTGTCCGACCTGTTGCGCCACATGGCGACCGGGCCGACGCTGGCCGCCCTGCTGATCCTTGTCACCAACTGGTGGATGACGCGCGGGCGGGTGCGCTCGCCGGGCCGTCGCCTGGCCATCTGGACCGTCGCGGGCGGGCTATTGGCCTCCGCCATGCCGACCCCGACCCAGCTCCAATATCTGATGCCCCTTCTGCCCTCCCTCATATTGGCGCTTGGCTATTTTCTGGACGATGCGCGCCACTGGCGACCGGCCCTGCGCGAAGGGGTGCTGGGCCTGCTCTGCCTGACCGCCGTCGCGGGCCTTGCCAAGACCAGCCTCCAGTTCGACCGCATGATGCAGACCGGGTCGCCGGTGCTGGATGCGGCGCGCGATGCCCGCTGGGCCGCCATCATGATCCGCCGCCTGACCGGCGATGACGAGGTCGCGACCCTGTCCCCCCATCTGCTGTTGGGCAGCGGGCTTGTCATCGACCCCCGCTTCGCCCCCGGCCCGTTCGCCTATCGCACCGGCTGGCTGCTGCCCCCGGCGCAGGCGCGGGCGTTGCGCGTCATGACCCCCGCCACCCTAACCGACATGGACCGCGCTCCGCCCGAAGCCATCCTGACCGGTTATGAAGGCGGCACGCGGAAGCTGCCGTCCGATGTGGATCGCGGTTTGGACCTCTATGCGCAGACGCGGGGCTATACGATGCTGGCGATGCCGGATGGCAAAGGGCGATTTTGGTATCGGCGGACTCGGCGCTGACAGGACCGTGGCGCATTGACCCGCGCGACGATTTCTTTATCCCGCCGATGATGACCAGCGCCTCTCCCCTAGCCACCGCTTTCCCCACCCTGCCTGCTATCGAGGGCGTCACGCTCCGCATCGCGCGCGCGCACTACAAGATATGGGATCGCTGCGACCTCACCTATGTCGAACTCGCCCCCGGCACCACGGTAGCGGGCGTCACGACGCAAAGCCTGTGTCCCTCCCCCGAAGTGGTCTGGTGCCGCGATGCCATCCCGATGGGTTCGGCGCGCGCGCTGGTCGTGAACGCGGGCAACAGCAATGCCTTTACCGGCCATCGCGGCCGCGCGGCGGTGGAGGCGATCGCGGCGCGGGTCGCCAATCATCTGTCCTGCCTGCCCAGCGAAGTGCTGATCTCCTCGACCGGCGTCATCGGCGTCCCCCTGCCGATCGACAAGGCGGAAGCGGGCCTCGACGCCGCCTTCACCGCCACGCCCTGCACCTGGGAGGAGGCCACCAACACGATCGGCACCACCGACACCTTCCCCAAGGCGGCGATGGTCAAGGCGATGGTCGGCGAAACGCCGGTCACGCTGGTCGGCATCATCAAGGGATCGGGCATGATCGCGCCCGACATGGCGACGATGCTCGGCTATATCTTCACCGACGCAGCGGTGGACGCCACGTTGCTGCAACAGATGCTGTCCGCCGCCAACAGCCGCACTTTCTCCTGCATCACGGTCGACAGCGACACCTCGACCAGCGACACCGTGCTGGCCTTCGCCACCGGCGCGGCGGGCAACGCGCCGCTCACATCGATGGACGATCCCGGTGCGGACGCCTTCGCCGCCGCCCTGTCCGACATCTGCCGCCAACTCGCCCATCTGGTCGTGCGTGACGGCGAAGGCGCGTCCAAATTCATCGAGATCAGCGTCGAAGGCGCGACCAGCGATAAGAGCGCGCACCGCGTCGCCCTGTCGATCGCCAACTCGCCATTGGTCAAGACCGCGATCGCGGGCGAGGACGCCAATTGGGGCCGCATCGTCATGGCCGTGGGCAAGGCGGGCGAACCGGCCGAACGCGACAGGCTGTCGATCCGCTTCGGCACCGTCCAGGTCGCGCGCGAGGGGCTGGCGGTCGAAGGCTATGACGAAGCCCCCGTCGCTGCGCACCTGATGGGGCAGGATATCCTCATCGGCGTCGATCTTGGGCTGGGCGACGGTCGCGCGACGGTATGGACCTGCGACCTGACCCACGGCTATATCTCGATCAACGCGGATTATCGTAGTTGATGGACGCGCTCCATGCGCCTGTTTCCGCTCTGATGCGTCAGGTCGCGCGCGACATCGTGATGCCGCGCTACCAGAATCTCGCCGCCGCGGACATCAGCGAAAAGGCGGCGAACGACATGGTGACGATCGCTGACCAGGAAAGCGAATTGCGCCTGAATGACGGGCTGTCGTCGATCCTGCCCGAAGCGGGCCTGATCGGCGAGGAAGCCTGCGCCGCCGACCCGTCCATCCTGGCGCGGGCGGGGCAAGGGCTGAACTGGATCATCGACCCGATCGACGGGACCAATAATTTCGTCGCGGGAACGCCGCCCTTCGCGATCATGATCGCGCTGGCCGACGCGGGGCAGACGCTGGCGGGCTGGATTTACGATCCGATCGCCGACCGCATGTGCCATGCCGCGCTCGGTGGCGGCAGCTTCATCAATGATGAACGCGTCCAGGCGCGCGAAAGCGGCGGCACCCTGCCGATCGCCGCGCTCACGGTCTCCTACATCCCGCCCGATGAGCGCGAACAGATCACGCGAAATGCGGCGGGCCGCTTCGAGATCGTGGCGATCCCGCGCTGCGCGGGCGAACAATATCCCCGCCTCGCGCTCGGCAGGAATGACGTGTCGATCTTCTCGCGCACCCTGCCCTGGGATCATGCCGCAGGCACGCTGTTCCTCAATGAGGCGGGTGGTCGCTGCGCGCGGATGGACGGGTCGGACTATAGCGTGGCGAACAGCGGCTTCGGCCTGCTCGCGGCTTCGTCACCGCGCATGTGGGACCACGCTCTAGCGACGCTTTATGCGTGAGAATCGGGTGCCCCGGCGCAGGCCGGGGCACTGCGCTTACAAGACGCTTTCGATCCAGCCCTTGAGCGCGCTCTTGGGCGCCGCGCCGACCTTGGTCGCCGCCGCCTCGCCGCCCTTGAACAGGATCATGGTCGGGATGCCCCGCACGCCATATTTACCCGGCGCATCGGGATTTTCGTCGATATTGACCTTGGCGATCGTCACGCGCCCGCCCAGTTCCTCGGAAATCTCTTCCAGCGCCGGGCCGATCATCTTGCACGGGCCGCACCATTCGGCCCAGAAATCGACCAGCACGGGAATATCCGAATTGATCACGTCCGCCTGAAAGCTCTGGTCGGTAACTGCCTTGGTCGCCATCGTATAAACTCCTGTTGGTTGGACGCTATCTAGGTGGACCGCAGCCCCGGCTCAACGGCCAGATGCTAGAAATTGTCCTGCGCGGTCGCAAAGCCGGGCTTGTACCGCGCAATCATATCGTCGGGCAGCATGATCATGCGCGGCCCGGACGTATAAAGCAAAGCCGCCTCGATCCGCCGCCCCGGAAAGATCACCGCCAGCGCGGCGGCATAGGCGGCCATCTGCCGGATATGCGCGACCGGCACTTCGTCGATTGATCGCGGCGCGATCCGCCCGGTCTTGAAATCGACGACCTGCACCACCGTATCGCCGACGCACAGCCGGTCGACCGTACCCGCGATCACCGCCTCGCCCACCACCGCCGCTACCGGCGCTTCGGCCAGAGCGTCGGGCGCGAACAATCCGGCAAAAGCGGGCGCTTCGATCACCGCCAGCGCATGACCGATCACTTCGTCGCGCGCCGCCGCGTCATCAAGCCCGCCATGCCGCTCCAGCCAGCGATGCGCCGCCGCGCGACGCCCCCCCGGTTCGACGGCAGGCAGCCGCTCGAACAACGCATGCAGCCAGCGTCCCCGCTCGGCTGCGCGGCGCATCGCGGGGGTCGGCGGCGGATCGGGCACATCATCCTCGACCGGTGCGGACGGTGCCAGCGGACGGGGCGGACGTGCTTCCACGGGCGCGGGCAGGCGCAGCCAGCCGGGTTCATCGAGATGGCGCACAGCCTGCGCCGCCTCGCTCTGCAACGCCTTGGCGGGAAGCGCCTCGCGCCCCCGCCAATGCCGCCGCTCGTCCCAGATCGGCACCTCTTCCCATATCGCGCCCAGCACCGTCAGCGCCGCATCGACCGCGCCGAACCAGCTTTCCGGCTTGAACTCGCCCTTGGCGCGCGGCCCCAGGCTCCCGGCGATCACCAGCCGTTCCTCCGCCCGCGTCAGCGCGACATAGAGCAGCCGCCAATGCTCCTCGCGCTCCGCCTTCTCGGCCTCCGTCACGATGTCCGCAAACACTCCGCCCCGCTCGCCCTTGCGCGGCGGGATGATCGGCACGCCTTCCCACTCCAGCCGGTCGGCCCGGTTGCCCGCATCGGGATCGAGCGCCGCATCGGCCAGGATGACGACCGGTGCCTGCAATCCTTTGGCTCCATGCACCGTCAGCAGCCGCACCGCATCGCCCTGCGCCGCCGCATCGCGCACGATTTCCACCTCGCCCCGGTCGAACCAGTCGATGAAGCGTTGCAGCGACGGCCGGTCGTCGCTCTCGAACGCCAGCGCGGCGTTCAGCAATTCCTCGATCGGGTCGCGCGCCTGCGTCCCCAGACGGCGGATCAGCTTGCGCCGCCCGTCCATCGGCCCGGACAGCAGATTTTCCAGATAGCGATAGGGCGTCGAGAAATCCGCCTGCGCCAACAGGTCGACGAGCGGCTTCAACGTCGCCTCGTCCAGCGTTCGCCGCAGATGCTCCCACAGCCCCCCGCGCCGGTCCATCACCCGCACCATCAACTCGTCCTGCGTCCAGCCGATCAGCGGCGACACCAGCAGATTGGCGAGGTTCAAATCATCGCGCGGCTGCACCGCAAAGCGCAACGCGGCCAGCAGGTCGCGCACCGCCAGCGGATTGTTCAGCCGCAGCCGGTCGATCCCCGCAACCGCCACGCCTTCCTCATAGAGGCGCGCTACGATCAGCCGCGCCAGTTCGCTCCGCCGCCGCACCAATATCATGATGTCGCCCGGCGCGACCGGCCGCCCCTTGCTCTCCAGCATCAGGCCGCTATCGATCCACCCCTTGATCTGCTTTGCAATCTTGATCGCCAGCGCCCGCTCATGATCGGCGGCCCAGCTTTCCTCGCCCTCGATATCGTCGCGAATCTCGGGCAGCACCGGTTTCCACAATTCGACCGCGCCGGGGAAACGATTGGCGCTGATATGCTGCACCCGCCCCTCCGCCAGCCCCAACCGCTCCCCGGTCAGCACCGCGATCGTTTCGTCCACCACCTCCAGCACGGCGGGGGTCGAACGAAAGCTACGGTCCAGCGACAGGTCGTGGAACATCTGCCCCGCATTGTCGGCATGCCCCCGAAATGCCAGTTGCGCGGCGGCGAAATTCTGCGGGCTGGTCCCCTGAAAGCCAAAAATCGCCTGCTTGAAATCGCCCACGGTGAACAGCGTGCGCACATCCTCGCCATGCGCGCCTTCGCCCGCGAAAAATTCGGCGGTGATGGCGGCGACGATCTGCCACTGGCTGACATTGGTATCCTGCGCCTCATCCACCAAGATATGGTCGATCCGCTGATCCAGCTTATAGCGGATCCATTCCGCCATCCCGTCCTCGACCAGCAGCGCCACGGCGCGCGCAATCAAATCGTCGAAATCCACCGCCCCCGCCAGCCGCTTGGCCTGCGCATAGCCCGCCGCATAGGCCCGCCCGGCATGCAGCGCCTGCTCCAGCAGAGCCGCGTACCCCGCCCGCACCTTCAACCCGGCCAGCCGCCCGCACCAATCGTGCATCCGCGCGATGGCGTCACCATAGCCGTCGACCTGCGGCGCCTGTCCCTTGGCGGTCGATCGCAGGTCGCCGTCGGCCTTCGCCCACACGCCATGCAGATCGCCCAGCGCCGCGCCCCGCGCCGCCGGATCAAGCGCCAGCCACCCCGCGATCGCGTCGCAACGCTTGAGCGCACTCGCCACGCCCCACTGCCGGTTCGCGCTGGCGATGAAGTGCAGCACGCGCAGGTCGAACCCGTCATCGCTGCATTGCGCCGTCAGATAATCGTCCAGATCGCCGTCCGGCAATTCCAGCGCCGCCGCCAGCACCGGCCCAACATCGGCGGGCAGCGCTTTCAGCGCATCATGCCGCCGGGCGCAGCGCATCAGGAACGCCTCGGCCCCGCCCTCGCCCAGCCGCAGCGATAAAGTCTGCATCGCCCCGATCAGCGCATCGTCGCCCACCGCCTCGGCGCGCAGCACCAGATCGGCGAGCGCTTGCCGCGCCAATGCCGCCTGCTCGCGCGCCTCCAGCGGCCGGAACCCTGGCACCAGCCCCGCCTCCAAGGGAAAGGACGCCAGCAACTGCTGGCAGAAACTGTGGATAGTCTGAATGCGCAGGCCGCCGCCGGTCGACTCCAGCACCTGCGCGAACAGTCGCCGTGCGCCCTCCCGCGCCTCCGGCCCCGATTCCTCGCCCAGCGCCTCCAGGTCGCGGAACAGCGCCCTGTCGTCCATCTGCACCCAGGCCGCCAGCCGATCGTGAATCCGATCCGCCATCTCGGCCGCGCCCGCCTTGGTGAAGGTCAGGCATAATATATTCTCCGGCCGCACGCCCTTCAGCAGCAAACGGAACACCCGCGCGGTCAGCACATGGGTCTTGCCCGTCCCCGCAGAGGCCGACAGCCAGACATGCCCGTCCGGCGCGGCGGCGATCGCCTGCGCGCCTGCCAGCGGCTGCAAGGCGCCCGGACCGCTACGCATCGCCACGCCCATACCATTCCTCTAGCCGCATCAGCTGGTCATAATCGCCATAGCTAGCCACCTCCGGGTTCACCCTCGCCTTGAACGGCGCGTCCCCGGTCAGCCATTTGGCGGCCGCCGCCTCGAAATGCGCATAGACCAGCGCGGTGAAATCGGCGGTGACGATCTTCTCGCGCTTGCCCGCCGGATCGACCGGACTGTCGCGATAGCCAAAACCATCATCCTTGCGCGCCAGCGACCAATATTCAAATCCGCCCGCAACCTCCCCCGGCTCCAGCCCCGGAAAGCCGCCCTCATGCTCGGCGATGATGCCCAGCAGCCCCAACTGCATCGCAAAGCCCGCCTTCACCTGCCGCGCGCTCGGCGGCTTGCCGGTCTTGTAATCGACGATGCCGATCCGCCCATCGGGCAGCCGGTCGATCCGGTCGGCCGTGCCCATCAGCGTGACCCCCGCAATCTCGGCGCGTCCCTCCTGCTCGACCATCAATATCCGCCGCCCCGCCGCCCGGTCCTCCTCGACCTGGCGCGCGATCCAGCGGATCGCCTCGATCAGGCGTGGTTGCCACAAGGCGCGCAGCAACGGGTGCGCGTCCGCCTGCGCGAACATCGCGACCGCATGGCGCTCCAGTGCCGCCGGATCGAGCGCCCCTTCCTCGCCCCAGCGTTGCAATATCGTATGGACCGCAGACCCGCGCCACGCCGCGCTCGGATCGGCATCGACCGTGTCGAGCTTGGCCAACCGCAATATCCGCCGCGCATAAAAAGCGTAGGGGTCGGCATTCAGCCGATCGACATCGGTCACCGGAATGGTCTTGGGCCGCTTGTCCACGGGCGGACGCGGCGCGGGCCGCTCGGCGGGATCATAATGGCGCGGATCGTCGATCCCCACCGCCAGCGCCGCCATCCCGTCCGCCTGCGTCCAGGCCGGACCCGCCATCGCCTTCAACCGCAACCAGAATCGCGACGCCACCGCCGGTCCCCCGGCACCGCGCCGCGCCCGCGTGATGAGCACCTGCGGCCCGCCCAGCGCGCTCGCAAAATCATGCGCGGCCAGGCCGATGCGCGTCTCCAGCCCCGGCAACCCCAGTTCGCGCCGGATGCGCGGCGCAAGCCAGGGGTCGGGCGCGGGCAGGCCGGGCCATGTCCCTTCGTTCAGCCCGCCCAATATCATCAGGTCGGCCTGCGTCAGCCGCGCCTCGATCAGCCCCAATATGGCGATGCGCGGATGCCCGCCCTGCGGCGGTCGCACCGCCACCCCTGCCAGCATATGATCCAGCAGCGCGGGCAGCGCGCGGATATCGGCATCGTCCGGTCCCTCGGGCGCGGCCGCCTCCATATCGGCGAACAGCGCGGCGGCGGCATAGCCCTGATGCCCCGCCCATATCTGCTCCCCGGTCAGCGCCGACGCATGATCGCGCAGCGCCGCCAGTTGATCGGCCAGCCCCGCCGCCCGCTCGAACGCCAACTCCATCGGTCCCAGCAAAGCCCGCGCGGTCGGCCACCAGTCTGCCGCCGCCGCACGCAGGCTGGCCTGCCGGTCATCGTCCCGCGCCGCCAGCAACAGATCGATCCCCGCCAGCCCCGCAGGCGGCCTCGGCCCGCGCAGCAGCAGGTCGATCATCCGCACCCCCTCCAGCCAGGCCAGCCGCCCCTCGCCCCGCATCACCAGCGGATGCTTGAGCAGCGCCAGCAACGCGACCGGCGCGAACCGCTCCGCCGCCGCCTGCGCCATCGCCACCAGCAATGTGCCGGGCGGTAGATGCGACAAGGGCTGCCCCGCGCTGTCATCGGCCGCGATGCCCCAACGCCGCAGATGCGCCGACACCCGGCTCGCCAGTTGCCGGTCGGGCGTCACCAGCGCGGCGGTACGCTCGGGCGTCTCCAGCGCCTCGCGCAGCGCGATCGCGATTGCCTGCGCCTCCTCGCCCGGCGTCGCCACCTCCAGCGCCTCGATCCCGCCCAGCGCGCGTTCGGCGGGTTTCAGGTCGCGCCATTTGGCGGTCAGTAGCGGCGGCAGCATCGCATGCGATATCGCCCGTCCTCGCACCGCGCGCGCATCATGCTCGGACCCCCAGCGCCACAGCGCGACCTCGTCCCGCGCAAATCCCATCCGGTCGAGCAGCGTCTTGATCGCATATTGCGGATGGGTCTCGTTCCCCGCCGGTCGCCGCCCCGTCACCGGATCGGCATCGAACGGGCCGATGGCGTCCCATTCCTCGGCCGTCATCTGCTGGTCGAGCGCGGCGAACACCACCTGCCCGCCCTTCATCGTCGCCACCCGCGCCAGCAGCCGCGCCACAGCAGGCGCAGTCGTGGACACCCCCGCCGCTACGACGAACCCTTTGGGCGGCGCCTCCCCCCAGCGCGCGGCGATATGATCGAACAGCGCGTTGCGCCGCTCGCTCTGGTCGATCATCCCCAGCCGCGCCAGTTCCTGCGGCCAGCGCGCGATCAGCAGCGCAAACAGGTCGAGCGACTTCTGCCAATGGATCGACAGATCCTCGGTCAGCGTCAGGTCGCGCAGCGCCGTCACCGGCACCCGCTCGACCTGCATCTGGTCCAGCACCGCCGCCAGCGCCTGCGCCAGCCTTATCGCCTCGCCCGCGTCCACGCCCTGCCCCGCCGCGCGCCGCGCCTGCTGCACCAGCCGCGCCAGGATCATCAGCCGCCGCATCGGGTCGATCGCCGGCGCAATGTCCGCCCCGCTGCCGATCGGGTCCAGCGCGCTGCCGATCCGCTCACCCAGTTCCGGGTCGCCGATCGGCACCAGCCGGGGCAGCAGCAGCCCCCCGCCCGACGCCCGCACGAACGCCTCGCTCAGCGCCCGGACGGCGCGGTTATTGGGCAGCAGCACCGTGCCCTGCGCCAACGCCATCGGGTCGCGCCCGTGCCACGCGATCAGCCCGGCGGCAAGCGCATCGGCAAAGGCGCGATGCGCGGGGATCGAATAGAGCGCGGGGCGAACTCTTTCACCCATGGCTGCGCTCACCCATGAGCGAGCATGGCTTCCACCACCGGGATCGCCTGCGGCGTGCCCACGTCGAACCACAGCCCCTGATGCGCGACGCCATAGAGCCGCCCGGCCTCGATCGCCCGGTTCCAGAAGATATTGGTCGAAAATACGTCTGCAGGCGGATCGGCGATCAGCGACGGGGCCATGATCTGCACGCCGGTAAACACGAACGGCGCGACATGCCCCGGCTTGCGGCGACTGATCCGCCCCAGCGCATCCATGTGGAAATCGCCCTGCCCGCTATGGCAATTGGCCCGCGCCAGCGGCACCAGCAGAAGCAGCGCGTCCATCCGATCGGCATCCCAAAGCCCGCGCATCACGCCCAGCGTCTCGCGCGGCCCGTCGATCCAAAGATTGTCGCTATTGGCGCAGAAGAAAGGCTCCTCGCCCAGCAACGGCTTGGCCTTCACCAACCCGCCGCCCGTCTCCAGCAGCCCGGCCCGCTCGTCGGAAATGATATGCGCAGGCCCGCGCTTTCGCGTCTTGAGATGCGCCTCGACCGCACCGGCCAGATAATGGACATTGACCACCACCCGCTTGATCCCGCCCGCCTCCAGCCGGTCGAGCGCATGGTCGATCAGCGGCTTGCCCGCCACCCGCACCAGCGGCTTGGGACGCGTGGCGGTCAGCGGCCGCATCCGCTTGCCCAGCCCCGCCGCCATCAGCATCGCGGTATCAATCATGCCGCGACATGCCCGGCCAGCGCCTCATGGCGCTTGTCGGGGGGAATATTGGCGGCGAACCACGCCGCCACCGGGGCCAGCGCCGGATGCGCCAGGTCGCGCTCCAGCAACCCCCACATGCGCGGCAGGTAGGACAGATACCGCGCCTTGCCGTCGCGCTGCCACAAGCGGGTGAAGATGCCGATGATCTTGGCGTTGCGCTGCGCCCCCAGCACAGCATAGGCCGCGTCGAACCCTTTGCCGGGAACCGCCGCCGCCTTATATCGCGCGATCATCGCCGCCTCTATCTCCGGCGGCACGTCGCGCCGCGCATCCTGCAACAACGACACCAGATCATAGGCGGCATGTCCGACCAGCGCGTCCTGGAAATCGAGCAGCCCCAGACCGTCCGGCCGCTCGATCAGCATGATATTCTCGGCATGATAATCGCGCAGCACCGTCACCGGCGCGCCATCCTGTTCGACCAGCGGCAACACCGCCTCCCACGCCGCGACATAGGCGTCGCTATCGACATCCAGCCCGATCGCGGGGCAATACCATTGGGTCAGCAACTCCACTTCGCGCAGATAGACCGCCCGGTCATAGGGCGGCACCGGCGCGGCCGCCTGCCGATGCAGCGCCGCCAGCAGATCGACCGCCCGGCCATAGACCGCCGCTTCCTCGTCAGGCTGCGCCTCCAGATATTCCTTCAGCCGCGCGTCGCCGAAATCCTCGATCAGCACCAGCCCTTCGTCCAGGTCGCGCGCCAATATCTCCGGCGCGGCGAAACCTTGGCCCACCAGATGCTCGGCAATCGCGATGAACGGGCGCGGGTCTTCATGCGGCGGCGGCGCGTCCATCAGAACCGCGCGGCGTCCGCCGTCGATCACCCGGAAATAGCGGCGGAACGACGCATCGCCCGCCAGCGGCACGATGGCGGCGCTGCCCCATCCGGCTTTTTCAAGGAAAGCCGGAGCGGCGGCGGGGGGGATCATATCTGCGACCATCGCTCCCTCCAATCGTCCGGCACCCGCGCTGTCAAGCGCCGTTCGCCTGTCGGCCCGACATCAATGGCGATCCGCAGCGCATGGGACCACAGCCGATCGCCCATCCGGTCGGGCCATTCGATGATCAGCAGGCTGTCGGTAAGATATTCATCGAGCGCCAGCTCATCAACCTCCGCCGCATCGTCCAGCCGATACAGGTCGACATGCGCCACCGGCAGCCGCACTTCGGGAATATCATAGGGCTGGACCAGCGCGAAACTCGGGCTGGGCGCCTCGCCTTGCAGGCCCAATCCCTCCAATATCCCCCGCGCCAATGTCGTCTTGCCCGCGCCCAGTCCGCCGTCGAGCGCGATCACATCGCCCATCCGCACCTGCGCCGCCAACCGCCCGCCCAGCGCCAGCATCGCCGCCTCATCGGGCACCGTCCGTTCTTCAGCCACGCGGCAGTTCCAGCGCCGCCACCGTCCCCTGCCCCGGTTCCGACATCAGCGTCAGCGCGCCGCCATGCGCCTGCGCCAGCCGCTGCGCCAGCGGCAGGCCCATGCCTGCGCGCTGGCCCTGCTTGGCCTTGTCGATGCCCGGCCCATTGTCCGACACGACCAGCAGCGCCTTGTCCGCCGTCCCGTCGCCGTGCAGCAGCACGCGCGCGCCCTGCCCGCAATAGCGCACGGCATTTTCCAGCAGATGGTCGAGCGCCTGACCGATCCGCCGCGCGTCACCCACGATCTCGCCCAGCGAGTCTTGCAGATCCACGACCAGGTCGATGCCCTTTCCGGCGGCATCATCCTTGATCCGCGCGGCACTGGCCCGCGCCACGTCCGCCAGCACCACCGGCTTGCGCTCGATCGCCAGCGTGCCGGCCTCGCTCTGCGTCATGTCCAGCACATTGTCGATCAGCATGGATAGCCGCCCGGTGCTGTGCATAATGCCGCCGACATAATCCTTCGCCGTATCGCTCAATTCCCCGGCATAGCCATGCGCCATCATCTCGGCAAAACCGGCGATCGAGGTCAGCGGGGTGCGCAGTTCGTAACTCATATTCGTGACGAACGCGGTCTTGACCTGGTCGGCCTGCTCCAGCGCCTCGTTACGGTCTCGCAACAACTGTTCCATCCGCCTGCTGTCGCTCACGTCCAGCATCGTGAACAGCGCATTGCCGTCGGGCAGCGGGATGGCGGCGAACTCGAACGTGCGCCCGTCCGCAAAGCCGACATGCCCGCCGCGCTGCTTGCGCTCCACCGTCGCGGCGCGCACCAGTTCGCGCACGATATTGGCCTGTTGCGGCTTGGCCAGCTTGGATTGCACCTGCTGCATCAGGTCGTCGATACGCGGATGCGCCGCCAGCGCCTCCTCCGCGACGCCCCATATGGTGCGAAACCGGCTGTTCCACAGATGCAGCCTGCCATCGGCAGCGAACACGCCGATCGACTCGAACAGATTGTCGAAGGTCGCGGTGCGCACCCGCAACAGCGTATCGCGCGCGCTGGACAGCAACACCTGCTCGGTGCGATCCTCGAAGATCAACAACAGCCCGCCATCGGGCAGCGGCTGGGCATAGACGCGCAGATGTGTGCCATCGGCCAGCAGCCAATTCTCCTCGCGCGGGTCGGGGGACAGGAACCAGTCGCGCCGCTCCGCCCGCCAGGCGGGGAAATCGCGATGCTCGGGGATACGCCCGGCCTCGCGCATCCGGTCCAGCACCCGCTCGAACGCCGGCCCATCGGTCAGATGCTCTTGGGTCAGCGCGAACAGGCTGAGGAAAGGCTGGTTCCAGAAACGCAGCGAACGATCCGCCCCGAAGCGCGCGACACCCGCCGACAGCCGGTCCAGCAGATCGCGCTGCGCGGCATCCTGCCGCCGCTGCTCGACCCGCGCCTGTTCCAGTTCATGCTGGTCCATCGCGAAACCGGCGACCCCCGCCGCGCCCAGCGGCACGTCGATCACGCGCATCGTGCGCCGTTCGCCGTCGATCGTTGCGGGCACCATCCGCTCCAGCGGCACACCCGCCGCTACGGCCGAAGCCGCCGCCGCACCGGGGGTAAGCCCGTCCACCGCCTCGACCAGTTCGATGCCCTCGGCAATCACCTGCCCCGCATCGCCGCCGTCGACCGCCTCGACATAGGCGCTGTTGACCAGACTGAGCCGCTGGTCGGACGTGCGGTGCCAGATCGGGAAGGGTGCGGCCTCTATGACCCCGGCCAACGCCTCCAGCGCCTCGCGCAGTTGGGCGACATGCGCGTTCAGGCCGACGATTTCCGACTGGCTTTCGGTCGCATCGAACAGCCACAGTACGACGCTGCCCGGCGCGGCGAAACCGGGCGACGCGGGCGCACCGCGCACGATGATGGACCGGCTCGATCCGTTCGCGCGCACCGGCCGGGAAAAACTCTTGCCCGCACGCTGGGCCGCTAGAATATCGGCGGCCAGCGCCTCGCCATCCTCCGGGGTCAGCCCGCCCTCCGGCGTCGTCAGTTCCGACGCGAAGGCAGGCACCCGGTCCAGCCCCAGCCAGGCCGCCAGCCGGTCTGTCGCATCCAGCCGCCCGTCGGGGCGCACCACGGCAACGATGGCGGGGGCGGTATCGATCATATGGGTCAGCCGGTCGAGCTGGTCCTGGGCATGGGCGCCCTTGCGGCGCATCGCAAAGCCGGTCACCAGCGCCCATGTCGCCGCGGCCAGCCACAGTGCCAGCACGACACCGATCAACAGGCTGGCAAGGGGCGTCAATGCCGTCATCGCGCGATCGTCACGCCTGTTATCGGTAAAGCCCCACCCTGCATCGCTACCGACTAACGCAAAGCGGCGACAGGGTGAAGCGCCTTGCGCATGTTTTCTCCCGCAGAATCAACTTCCCCGGCGCGGGCCGGGGTCCAGTCCTCGCTTATGGAACTGGACCCAGGCCTGCGCCGGGGAACATGCTAATCGACGATTGGGCTGATCGGGCGACCGGCCGTCGCCGGATCAATAGCGATAATGATCCGACTTGAACGGCCCTTCGACCGGAACGCCGATATAATCGGCCTGTTTCTGGCTCAACTTGGTGAGCTTCACGCCCAGCTTGGCCAGATGCAGTTCGGCCACCTTCTCGTCCAGATGCTTGGGCAAGACGTAGACGTCGTTGCCATATTGCTCGGACTTGGTCCACAGTTCGATCTGCGCCAGCGTCTGGTTGGTGAAGCTGGCCGACATGACGAAGCTGGGGTGCCCCGTCGCATTGCCCAGATTGACCAGACGGCCCTTCGACAGGACAATGATCTTCTTGCCATCGGGGAACTCGACCTCGTCGACCTGCGGCTTAATCTCGACCCACTTCATATTGTTGAGACCGGCAATCTCGATCTCGCTGTCGAAATGGCCGATATTGCATACGATCGCCATATTCTTCATCGCGCGCATATGCTCGACGGTCAGCACGGCTTCGTTGCCGGTCGCGGTCACGAAAATGTCGGCGCGCGGCGCGGCCTCTTCCATCGTCACGACTTCATAGCCTTCCATCGCCGCCTGCAATGCGCAGATCGGATCGACTTCAGTGACCATCACGCGCGCGCCGCCGTTGCGCAACGAAGCGGCGGAACCCTTGCCGACATCGCCGAAGCCCGCGACGCAGGCGACCTTGCCGGCCAGCATCACGTCAGTGCCGCGACGGATCGCGTCGACCAGCGATTCCTTGCAGCCATAGAGATTATCGAATTTCGACTTGGTGACGCTGTCGTTCACGTTGATCGCGGGGAAGGGCAGCTTGCCCT
>CAZLSU010000063.1:0-17965 GCA_964562225.1 uncultured Sphingobium sp.
AGGCGCGCAGGATCGCGTAGAAGGGCCAGAAATACCATTCCGGCACGATGTGCGCGGGGGTCGAAAGCGGGTTCGCCTCGATATAATTGTCCGGATGGCCCAGGAAATTGGGGGCGAAGAACAGTAGGGCACAGAAGAGGATCAGGAACACCCCTGCGCCGAAACCGTCCTTAGCCGTATAATAGGGGTGAAACGGCACAGTATCCTGCGGCCCCTTCACTTCCACGCCGGTCGGATTGGACGACCCTGGAATATGCAGCGCCCAGATGTGCAGGATGATGACGGCCGCGATCACGAAGGGCAGCAGGAAGTGCAGCGAGAAGAAGCGGTTGAGCGCGGCATTGCCCGGCGCGAAACCGCCCAGCAGCCAGGTCTGGATCGGCTCGCCCACGACGGGAATCGCGCCGAACAGCCCGGTGATGACCTTGGCGCCCCAATAGCTCATCTGCCCCCAGGGAAGGACATAGCCCAGAAAGCCCGTCGCCATCATCAGCAGGAAGATGACGAGGCCGAGCAGCCACACCATCTCGCGCGGGGCCTTGTAGGAACCGAAAAAGAGACCGCGGAAGATATGGAGATAGACGACGATGAAGAAGAAGCTCGCACCATTGGCATGCGCATAACGCATCAACCAGCCGCCGTTCACGTCGCGCATCGTGTGCTCGACCGTGCCGAAAGCGACCAGGTCGTTGGCACCATAATGCATCGCCATGATGACGCCGGTGACGATCTGGATCACCAGCGCCAGGCCGGCCAGGACGCCGAAGTTCCAGAAATAGTTAAGGTTGCGCGGCACCGGATAGCCCGCGCCGATCGCATTATAGGCGAGACGCGGAAGCGGCAGCTTCTCGTCGATCCACACCATCAGCGGATTGGTCGGCTTATAATGCTCAGCCCAGGGAAAGCTCATCGTTTCTTACCTCAGCCTACGAGAATGGCGGTGTCGGAAGTGAAGCTGAACTTCGGCACTTCCAGGTTGGTCGGCGCAGGGCCTTTGCGAATGCGCGCGGCGGTGTCGTAGGACGAACCATGGCACGGGCAGAAATAGCCGCCATATTCACCCTTATTCTCGCCCTCGCCCGCGCCCAGCGGCACGCAACCCAGATGGGTGCAGACGCCCATCGTCACCAGCCACTGGGTCTTGCCGTCGACGGTGCGCTCGGCCAGCGTCTGCGGATCGCGCAGCGTGGAAGGGTCCACCTTGTCGGCTTCTGCGATTTCCTTGGGGGTCAACTGGCGCACGAACAGCGGCTGGCTGCGGAAAACCGTCTTGATCGCCATGCCCGGCGCAATCGCGGCCAGGTCGACCTCGGTCGACGCCTGCGCCAGCACGTCGGCGCTGGGGTTCATCTGATTGACCAGAGGCAGCACCACGGCAACCGCGCCGACACCGGCAAAGCTGACGGCGGCAATGTTGATGAAATCGCGGCGGCGTACGCCTTCTTCACCCGACAGACTCTCGGTTCCCATATGCTCAACGCTCGCCATGCATCTTCAACCCTTGCAAGAACGCCCCTGGACCCCGCTGCATTGCCGTGACCGGCCATGATTATCAAGGGAATCGGGCGCTCATGACAAACGGCCCCCGCTTTCCCCGGCGTGGTTCGCGGGCCTGATAGCCACAGGATAGAGGCTTGCCAACTGCAATTTGGGGAAGCCTATGACAATTTGCCGCACTGCATTATGAGGCCGCCCATGCGCATCGCTCTTTACCAGCCCGAAATCGCCGGCAATGTCGGCGCCATCCTGCGGCTCGCCGCCTGCTTTGCGGTGCCCGTGGACATCATCATGCCGACCGGATTCGCCTTTTCCGACGCGAAACTCAAGCGCGCGGCGATGGACTATGGCGCTGCTGCCGACGTGACGCAGCACCCCAATTTCGCCACCTTTCTATCCATACAGCGCGACGCAGGCCGCCGCATCGCGCTGATGAGCAGCCACGCCGCGACCCGCCTGCCGCAGGTGGCTTTCCGCGCCGACGATGTGCTGCTGATGGGATCGGAAAGCGCGGGCGTGCCGGATGCGGTGCGCGACGCGGCGGACCTGCGCATCCGCATCCCGATGGCCCCCGGTTTCCGATCGCTCAACATCGCGGTCTCCACCGGCATCGCAGTGGCCGAAGCGCTGCGCCAGACCGACGGCTTCCCCGCCTAGAGCCGAATCAGCGCCGCAGCACCAACAGCCATTCGCGCGTCGGCGCCGCGCCAAGAATCTCCTCGCGCGTCACGGGCACCACCCCCCGGTCAGGTTCGAGCGAAGCGAGCGTAAAGCCCGCCCCAATCATCATGCCCAGAAAGGCGGCAGGATCGGGGTAGCTGCTGCCACAATATTCCATCACGATCATGCGCAGCGCGTCGCCCGCCAGCATCGCGCTCATCCCCGCCCAGATCTCCGCTTCGCTGCCCTCCGCGTCGATCTTGGCGAAGGCGACTCGCATCGCGTCGGGATGCTCGTCGAAGCGCCGGGTGTGGAGCGCCACGCCCTCGCTCAACTTTGCCTCGGGACGGCTGGAGATGAATGCCCCGCCCGGCTGCCCCGGATTGACGTTGAGCGTCACCGCCATTCCCGTCGCCGCGCCCAGCGGATCGGGCGAGAGCGTCACCACATCCTCGAACCCGTTGGCGTGCAGACTGCGGCGCAACAGGTCCGCGACATGCGGGTTCGGCTCGAATGCGAGAACATGACCGCCAGGCCCGACCAGATCAGCCATCAGCAGCGTGAAATAGCCCAGGTTGGCGCCGACATCGGCCACGACCATGCCCGGTGTCACGACCCGCGCTATTTCCTGCGTCAGCGGCAATTCCCAATAGCCGTCCATCATCAGATTGACCGAAATCCCATAATCGCTGGGGTCCACATAGATTTTGTACCGCCCAAGGATGCGCGTCACCGCCATCCGGTCGCTGATCGATATCGTCCTGCATAATGCCCGAAAGCGGTGCCTGCTGGCATAGCGGTCACCCCTGCGCAACTGGCGCAGCAACTGGCGATGGCCCAGTATCGTCGGCCACAGGCGGCAACGCAGGCGCAGCAACCATCCGATCATGCCCTTTGCCCTAACCGGATCATATCGTGCCCCCGCCGCCGCCTCCGTCCCCGCTATGCAATGCAATGCAATGCGCAGCCGACCAGATGATGATGGCGGCGTCAATGGCAGGGCCTGCTTTTGCGCTTCGCCCCCTTGCCACGACGCACGGCCAAGGGCATCGGCATTTCCAAGACCCAGCAACAAGGACGCGGCGATGCTCACCCTCGACGATCAGCAACAGGCGGCGCGCGGCTGGTTCGAATCGCTGCGCACCCGCATCTGCGCCGAATTCGAGGCGATCGAGCGCGAGGCGGGCAGCGACGCCAGCTTCACCTACACCCCCTGGGATCGCGACGCGCAGGGCTTGACCCCCGGCCCCTTGGACCAGGATGGCGGCGGCGGCGGGGTGCGCGGCGTGATGAAGGGCAAGGTCTTCGAGAAAGTCGGCGTCAACGTCTCGACCGTCGGCGGCGCCTTCTCGCCGGAATTCGCCAAGAGCATCCATGGCGCGGCGGAAGACCCGCAATTCTTCGCCACCGGCATCAGCCTGGTCGCGCATATGGCCAATCCCCATGTCCCCGCCGTTCATATGAACACGCGCTTTTTGGTGACCACCAAAAGATGGTTCGGCGGCGGCGCGGACCTCAACCCGCCCATCCCCTATGATGAGGATACGGCGGATTTCCATGCCATGTTCAGGGCCGCCTGCGACGCCCATGATCCGGCCTATTACCCCCGATACAAGGCGTGGGCGGACGATTATTTCTTCATCCCCCATCGCGGCGTCCATCGCGGCGTCGGCGGCATATTCTACGATCATCTGGAGGGCGATTTCGACGCCCATTTCGCGCTGACCAAAAGCGTGGGCGAGGCTTTCATCGCAGCCTACCCGCCGATCGTGCGGCGGCGGATGGACATGCCCTGGAACGAAGCCGATTATCAGCGGATGCTCGAATGGCGCGGCCGCTACGCCGAATTCAATCTGGTGCATGATCGCGGCACGCTGTTCGGCCTGCGCACCGGCGGCAATATCGACGCGATCCTGATGAGCCTGCCGCCGATGGCAAGCTGGTCCTGAGCCGATGAGCCTTACCCCGGTGGACAATCGCCAGATCGCGACGATCGTCACCCATCTGGAGATGCGCGAACGCCCCCGCCCCGCGCCGATGCCGCCATCCTTGCTGCGGCTGGCGCACTGGAAACAGCCAGCCCTCGACAAATATCGCGCTCTGTTCCGCCGCGTCGGCGAACCCTGGATGTGGTTTTCCCGGCTGTTGATGCCCGATGCGGCGGTCGAGGCGATCATCCATGACCCGGCGGTGCAGGTCTTCGCCGTCATTGATCCGCGCGGGATAGAGGTCGGCATGCTGGAACTGGACTTCCGCACGCCGGGCGCGTGCGAACTCGGCTTTTTCGGCATGGTCACCGAACTGACCGGCAAGGGCCATGGCCGCTGGCTGATGGCGCAGGCCAAGGCGCTGGCGTGGCGCAAGGACGTGACCCGCGTCTGGGTCCACACCTGCACGCTCGATGACCCCAAGGCGCTGGGCTTCTACCGCAAGTCGGGCTTCACGCCCTATCTGCGCGAGGTCGAAATCTTCGACGACCCCCGCCTGTCAGGTCTCATGCCGCGCGACACGTCACCGCATATCCCGATATTGGGCTAGGCATGTAGTTCCCCGGCGTAGGCCGGGGTCCAGTTCAGACGGTGGGACTAGGCCCCGGCCTTCGCCGGGGAACGGTTCTCTAGGCGGGCACCCTCTGCCGATAGAGCCGCGCGATCATCACCACCATATAGAGCTGGATCACCGTCTGGACGAGCGCGGCGGCGATGGAGCCGACCAGCATCCCGGTAGCGGCCCCCGCGGCCAGCCCGGCCAATGATCCGAACACCGCCTGCGCCGCACTGCCGACGATTCCCAGCAGCAGCAGCATAACCGCGAAAAATACCAGCAATCGCCAGAAATGCCCGCGCGTCGATTGCCAGGCCCGCACGATCGAACCCCGGACACCCGTTGTCCCATCGATCACGACCGGGTGGAGCAACAGCATCCGCACGCTGCCGAACAGTCCGCCGATCAGCAGGGCGATGCTGAGCAAGCCCACCATCAGCGCGCCGAGCGGCTTCGACACGAAGGCGAGCAGCGTCACGACCACGCCACCCACCAAAGCGACCGCAAAAATGCCCCCGACAATCGCCAGCACCGTGCCGATCAGCACCGGCAGCCGGGCGATCCCCAGCCGCATCGCTTCGCCAACGCTGATGCCGGGACGCAATGCGAGCGCGAACAGGGTCAGCGACCCGAACCACATGATAACGGCCGATAACAGCATCGCGATCCAGAAGGTGAAAGGCACCGGCGGCATCGCACTTTTGCCCCCCGCCTTGAGCCAGGCGGTCAATTCAGGCGGCACCATCTGCTCCAGCGCCAGGCCGGGCAGCGCCAAAAACAGCAGCGCGACCGGCAGCAGCAGCGCATTTTCGCGCGCGACGAAAGCCACGCTTTCCTCCCATGCCTTGCCGATCGATAAAGTCGCCATATCTTGTTGCTTGAACCTTGCGCGAAAACCCGCGCGAGACTTGATCGCTCCCCCGCCGCAAGTCAAGGAAGGCGCATGACCAATACCCTTCCCGCCGCGATCGAATCCGTCGAATGGCGCATCGACGCGGGCCTCACCGATTATCCCGCCGCGCTGGCCGATATGGAGGGGCGCGCCGCCGCGATCGCCGCTGGCGATCAGCCGGAACGCGTCTGGCTGCTCGAACATGCGCCGCTCTACACGGCGGGGACCAGCGCCGACATCGCCGAACTGATCGACCCGCGCTTTCCCGTCCACAATGCGGGGCGCGGCGGGCGATACACCTATCATGGGCCGGGCCAGCGGATCGGCTATCTCAATCTCAATCTGGACGCGCGCGGGCGCGACATACGCAATTTCGTCCATAATCTTGAAGGCTGGATGATCGACGCGCTGGGCGACCTGGGCGTTGCGGCGCGGCGGGCGGAGGGGCGGATCGGCATCTGGACGGACGACCGGGACGGGCGCGAAGCGAAGATCGGCGCGCTGGGCATCCGGGTGCGGCGCTGGGTGACGCTGCACGGCTTTGCGATCAATATCGACCCCGACCTGTCGCATTTTACGGGCATCATACCGTGCGGGATCAGCGACTATCCGGTGACCAGTGTCGCCGCGCTCGGCCTGCCCGCATCCTTGCCCGCGCTCGACGCAGCGTTGCAGGCGCATTTCCTCGCCTTCCTGTCGCGCCTGCGCAAATGCCCCGCGGGACTTGAGCAATGCGAAGCGCCCGTTTAGGGTCCGGGCCTTGCCGGGTGGGGGACGCCGGGCTGCGCTCGATGGAGGAGACCCGGATAATGATAGCGGCCAGACATATCCTGCTTGCCAGTTGCGCGCTGGTTGCCGCCTGCGGCGGCGAAACGAAGGGCGGCAACAGCGTCCAGATGAAGGATATGGACGTGGTGGACGGCACCACCACCGACGCGATGACCGACCTGGACGGCGTGCAGAGCGAAGGCGGCGTGCTGGCGCTGCCCAGCGGCAACGCGACCGTAGACGCCCCCGGCAATGCGGCGGACAAGCCGGAGCCTGCCGCCGCCAATTCGGAAGTCCTTGCCGATCAATGATATTCAGGCGCAATACAGACGCATCGGTGCCGAACGCATCATCGTTGTTTTTTTTGCAGAGAGGACGCCCCGCATGCGGGTAGCCAATATTTGTTTCGCCGCCAGCCTGGCCGTCGCAGGCATCAGTCAGCCCGCCGCCGCGCAATTTTTCTGGTCGCCGCCGGACCTGACCGCCGCGCCCTTCACCGACGCGAGCGCGCCGGTCGCGCTCGGCATGCCGAACGCCAATGCGGCCGAACTGCGCGCCGGCCTGGTGTGGAACCTGCGCGCCGCGCTCAACGTCGCCGCGCTGCAATGCCAGTTTGAACCGACCCTGCTGTCGATCAGCAACTATAATGCGATGATCGCCCATCACGACGCCGAACTGGATGCGGCGCAGACCGGCGTCCTTACCTATTTCCAGCGCACCGTGGGCAAGGGCAAGCCGGGCCAGGCGGCGTCCGACCGATATGGCACGCGCATCTATTCGGGCTATTCCACGGTCCAGGCGCAGCGCGGCTTCTGCCTCGCGGCGGCGGATGTGGGCCGTCAGGCGATCTTCGCCGATCGCGGCAAGCTGCACGAAGTCGCCCAGCGCGGCCTGCCCGTGATCAAGAAGGCGCTCGTCTATGCAGGCGAGCAGGTCTATGTCGATCCGGCGCGAACCTATACCCTCGCCTTGCCCTCCTTCGATCCCAAATGCTGGAAGAAGGGTAAGCTGACCCCGGTCTGCCAGATTGCGTATAATACGCAGATCGCGGCCAAACCCTGAGGCTCTGCCGGTCCTTGCCGACCGTAAGTCGTGATCGCATCTCTTAACCAATTGCTTACGCCGATCGCCGATAATCATTCTGCACGAACAGTTTGAAATCGGACGATGGGCACGGAACAGAAACAGGATCTCGACCGGAAGGGCCGCTTGACGGAGCGTCGGCAAGTGCTGATCACCGTCAAGATTCGGCGTCCGGGCGAAACCTGGTTCGCCAGCCGTATCGCCGATGTTTCGGCCAGCGGCTTCCGCCTGCAAAGCTTCATGCGCTTGCAGGTCGGGGGAGACCTGTGGGTCATGTTCCCCAGCTTTGAGGGCCGCCGCGCCCGCGTGCTATGGACCCGCGGCCACGAATCGGGCTGCGCGTTCGAGCGCCCCCTTCACCCCGCCATCCTCGATCATATCGTCAGGCAGGCGCAGCGCAGCATGCTGCGCTGAACAAGGGTCAGGCGGCCGCCACGTCCTGAAATTGCAAATTGGCCAGCCGGGCATAAAGCCCGCCCTGCGCCATCAGCGACGCGTGATTGCCCTGCTCGACGATATGCCCGGCATCCATCACGATGATTCGGTCCGCCGCCCTTATGGTCGCCAGGCGATGCGCGATGACGATGGTCGCGCGGCCCCGCATCAGCCGGTCGAGCGCATCCTGCACCAGCCGTTCCGATTCGGCGTCGAGCGCCGATGTCGCCTCATCGAGCAGCAGCAGCGGCGCGTCGCGCAGCAACGCGCGCGCGATCGACACGCGCTGGCGCTGCCCGCCGGACAGCCGCGCGCCGCCCTCTCCCAATTCGCTGTCGAGTCCCTGCGGCAGCGCGCGCAGGAAATCCTCCGCATGGGCCGCGCGCGCCGCGTCCCATATCTGATCGTCGGTCGCGTCCCACCGGCCATAGCGCAGATTGTCCCGCGCGGACGCAGCGAAGATGATATTATCCTGCGGCACCAGCGCCATCATCGCGCGCACCGCCGCCGGGTCCGCCTGGGTCAGCGGCACGCCGTTGAGCGCGATCACGCCGCTTTCGGGATCGTAAAAACGTTGCGCCAACTGGATCAGCGTAGACTTGCCCGCGCCCGAAGGCCCGACCACGGCAACGGTCTCGCCCGGCTCCACCACCAGATCGATACCATTGAGCGCGGGCAGATCGGGTCGGCTGGGATAATGGAAGCGCACGCCTGAAAAGCTGAGCCGCGCGCCCTGCCCCTGCGGTATCGCGACGGCGCTGGCGGGGGGCAGGATTTCGGGCACCGCCGTCATCAACTCGTGCAAGCGGCTGGCCGCGCCAGCCCCGCGCAGCAGGTCGCCCCAGACTTCCGACAGCGCCCCAAACGCGCCCGCCACCAGCCCCCCGGTCAGCACGAACGCCGCGATGCTGCCCCCGGACAATCGCCCCGCCGCGACATCGACCGCGCCCTGCCACATCACCGCCGTGATCGACCCGAAGATCAGCGCGATCACCACCGCCGTCATGAACGCCCTCAAGCGAATCCGCTGCCGCGCCGTTGCAAAGCCACGCTCCACCGTCGCGTCGAACCGTTCCGCCTCGCGCGCCTGCTGCCCAAAGGACTGGACGATCTTCATCGCGCCCAGCACTTCGGTGGTGATCGTGCCGACCGCTGCCAGCCGGTCCTGGCTGGAGCGCGACAGGGCACGCACCCGGCGGCCGATGACGATGATCGGCACCAGGATCAGCGGAATGCCCAGCAGCAGCATCCCCGCCAGCTTGGGTGCCAGAGCGAACAGATAGATGAGGCCGCCAACCCCCGTCACCAGATTGCGCAGCGCGATCGACACGGTCGATCCCACGACCTGGTCTATGATCGCAGTGTCGGCGGTCATGCGCGACGCGATTTCGGACGGCCGGTTATCCTCGAAGAATCGCGGTGCCTGCCGCAGCAGATTGGCCTGCGTGTTCGACCGGATATCGGCGACCACCCGTTCCCCCAGCCAGGACACGAAATAGAAGCGCAGCGCGCTCGACAGCGCCAATATGACGACGATCAGGAACAGATATTGGAACCAGCGCCCGATATCCTCCGCCCCGCCCCCGGCAAATCCGCGATCGATCACCAGCTTGAACCCGCTCGGGATGGCGAGTGTGGCCGCAGAAGACACCAGCAAAGCCCCCGCCGCACCTGCGATCCGCCCCGGATAACGCCGCGCCGCCTGCCACAACATGGTGAGGCTGCCAAGCGGCGCGCGCTCTGGGGTCTTTGGGTCGCTATCGCTCATCCGCCGCGCTTAGCAGGCGGGGCAGGCAGCCTCAATCTTATATAGGGACTAGGAAGCCATCGGCCGCTGACATATTCGGGCAGGATGTTAGCGACGGGGACAGAGATTTGAAGATCAGTGCAAGCGTCGAACGCTGGCCCGTAGCGGGATCGTTCGTGATCGCCCGCGGCGCGAAGACGCATGTCGATGTGGTGCTGTGCGAAGCCCGCGATGGCGACCTGACCGGATGCGGCGAAGGCACGGCGATCTATTATGAGGGCGAAACGGCGCAAGGCTGCGCGGCGGCGATCAACGCCTATGCCGGGCCGCTGGAGCGCGAGGCGCTGCTCGAAACGATGCCGCGCGGCGCGGCGCGCAATGCGCTCGACTGCGCGCTATGGGATCTGGAGGCGAAGCGTAGCGGAACGCCGGTATGGCAGTTGGCGGGCCTTCAGGAACCCGCCCCGCTGCCCACCGCCTTTACGATCAGCCTGGGCGATCCTCCCCAAATGGAGGCGGACGCCCGCACGGCGGCGACGCGCGGCTTCACCCTGCTCAAATGCAAGCTGACCGGCGCGGGCGACCGCGACCGGATCGCGGCAGTCCGCGCCGGCGCGCCCTCCGCGCGGCTGATCGTCGATGCGAACGAAAGCTGGCATGACATGGATATAGCCGCGCAAGCGCGTGCGCTGGCCGAACTGGGCGTCGAAATGGTGGAGCAGCCGATCCGCCATGGCGCGGAACAGGCGCTGGCGGGCGTCGCATCGCCCCTGCCGTTATGCGCCGACGAAAGCTGCCACAGCCGCGCCGATCTCGACCGGCTGGGCGATTTCGACGCGGTCAATATCAAGCTCGACAAGGCGGGCGGCCTGACCGAGGCGCTCGCCCTCGCGCACGAGGCCCGCACGCGCGGCTTTCGCATCATGGTCGGCTGCATGCTCGGCACCTCGCTCGGCATCGCGCCCGCCGCGCTGGTGGCGCAAGGCGCGGACTGGATCGACCTCGACGGCGCATTGCTGCTGGCGAAGGATCGCGACGGGGGCCTTGCGATGCGCGACGGCCTGCTGCTGCCGGGCACGCTGTGGGGAATGGGCTGAAGGACGCACCAACACCATCCGTTCGTTTCGAGCGCAGTCGAGAAACTACGCGTGGTTTCTCGACTGCGCTCGAAACGAACGGGAATAGTATGAACCTAGGGTCTCTCGCCCAGCATGCCCTGCACCAGCGGCTGCATCCGGCTGTTGAACCGCGCCAATATCTGCGACGGGCCGACCGCACTGAAATGCGTGACCAGCCCGCGCGCCGTCCAGCGGTGCAGCGCATAGCCCGGCGGCCCGGCGACGATCATCGGGCGGCCATCGGGCGCGTCGCTGTCGATCGGCGTCAGGTCGAGCGCCACCTGCGGCGCGGTCGAAGGACAGACGACCACCGTCATCCCGTCCCACGGCGCGGCGATCGCGCGGTGGACATGGCCGCACAACAGTCCCGCGACCTGGGGCACATTGCGCAACGCCCCCGCCAGCCGCCCGACCCACGGCTCGTCTGGATCGGTATTCATCCAGTCGATCCCGACCTCGACCGGCGGATGGTGCAGCACGATCAGCGTGGGCGTGTCGGGCTGCTCGGCCAGCCGCGCCGCCAGCCAGTCCGCGCGCACCGCGCAGAACGCGCCGCCATGCCGCCCTTCCTCCAGCGTATCCAGGACGATCAGGCGCAAACCGTCCAGCGCCACATCATATTGCACAAAGCCGTCCGCTACCGGCACATCGGGAAAGGCCGTCCGAAAATTCGCGCGCACATCATGATTGCCCAGGCACGGCCACACCGGAAACGGGCAGCGCGCAAAGGCAGCGGCCAGTTCGCGATAACTTTCGATATCGCCAAATTCGGTAAGGTCGCCCGTCGCCAGCAGCAGGTCGGGCCGGTTCGGCCCGTCGATCAGCATGTCCAGCACCTTGTCCAGCCGTTGCCGGTTCAGTTCACCCGCATTGCCCGGCTCGAAGCCCAGATGGATGTCGGTCACCTGTGCGATCAGCATGGCCTTCATCCCCCCTTACGCCCGCGTCCGGCGATTCGGGCGGCAGGAACCCATGGTGCGCCATCGTCCGCGTGATAGCTGTGACATAGAGCACAGCCTAAGGGTATATCGGCCTTTGCCTTTTCCCCGCCATGGCAGGTGCGGCAGGTCGCGATGCCGGGCAGCAGCAGGTCGCTGGCCTGGTTCGATTTGGGCGCATTGTGGCAGCTTGCGCATGTTTCGGTGCGATGCGGGCCATGGTCGAACCAGCCCTTCATCATATAGCGTTTGGGCTGATGCACCGGCGCGACCTGCCAGCCCGGCTTGCCGTTGCTGCCGGGCGGCGCGATAATATGGCAGTCGCTGCATGCGCCATCGGGCGCGAACAGCGCGCGCACCGCATCGTCGCCGCGCGCAGGCCGCGCCGCCAGCGCCCCGCTATAGGTGCCCGCCAGGTCCGCCTGCGCATAGTTGCCGGGGCGGCCGCGCGGCATCAGCGGACGGGGCGGCGGGGTATTGCGATAATAGGCGCGCAGATCGGCGATCGACTGGTCGACCTCGCCATGGCGCAACGTGCGCACCGTCCCGCCGATCGTCTCGAACGCCAGGCTGTGACAGGACTGGCAGTCGCGCTCCATCTCGACCGGCTGGAACCGCACGCCGTCCGGCGTCGGGCGATGGCAGTCCTTGCACGCCAGCACGTCGCCATAACCGCCCAGGCTGCGTGCCATCCGCGCGACCCCGCCCGCCTTGGCCAGATGCAGCGCGTGCGGGAATTTCAGGCCATTCTGCTCGGTCGGATGCGCATCCAGCGACACCCGCTCGAAACGCAGCATGGGGTAGGCAAAGCCGCCGGTGCGGATGATCGCAGGCTGGAACTGGGGATGCGCCTTGCCGAAATCACCGGCATCGCCCAATTTCGTATCGGTCAGCCTTTCCTTCATCGACCCATGGCAATCGGTGCAAAAGGCTTGGGCCGTCGGCTCCATCGGCCCCGCGCCTTCATGTTCGGTGTGGCAATCGACGCACGCCCCTTCGGGCGGCTTGCCAAAGGCGGCGGCGACTTTGCCCAGCAACTGCCCGCCCAGCCCCGGCTGCGCCCGCGCGATCGCGATCCGCGCGGCGGGGGCATGGTCGTGAACGCTCTTATGGCAGGTCTGGCACGCCGAATCGCGCACCGACACGAACGCCTTTTCGTGGCAAGTCTCGCACTTGCCCTCCAGCTTGTGATGCGCGCGGCTCAGCGGCCCCGACGACCAGGCCCCGTCTCCCTTCACCGTATAGATGTTGCGCGTGTCGGTGGCGGGGCGCGAGGCATAGCTGATGATCGGCACCGCCAGGAAACCGATCAGGATCGCCAGCACCAGCCCCCAGGCGGTCAGCCGCTTGCCCGGCAGCGTGCCGCGAAGCGAAAAGACGCGCTCCTCCTCCTTGGCCCCACTCGCGTCGGACAGCGCATCGATCCGCTGGATCGACAGGATGATCGCGCCGCCTCCACCCCCTGCATCGCCCGCCGACACGCCGATGCGGTGCGCGCCGAAACGCAGTTCCGCGCCCTCCGCGCTGTCGATCTCCGCCATCTGCACGGGTCGGCCATCGACGGTGAAGCCCAATGTCCCGACCGCGCGCACCCGCACCCGCCCGCCCGGCATCGCGTCGATCCGCGCATGGTCGGGCAGGACGGCCAGGTCAGCGATCTGGATATCGCTGCCCGCGCTGCGGCCCAGCACCAGTTGCGGCTTTTCGACCTGCGTCGCGCGCACGATCTCGCGACCATCGGCGGTATGGCTGACAAGGCGAAGGAGAAAGGTCATACCGCGCCGCTCACCAGTAAAAGAACACGCTGACGATGTGCGCGGTCAGCGCCGCGATCAGCGCAAAGGTCATCGGCACATGGACATAGAGCCAGACCTCCAGCAGCGCCCGCAACCGCAGATGGCGGCGCAGCCGCACCAGCAGCGCCTGCTTGCGCTCCAGCAGCCCATCGACCCGCTCCAGCGACGCCCCGCCGCCCGATCGGCGCAGCATCGTCTGCGCCCGCGCGGTGGCGTTATCGGGCAGCCTCCCGGTCAGCCGCGCCCATGCCCCGCCCCTGAACGGATCTTGCCGCAGCGAAGCCTCGACCAGCGCGGCCTCATCCTGCGGCAGCGGCTGCGCGGCCTCATGCAGTTGCCGGTCGATCGCGCGGATCGCGTCCAGCATCTGCCCCTGCGTCATCTCGTCGCGATTGGCGCTCAAGGATGCGGGCAGCAGCGCATAGGCGAATATCCCGAATATGCCGGAAACAATCACCAGCATCATCAGCGCCCAGGCCAGCGTATGGACGTTCCAGCCAAGCTGAAACCCGGTGTGCAGCGTCCCGATGACGACCAGCGACAGCCCCAGATAGACATGCGCCGATGTCCAGGCTTTCAACGACCAGCGCCCCGGTGTCATCGCCCGCTTGCGCACGCCGAGCAGCGTCAGCCACAGGATCAGCACCACCCCGATCGTGCCCAGCATATAGCCATACCAGCTACCGCCATTGGGCCGCGGCGTGACGTCGGCGAACAGATACCCGATCAGTGCGAGCAGACTGATGCCCAGCGCGACCTTCAGCCAGCGATAGCGCGCATGACGCAGAAAGCTCTCATGCTTCACGTCACCGCGCGGGCGGCGGGATGAGGGTGCGGTGGAGGCCATTATCCCACCACCCCACACCCGTTCGTGTCGAGTAGGGATCGAGCTTGTCGAAAGCCCGTATCGAGACAGCCCGCGCGAATTTCTCGATATGCCGCCTCGACACGCTCGACGGCTACTCGAAACGAACGGACATGTGCTGAAAAAATCATCACCCCGCCTCCCGCTCCAGCCGCGCCACCGTCAGGAAATCCTCCGGCGCCACCCGGATCGCCGCGCCGGTCGGGCAGGCCCGCACGCAGGCCGGGCCACCGTCGATCCCCGCGCACATGTCGCATTTGATCGCCTTTTTGGGCTTCTCGACGCCGGGTTCGCCCTGTTTCTTACGCCATCCCTTTGGCGCTTCGCCCGGTCCCGGTCCCGCGCCGAACAACATCCAGTTCAGCAGCCCCGGCTTTTTGGGCGGCACGCTGTCCATGCTGATCACGCCATAGGGGCAGTTGCGCTGGCAATTGCCGCAGCCGATGCAGGTTTCGTCGATGAACACCTCGCCGTCCGGCCCGCGATGGATGGCGTTGGGCGGGCAATCGGCCATGCAGTGCGGATGCTCACAATGGCGGCAACTCGTGGGCACATGCAGATGCGCATAGGTCCGCCCCGCTTCCCGGTCGAGCCGCGACAGCCCTTCATGGCTGTCGGCGCAGGCTTTTTCGCAATTGTCGCAGCCCACGCACAGCGTCTCGTCGATCAGCAGCACGTCGGTCGCCTCGCCGATGCCATTGTCGACCAGGAAGCGCGCGGTTTCCGAATACATGTCGACCACCGATGAGAAACTGTCCCTGCGGCTCTCGACGAAGGCGTTGACGTCCTGCCGCGCCGCCATATCCTCACGGGCGCGCTCGAACAGCGCGGGCTTGCGTTCCATCAGCTGCGCAAAGGCCGCGCCGTCGATGCGGATTACCTCCGACTTGACCGTCGCCTTGACCGTCGCGACGCGCGGCGCGCCGGTCAGCAGCGCCATCTCGCCCACATAGCTACCGGCGGGCAGGTAGGACAGGAACACCGGCTTTCCGGCCACCATCTTCTCGACGATCATCGACCCGATGCGGATCACGAATATGTCGGTGCCGCGATCGCCCTCGGTGATGATCGTCTCGCCCGCGCGCACGGTCAATATCTCGGCGCTGTCCAGCACCTCGACCAGATCCTCCGACGTCAGCCCCGCGCCGAACATCTGGAGCAATTGCCGCTCAGTCGAAATCCGGGTCACCGCGCGGCGCGCGGCGGGCACGGCGGACATCAGCTTCAGCGCGGCGGTGCGCGACACTTCGACCATGATCGAATCATCGCCCGCGCGCACCGTCGATCCGCGCCGTCGCCCGGAAATCAGCCCGACCTCGCCGAATATCGACCCGGTACGGATCGTCACCGACTTATAGGGATCGGCGCTGATCTCGACCTGCGCCGATCCGCTGGCGATGCCGAACAGCGACGATCCGGGGTCGTTCTTGCTGAACACCGTCTCCCCCGCCTGCCACAGGCGCACGCTGCTATCCAGCATGAACTCGCGCATCTGGAGCGGCGACAGCCCCTCCAATATCTCGACATTGGACCGTAGAAACTCCAGCCACCCGGCGACGTCGCGGTCGCCCGGCAGACCGGCGAACTTGGCCGCCAATATCGGCTCGTCGGCGGGTTTCAACGCGCTGTTGCCGTTGATGAACTCAACCACGTCATGGCCCTGGTTCATGCAATGTTTGATCAGCGGATAGCCCGCCAGCGCGCCGATCACGAAAATGCCCGGCGCGCTGGTCTCGAACGTCGGCGACAATTTGGGAAAGGCCAGCCGGTCGGCGCTGGAAAATTCGATGCCGCACGCCTCGACGAAACCACGCGGCGGGGCCGAACCCATCCGCGCGATGATCCGGTCGCAGCGGATGCGCGCCTCGCCGTCGCGGGTGTCCAGCATGATCCACTCCGGCTCGATCGACCGGGTCGTGGTCTCGGTCAGGATCGTCACCCGCCCGGCTTCCGCCGCCGCGAGCAGCGCCTTGACGTTCGCGCCCTTGGCGGTCGCGAAATCGGGCGATCGGTTCACCAGCGTCACGACATTGCCCTGCGCCTCGTCCGCCGCCAGCCCCAGCGCATTCTCTATCCCCGCGTCGCCGCCGCCGATGACGAAGATATGTTCATCATTATAGGCGGCCGGATCGTCGAGCTGATATTGCACATGGGGCAGGTCGGACCCCGGACAGCGCACCAGATTGGGATTACCCTGCGTCCCGATCGCCAGCACCACCGTCTCGGCGATCATCTCGCCCCCGTTCGCCAGCGTGATGCGATAGGGCGGCGCGCGCCGTTGCAGTTCGCGCGTCGCGGTCGACCCGTCGCGCCCGCGCGTGACGATCGCCTGCACACTGCCGGGGATCGGGTCGCCCATCCCCTCGATCGCGGTGACATCGCTCTTATAGGCGACGTTGACGCCCTGCTCGGCGGCCTGCGCGTTCCATCGTCCCAATATCGATTCGCGCTTGCCCGCGTCGAACTCGAAATCGGATCGCAGCACGAGCTGGCTGGGCGTCGCCATCACATGCTTGCCCTTCTGATATTTATAGATGGTGTCGGAAAGATGATCGGTCTTTTCCAGCAGCACATGGGTCAGCCCCAATTGCGCCGCGCGCGCCGCTGCTGACAAGCCGGCCGGCCCCGAGCCTATGATCGCGATCCGCACGCGCTCACTCATGTTCGTTCCCCCCACGGCTCTCACCATGCCCCTGCGCCACCATGCCCCTGGCGCTGCCGACGTCCACTTTTGAAAGCGCGATCATCCGGCGGGTGCGAACCCTGTTGCAGGTTGTAGCCATGTAACAGCCTGCGCGCTAGAGACGAGCCATGCTTCGCTCAATTCTTCTGCCCGCCCTCCTCCTTGCCGCCTGCTCGCCCGCCAAGCAGGCGGCGGAACAGACCATAGCCGCCACGCCCGCGCTGCTCCCGCTCGCGATCAAGACCGATACGAGCGACCACCGCTTCGCCGTCGAAATCGCCGCCACCCCGCAGGAACAGGAAAAGGGCCTGATGTTCCGCAAGGAACTGGGCGCGGACACCGGCATGCTCTTCCCGATGAACCCGCCGCGCACCGCCAGTTTCTGGATGAAGGACACGCTGATCCCGCTCGACATCCTGTTCATCCGCACCGACGGATCGATCGCGCTGGTCGCCGCCAATACCGCCCCCTGTTCGCGCGAGCCGGTATCGGCGGGCATCCCGGTCGCCGCCGTGCTGGAACTGCGCGGCGGCCGCGCGGCGGAACTGGGCATCGAAGAGGATGACAAGGTCCGCTGGGGCAGTTGCGCGGCGACCGACGCCAAGCCTGCCACCTTCAATTTCTGCCCCGCGCAGTAGCATCTTTGGTAGGCGGTACCAGCCCGCTCCCAAAAAAGCGGCAGCACCCTTGCCAATCCCCCGCAGCAACGGCTAAACGCCGAGACCATGGGTATCCTCGGCAAAATCTTCACCTGGTGGGATGGTGCGACCATCGGCACCGCTCTCTACAGCGCCCGCAAGGGCACGCGGATTGGCGAGGATCATCAGGGCAATGCCTATTTTGAAGGGCCAGCCGATTCGGCCGGCTTCGCGCGCCGCTGGGTGATGTATAATGGCGCCAACGACGCCAGCCGCGTGCCGGCCGAATGGCATGGCTGGC
>CAZLSU010000064.1:0-14643 GCA_964562225.1 uncultured Sphingobium sp.
TCAGGCGGATCGCCTTGCGATAGCCTTCGGGCTTGGCCATGCCGAAATTATGGCGGACGCGGCTGGCGGTATCGTCACCCTTTTCATGGCCGATCACCATGACGCGCCGTTCGTCCAGCGTGGCGAAGCCGCCGATGATCGCCTGATCATCGCCAAATGCGCGATCACCCGCAAGCGCCAGGAAATTGTCGAACATCCCCGCGACATAATCCTTGAAATGCGGACGTTCGGGGTGACGCGCGACCTGCGTCTTCTGCCAGGGCGTCAACTTGCCATAGGTGTCCCCCAGCAGTTTCGCGGCGCGTTGCTCCAGCTTGTCGATTTCGCTGCTGATGTCGATATCGCCACCATCGGTGGCGCGAAGCTCGCTTATCCGTGCTTCCAGCTCGGCAACGGGCTTTTCAAATTCCAGAAAGCTGACCATGGCGAACCGTTAGGGCGGTGCGCGCGCCCCGTCAACGTGGCCATTTCAACGTGGCCCCGTCGACTTGGCCATGTCAACGTGAACGGTGCATCGTCGCCAACGGATGACGGGCATTGACCAGTTCGACCAGCCGGCGGCTATCGACATGGGTATAGATTTGCGTCGTCCCGATATCGGCATGGCCCAGCATCGACTGGAGCGCGCGCAAATCCGCGCCTCCCTCCAGCAGATGGGTGGCAAAGGCATGGCGCAGCACATGCGGACTGACGCGATCCGGCGATATCCCCGCCGCGGCGGCCAGCGCCTTGACCATCTGATACAGGCGTATGCGGCTCAGGAAAGTCTTGCCCGATGGAAACAGCCACGGGCTGTCGACAGGAACATGCGCCAGCCATGTCGCGACGGCGGCACGCGCACGGTCGGAAATCGGCACCAGCCGCTCGCGCCCGCCCTTGCCCTTCAGGATCAGAAATGGCCGGTCGCTGGACAGCGCGCGACGCGGCAACGACATGAGTTCGGTCGCGCGCAGCCCCGACCCGTAGAGCAATTCGACCAGCGCGGCGAGCCGCAGGTCGGCCAGCGGGGGCGATTCTGCCGCCAGGCGCGCCTCGATGACCGCGAACAGACGGTCCACTTCGATCACCGACATGATTTTCGGCAAGGGCCGCCGGGTAACGGGGCGCGGCAGCACGGCGGACGGATCATCGTCGCGCAGGCCCTCCTCAGCCAGAAAAGCATAGAAAGCGCGCAAAGCCGACGCCTTGCGCGCGACCGTGGACCCGGCCAGATCGGCCCATGCGGTGGTCAGCGTCCCCAGCGCGTCGGGAGACGCCTGCCCCAACGCCCCCATGATCTGCGCCGCACCATTCAGGTCGGTGCGATAGGCGAGCAATGTATTGCGCGAAGCCCCGCGTTCGGCCGCCATCATTTCCAGAAAACGATCGACGAGCGCCTGATCGTCGGCGGTCATTGCACGGTCAAAGGCGTGAGATCGCCTCGGCGGCGATCATGCGCGCTTCGGGGTCCAGGCCGACGCGGTGGAGCGCGGCGACGATATGATAGAGATGCGCGGGCGGCAGACGCTGCCAGTTTGCCGCCTGCAAGCCGACCGCCGCCAGCAACGCGACCGTGCCCTGTTCGCCCCGCTGCGCCGCGCTGCCAATGGCGCGCGCCCATTGGCTGTTCGCCGCCAGCGGCACGCCATTGTCGGCGGCGACCTGAATCGCATCGGCGTTCGACAGGCGCGCCAGACCGGCCAGACCGGCGATCAGCATCCGCCCCTTACCCGCGCCCGCCGCTTCCAGATAGCTCGACGCGCGGCCCGCATCGATATCGACGACGACGCTGGGCGCGCCAACGGCCAATAGCGCCCAGGCATCCTGCGCGCCCACCCCATCCATCTGCGCCAACGCCCGCGCCCAGCGCGCCGCATTGCGATCATAGCCTGCGCTCAGCATCGCGGCGACCAGGCGGGCCGCATCCTGCCCGTCCGCCTGCGCCACCGGCAGCGCGGCGGCCGCCCGCGCGGTCAGGATCAGCCCGGCATAGTTGGCAGCATCATCGCGCACCCACAACTTGCGCATCGCATCGATCCGGGTGCCGACGGTGCGCCCGGCATAGGCGGTGCGCAGCGCGTCGACACGGTCGGCGACATCGGCAGGCGCATCGCCATCGGTCGCGATCTGCCCGTAAAGACCGACCAGTGCGGACGTAGAAAAAACGCCAAGCTGCGCTGCGACTTCCGCGCCGGGCAGGCGGCGGAGCGCCGACAGTGCGGGCGCGCGCGCTTCCCATGCGCGGACATGCGATCCGGCGGTGTCGAATAGCGGCCGGGGAATTTCGACATTGAGCGCGGTCGCCAGGCCAAAGCGCCAGGCGGTCAAGCGATCGACGCCATCCCATTCGATCTTGACCGAGCGGCGCGCGTTGAAGCCCGTGCCGACGATCTTTTCCGCCAGCCGATAGTCGATACCGCGCACCACGCCGCGCCGCTGCGCCTGGTTGAGCGCGCCGCTGGCCGATCCCTGATCGCCCGACAGCGCCGGGCACATCGCATTGGTCATGGTCCAGCCGGGTTCCTGGCTGGTCTTGAGCGCACCCGCCGCCAGCGGGCACAGGCCCGCAGGATCGGCGGTCGCCAGATAGGTCTGCATCGCGATGGCGTAGAGCCGGGGCGTGAAACGATCGACATCGACGCTTTGTACCAGCAGCCGCGCACTGTCCGCCTCGCCCATGCGCAGCAGCAGCCAGGCCCGTTCGGCCACCCAGTCCGCGCCGTCGATGCCGCGCGGCGTATCGACCGCAGACAGCAGCGCGCGGCGCAGCAGGATGGAACCCCAGCGCGAGGTGAACGGCGCGTTCGCCTCCCGCATGAGCGTTGCGAGGAATTGCCCCGATTGATTGCCGAATGCGCGGGGGGCCAGACCATGGGTCGCGGGCGTCAGCGGGCCGATACGGCCCAGCGACCGGCGCGATGTATCGGGCAGATCATATTTCGCCTTTTCGGCCGCCAGTTCCTCTTCGGACAATTTCTCTTCGGCGGCATTCAGCGCCGGATCGACCGGGGGCGCCGTGGCGACGACCGGCGGGGGGAGCAGGGGCGACAGGCGGGGCGTTCCCGGCGCGGACGGGGGCGACGTGGGCGCAGGCGCTTCGGGCGGGTCGCCAAAGCCGGGCGGGAGCAGCGATTCGGGCGCGTTCTGCGCGATCACCGGCAACGCCAGCGACAGCGCGGCGGCACCCGCCATCCATTTCCAGTTCCCCCGATTCCAGCGCATCGCGGGCTTTACTGGCCCAGCTTTTCGGCGGGAATCACCTTTTCTACCCGCGCCTGCGGCTGCTCACCGCCGCGCGCCCAGAATAGCGCGATCAGCGCGACCAGTATCACGACCAATATGATGGGAATGATCGGCAGGGCGGAGCGACGGCGCGACCCGCCCTGAAAACTGCTGGTGTAACGATTGCGTGCCATGAGTCCTTCTGGAGCCGGTCGACCGGCTGAAAACTTGCGATTTGCCTCTGATGCGGGGGGCTGTATAGCCCCGCTCGCCATGCAGCGAAACAGCAAATCCAACGCAGACGCACCCAGGCAGCAGCCGATCGTGCTGATCGGCATGATGGGTGTGGGCAAATCCACCGTGGGACGGCGGCTGGCCGGGCGGATGGGCCTGCCTTTCGTCGATGCCGACGAAGAAATCGAAAAAGCAGCGGGCATGAGCATAGCCGAGATGTTCGAGCGCTATGGCGAGGGCCATTTTCGCGACGGCGAGCGGCGCGTGATCGCCCGGCTGCTGGACGGCGCGCCCAAAGTGATCGCGACCGGCGGCGGCGCATTCATGCAGGACGATACCCGCGCGCTGATCCTGGCGCAGGCGGTCGCGGTGTGGCTGGACGCGGACATCGACATATTGGTCGACCGGGTATCCCGCCGCGAAGGACGGCCTTTGTTGAAGGGGCGTGATCCCAAGGTCGTGCTGACCGAACTCGCGGCCCTTCGCAACCCGGTCTATGCGCAGGCGCCGATCCACGTCAAAAGCGTCGCCGCGCCGCATGAAACCGCCGTAGATCGCATATTGGAGGCGCTGTCCCGATGCCAATAGTCAAGGTTGCACTGGGGTCTCGCAGTTATGACATCGTCATAGAGAAGGGCGCGCTCGACCGCGCGGCGGATCATCTGGCACCCTATGCGCGCGGCGGACGCCTTGTGGTCGTCACCGACGCGCATGTCGCGGCTGCCCAGCTCCCGCGCCTCGCCGCCAGCCTGTCCGCCGCTGATCTTGCGATCGAAACGATCATCCTGCCGCCCGGCGAACAGACCAAGAGCTGGCGCCAGCTTGAAACGCTGATGGATGCGCTGCTCGCGCTGGAAATCGAACGGGGCGACCACATCATCGCCTTGGGCGGGGGCGTGATCGGCGACCTGGTGGGCTTTGCCGCTGCGATCCTGAAGCGTGGCTGCGGCTTCGTTCAGGTGCCGACCACCTTGTTGGCGCAGGTCGACAGCTCGGTCGGCGGCAAGACCGCGATCAACACCGGCGCGGGCAAGAATCTGGTCGGGGCCTTCTACCAGCCCGCCCTGGTGCTGATCGACCCCACGACCCTCGACACGCTGCCGCCCCGCGACGTGCGCGCGGGCTATGCCGAAGTCGTCAAATATGGCCTGATCGACGATCCGGACTTTTTCGACTGGTGCGAAGCGAACGCCGCCCGATTGCTGGCGGGCGACGATGACGCCCGCGCCCATGCGATCGAAAAAAGCGTGCGCGCCAAGGCCGCGATCGTCGCCGATGATGAGCGCGAGACGAGCGGACGCCGCGCGCTGCTGAACCTGGGCCACACATTCGGTCATGCGCTGGAGGCCGACACCGGATTTTCGGACCGGCTGCTCCATGGCGAAGGCGTGGCGGCGGGCACGGCGCTCGCTTTCCGCTATTCCGCGCGACTGGGCCTGTGCGACACGGCGGATGCCGACCGGGTGACCGCCCATCTGCGCGCGATCGGCCTGCCCTACGACCTCGCCAGTGCGCAGGTTACGGGCGACGGCAATATGCTGGTCGCACATATGCTCCACGACAAGAAGATGGCGGCGGGCACCCTGCCCTTCCTGCTTGCGCGGGGCATAGGGCAGACCTTCCTGTCTAAAAGCGTTGCGCTCGACGATGTCGCGGCATTTCTCGACAAAGAGCGCGCCGTTTCACTCAGGTCTGGAAATATCCAAAACCCTCCCCTATAGGGACGCCTCTTCGATGCGGCATGACGTGCCGATCGACGTGCGGGCGTGGTGGAATTGGTAGACGCGCCGGACTCAAAATCCGGTTCCGCAAGGAGTGTGGGTTCGATTCCCACCGCCCGCACCATCATTTTTCTCGATAAGATCGCCGTTAGCGCCGAACACTGCCATCGCGGTTGCGGCGGCGCGCAATAGCGCTATGTTCGGCGGGTCTCGCGCATGCGATATATTTTCCACGGCTAAAGGGGACGCCTTTTTGACCGAGCCATCCGCCACGCTCATCCTGTTCGGTGCCACGGGCGATCTTGCCCACCGGATGCTGTTCCCTTCGCTCTACAATCTGCTGTCCGACGATCTTTTGCCGCCCGATTTCCAGATCATCGCATCGGGCCGCACGGATATGGACGATGCCGCCTTCCGTGAGGATATCGGCGGATCGCTCGGAAAATATCTGTCCGAAGACCGGCTGGACGAGGCGCTGATCGCCCGGCTGCTCGACATGATCTGCTACGTCCCCGTCGAAGCGGGCAATGCGGACCAGTTCGCCAAACTGGCGCAGCGGCTCGACGGGCGGCTGGAGCGTGGCGTTTCGGTCTATCTGTCGACCCCGCCCTCGCTGTTCGCGCCGACCGCGCAGGGGCTGGCCGATGCAGGCATCCTTGGCCCCAAGACCCGGATCGCGATGGAAAAGCCGATCGGCAAGGATCTCGCCTCCTCCCGCGAAGTCAACGACGCCATCGGCGCATTGTTCGACGAGAGCCAGATTTTCCGGGTCGATCATTATCTGGGTAAGGAAACTGTCCAGAATCTGCTCGCGCTGCGCTTCGGCAATATGTTGTTCGAGCCGTTGTGGAACGGCAACGCGATCGACCATGTCCAGATCACCGTGGGCGAGACCGTGGGCCTGGAAGGCCGCGTTTCCTATTATGACGGGGTCGGGGCGCTGCGCGACATGGTGCAGAATCATATGCTCCAGATTCTCTCGATCATCGCGATGGAGCCGCCCGCCCGGATGGACCCGACGTCGGTGCGCGATGAGAAGGTCAAGGTGCTGCGCTCGCTCCGCCCGATGGACCCCGAAAGCGTCAAGCAGCATAGCGTGCGCGGCCAATATACGCCGGGCGCAGTCGGCGGCCAGATCGTCACCGGCTATGCCGACGAACTGGGCAAGCCTTCGACCATCGAGACCTTCGTGGCGCTGAAAGCCAATATCGACAATTGGCGCTGGCATGGTGTGCCCTTCTACCTGCGCACCGGCAAGCGGATGCCCAGCCGCCAGTCGGAAATCATGATCCAGTTCAAACCGGTGCGGCACAGCATTTTCGGTCGCAACGGCGGGCTGGAGGCCAACGCCCTCATCATCCGCCTCCAGCCGGAAGAAAATATCCGCCTGCTCATCATGACCAAGCGGCCGGGGCTGGAGCGGCAGGTGCATCTGGAGGAAGTCAGCCTCGACGTGTCGCTGCACAACGCCTTTGCGGGGCAGCGGCGGCGGATCGCCTATGAGCGGCTGCTCCTTGACCTGCTGGAAGGCGAACAGACGCTGTTCGTGCGCCGCGACGAGGTGGAGGCGCAATGGACCTGGATCGATTCGATCATAGATAGCTGGACCCAGGCGAATATGAAGCCCGCCCCCTATGCCGCGGGGAACTGGGGACCATCCTCGGCCATTGCCCTTATCGAACGTGATGGAGCAAGCTGGCATGACTGATCTGCACCCCGTCATCGCGGCGGTGACCGAACGCATCGTCAAGCGCAGCGCGCCGCGCCGCCGCCAATATCTCGACCTGATCGAGCGCGGTCGCGACGCAGGCACCAATCGCGACCAACTGTCCTGCGGCAATCTGGCCCATGGCTTTGCTGCATCGGGCGACGACAAGCCGGTCATCCGCACCGGTCAGGCGATGAACATCGGCATCGTCACCGCCTATAACGACATGCTGTCGGCGCATCAGCCCTATGGGCGCTATCCCGAAGCGATCAAGATCGCCGCGCGCGAAGTGGGCGCCACCGCGCAGGTCGCAGGCGGCGTTCCGGCCATGTGCGACGGCGTGACCCAGGGGCAGGCGGGCATGGACCTGTCGCTGTTCAGCCGCGACACGATCGCGATGTCGACCGCCATCGCATTGAGCCATGCGATGTTCGAGGGCAACCTGATGCTCGGCATCTGCGACAAGATCGTGCCGGGGCTGCTGATCGGCGCGCTGCGCTTTGGCCATCTGCCTACCATCCTGATCCCCGCCGGGCCGATGCCCTCTGGTCTCGCCAACAAGGAAAAGGTCCGCATCCGCCAGTTGTTCGCGGAGGGCAAGGTCGGCACCGCCGAACTGCTGGAAGCAGAAAGCGCCTCTTATCATGGGGCTGGCACATGCACCTTCTACGGCACGGCAAACAGCAATCAGATGATGATGGAGGTGATGGGCCTCCACATGCCCGGCGCGGCCTTCGTCAATCCGGGCACGAAGCTGCGCGGCGAATTGACGCGGGCGGCGGTGCATCGAATGGCGGCGATCGGCTGGAACGGCACGGATTATCGCCCGCTGGGGCACTGCATTGATGAGAAGGCGATCGTCAACGCGGCGATCGGCCTGATGGCGACCGGCGGCTCTACCAATCATGCGATCCACCTGCCCGCGATCGCGCGGGGGGCGGGGATCAGCATCGACTGGACCGACCTGGCAGAAATCTCGGACGTCACGCCCCTGCTCGCCCGCGTCTATCCCAATGGATCGGGCGACGTGAACCATTTTCACGCAGCGGGCGGCATGGCCTGGATCATTCGGGAATTGCTCGATAATGGCCTTCTCCACCGCGATGTCATGACGGTCGGCCGCGCCGACCTGACCGATTATGGCAAGGAACCGGTGTGGGAGGATGAGGCGCTCCAGTGGCGCGACGTTCCTGCTGTATCGCGCGACGAGACGATGCTGCGCCCGTTCGCTCATCCCTTCAGCGCCGATGGCGGCATGAAGCTGCTCGCGGGTAATCTGGGCCGCTGCGTCATGAAGGTCAGCGCGGTCGATCCGTCGCGCTGGACCATCGAGGCCCCCGCCGCCGTCTTCCACACCCAGGACGATGTGCTGCGGGCCTTCAAGGCGGGCGAGCTGGACCGCGACGTCGTGGTCGTGGTCCGCTTCCAAGGACCAAGGGCCAATGGCATGCCCGAACTGCACAAGCTGACCCCGGCGCTCGGCGTATTGCAGGACAAGGGTTTCAAGGTCGCGCTGCTGACCGATGGCCGCATGTCCGGCGCATCGGGCAAGGTGCCCGCCGCGATCCACCTGTCGCCCGAGGCGCTGGGCGGCGGGCCGATCATCCGGCTGCGCGATGGCGACATGGTGCGGGTATGCGCGCAAAACGGCACGATCGACGCGCTGGTCGACCCGGTGGAATGGGCGGCACGCGACCTGCCCGCCGCTCCGCCGCCGCCCTATGACACCGGGCGGGAATTGTTCGCGCTGTTTCGGCATCATAGCGATCTGGCCGAGACGGGCGCCTCAGCCATGCTCGCGGCCATGGAAAGCGAATTATAAGCCATCCGTTCACCCTGAGCCTGTCAAAGGGCGAATGGGAGAGAGTGATTTACCGCATGACCCACATCATCGCCGCCGACATAGGCGGCACCAACGCCCGCTTCGCCCGCGCGACCCTGGACCCGGCAGGCGTCCCGACGCTGGGCGACGTGCGCAAATATAAGGTCGCCGACCATGGCAGCCTGCAATCCTGCTGGACCGCATTCCAGGCGGACGAGGGCGGCGACCTGCCGACCGTCGCGTCGATCGCCTTCGCCACCGCAATCGGGCGCGATGTCATCAAGCTGACCAACAGCAATTGGGTGATCCGCCCGGATACGCTCGCAGCCGATCTTGGCCTGACGAGTCTCAAACTTGTCAACGACTTCGAGGCGGTTGCTCATGCCGTCTCTCGCCTGCCGCCCGAAAATCTTCCTCTGCTGTTCGGCGAGGACCGCCCCTTTCCGCGCGACGGCGGCGTCACCATCCTTGGCCCCGGCACCGGCCTGGGCGTTGCGATGATCGCTTATGACGATGGCGTCCCGCATGCGATCGCGACCGAGGGCGGGCATCTTGACTTCGCGCCGCTCGATGCGCTGGAGGGCAAGATCCTCGATTATCTGCGCGATACATTCCTGCGTGTCTCGACCGAGCGGATCGTCTCTGGTCCTGGCCTCAACAATATCTACAAGGCGATGGCGACGATCGGCCATGAGCGCGTCATGCTGATGGAGGATGCGGAATTATGGCAGGCCGCGCTCGACGGCAGCGATGCGTTCGCCCGTACCGCGCTGGAACGCTTCTGCCTGTGTTACGGGTCGGTCGCGGGCGACCTTGCGCTGGCGCAGGGTCCACATAGCGTCGTGCTGGCCGGCGGCCTGACCCAGCGGATGCGCGACTTTCTTCCCGGCAGCGGCTTCCACAGCCGCTTCACCGCCAAGGGACGCTTTGAAAGCCTGATGCGCGCCGTGCCCATCCGGCTTGCCCAGCATGATGAAATCGGCCTGTACGGGGCCGCAGCCGCCTATCGGGAGACATGACCATGGCCATGACGGTCGAACAGATTATGGACCGCGCGCCGGTCATTCCGGTGCTGGTGATCGAACGGATCGAAGATGCGATCCCGATCGCGCAGGCGCTGGTCAAGGGTGGCCTGCCTGCGCTGGAAGTTACGATGCGCACGCCCATCGCGCTCGATGTGATGCGCGAAATGGCGCAGGTGGAGGGGGCTATCGTCGGTGCGGGCACCGTGCTCAACCCCGAACAACTCGATCAGGCGCTCCAGGCCGGTGCCCGGTTCATCGTCAGCCCCGGCCTGACCAAGCCGCTGGGGCAAGCCGCGATAGCAGCCGGCGTGCCCTTCCTCCCCGGCACCGCGACCGCGGGCGACATCATGCGCGGGATGGATCTGGGCCTTTCGCACTTCAAATTCTTTCCCGCCGAAACCTCCGGCGGCCTGCCCGCGCTGAAAGCGCTGGCCGCGCCATTCCACACCGCGCGCTTTTGCCCGACCGGCGGCATCACCGCCGACAGTGCCGCCAAATGGCTCGCCGAACCCTTTGTGAAATGCGTCGGCGGCAGTTGGGTGGTGCCCAAGGGACCGGTGAATGTGGCGCAGATCGAGGCGCTCGCGCGGGCGGCGGTTGGATTGCGGGGCTGAACGTCCCTATCTTTTGGTCCCGCCCCACAACTGGTCCACCCGCACGAACCCCCGTTGTCCGTGCACGTCGAACTGGCACCAGTCGCCCGCGCAGGCGGACAATCGCCCGACCACGCCGGTTTCCGCGCGATAGGCCACCTTCGCGCCGTCGCTCGGCGATTCTCGCATCAAAGCCATCGGCGCGGTGACGATGGCGGTCGGCGTATCGCTCAGCAGGCGGACGTGCATCCAGCCCTGGGTGCCGCCGGAATCCTCGACCTTGCGCCACAGGCCCAGCACCAGCACCACCTTCACCGGCAGGTCGCGCCGCCGGTACACCCAGTTGGACGGATAATCCAGGCTCGGCCCGACGCGCATCCGCGCCTCATTTTCGGATATCGAGGCCCAATAGGGCGTCGGCCGGGTCTGCGCCCCCGCCACGCCGCCGCACACCGCCATCAGCATCGTAGCCCAGATCACGCCTGCTGAAATTTTCATGCCGAACCATATTCCCCAAAGGACATGCCCGCGGTCATAGCGAAACCCGGCCAGTCAGGACAGCCGCTCTTTGCCATAAGCGCTTGACCGCGCGCGCCGCCGGGCATAGCGGCCTCCCATGGCCAAAAAACCGCGCCCCGCCAAGCCCAGGGTCATCGTCACCCGCCGCCTGCCCCCGGCGGTCGAAACACGCATGGCCGAATTATTCGATACCAGCTTCAATAGTGCCGACATACCGATGGATCGCGACGCGCTTGGCGCGGCGATGGCGCAGTGCGACGTGCTAGTACCCGCCGTCACCGATCATCTGGACGCCGCCCTGTTCGCCGCCGCGCCGGACAGGCTGCAACTCATCGCCAGTTTCGGCGCGGGGGTCGATCATATCGACCTGTCGGCGGCGCAGAAAAAGGGTGTCATCGTCACCAATACACCCGGCGTCCTGACCGAGGATACCGCCGACATGACGATGGCGCTGATCCTGTCGGTGCCCCGCCGACTGGCAGAGGGCGAGAAGCTGATCCGATCGGGCACATGGATCGGCTGGAGTCCTTCGGGCATGCTGGGCCATCGCATTGGCGGCAAGCGGCTGGGCATCATCGGCATGGGCCGCATCGGCCGCGCGGTCGCAGCGCGCGCCCGCGCCTTCGGCCTGTCGATCGCCTATCATAACCGGCACCGCCTGCCTTTCGAGGTCGAGCAGGAACTGGGTGCGACCTGGCATGCCGATATTGACGGGCTGCTGCGCGACAGCGACATCATATCAATCAACTGCCCGCTCAATGCCGACAGCAAGGGCATGATTGATGCGCGCCGCATCGCGCTGATGCGGTCCGACGCTTATCTGATCAACACGTCGCGCGCCGAAGTCACGGACGAAGGGGCGCTGATCGATGCGTTGAGCGAAGGCCGCATCGCGGGTGCGGGGCTTGACGTATTCGCCCATGAACCGGCGGTCGATCCCCGCCTGCTCACCCTGTCCAATGTCGTGCTGCTGCCGCATATGGGGTCTGCGACCTTTGAAGGCCGCGACGCTACCGGTGCGCGCGTCATAGCCAATATCCGCAGTTGGGTGGATGGCCACCGCCCGCCCAACCAGGTTCTGGAAGGCTGGGTATAACAGCCTTATCGAAGTCTTTACCGGCCCAGCGGTAGACAGCAGGCCATGCGCCTATTCCATGTTCCAATCCTAGCCGCCATCGTCCTGCCCCAGGCCGCACAGGCGCAGGTCGCCGCAGCCGACAGCGGCGATACCGGCTGGCTGCTGCTCTGTACCATCCTCGTGCTGATCGCGGCCATTCCGGGCCTCGCCCTGCGTCATGCCGGTTTCGTCAATGTCCGCAATGCCCTCTCCATCATGGCGCAGGGCGCGGCCATCGTCGCCACGGTATCGCTCACCTGGGCGATCATCGGCTACAGCATCGCCTATGCGCCGGGCAGCCCATGGCTGGGCGGCGCGGGCAACATGTTGCTCGCCAACCTTGCGACCCTGCGCGAGGGGCTGACCATCCCCGAATCCGCCTTCGCCCTGTTCCAGATGAGCCTCGCCATCCTCGCCGCCGCCATTGTCGCAGGCGCAGTGGCGGAGCGCGCGCGGCTCGGCTGGGTCACCGCCTTCGCGCCGCTCTGGATGCTGCTGATCTACGCGCCCGTCGCGCGCTGGACCTGGGGCGCCGGCTGGCTCGCCGATCTGGGCGTACTCGACTATTCCGGCGCGCTGGTCATCCATTTGACGGCGGGCTTCTCCGCCCTCGCCCTCGCCCTGATCGCGGGCCAGCGGCGCGAGATCGTCGGAAGTGGCCACTCCCCTATCCTCACCGTCGCAGGCTCCGGCCTGGTCTGGATCGGCTGGTTCGGCGTGAGCGGCGGCTGGGCATTGGGCGCCAGCGATGACGCCGCCAGCGCGCTGATGAACTGCCAACTCGCCGCCAGCGCCGCTGCGCTGGGCTGGGGCCTGTTCGATCGCATATTGACCGGGCGCACCAGCGCCACCGGCATAATGAATGGCGCGCTCAGTGGCCTTGTCGCCATCTCTGCCTCGGCGGGGCTGGTCGGCGCGGGCGGCGCGATGCTGATCGGCCTGATCGCCGCCTTCGCCTGCCGCGCCACCTATGGCCTGATGATGGGCAGCAAGGCCGACGACGCAGCCGGCGTCTTCGCCATCCATGGCATCGGGGGTCTGGTCGGCCTGTTGCTGCTGGTCCCGTTCACGCTGCCGATCACCGGCGGGGTCGGCTTCGACGTCAGCTTCGGCCCCGGCGCGCTGCTCGTCGCGCAACTGATCGGCATCGCCGTCGTCGCGCTCTGGTCGCTGGTCGGCTCGACGATTGCGGGCCTGGCCATCTCGGTCGTCATGCCGCTGCGCGCGAACAAGGCGGACGAGGCAGAGGGATTGGACGCGGCCCATCACGGCCAGCAGGGCTGGGACTTCCGCTAAGAGCGATTTCCAATCAGATGGAATCATATGATGACTCGGAAATCGCGTAAAATTAAATCGAACCTGTGCCGATGACCGTCGCCGTCGCCATCTTCGCGCATCAGGAGGAGCGGCGGATCGCAACCTGCCTCGCTTCGCTGCCGCTGGACCGCGCCGACACGATTTTTCATGTGCTGGTCAACGGATCGACCGACGCCACCGTCGCCCGCGCGCGCCAAGCCGCCGGGATGCGCGCCAACGTCATCGTCCATGACCTGCATCCCGGCGGCAAGTCGCGCACCTGGAACCGCTTCGTCCACGATATGCTGACCGGCGAGGAACAGGCCGCAATCTTCCTGGATGGCGACGCGGAAATCGCTGCTGGCTCGATTGACGCCCTCGCTGCCGCCCTTGCCGCCGATCCATCCGCAAACGCCGCCGCGGGCATGCCGCTCAACGGCCGTCAGGCGGCGACATACCGGGCCATGCTAAGCGAGGAGCGCGGCCTGTTCGGTGATCTCTACGCCCTGTCCGGTCCCTTCCTCGCCGCGATCCGCGCAGGCGGATTGCGTTTACCCGACGACCTGATCGGCGACGACGGGCTGGTCGCCGCCTGGGCGCACACCAATTTGCAAAGCGACGACCATTGGGTCAGGACGCGCATCATCGCCTGCGAAAACGCAGGCTTCCTGTGCGAACCGTTCAGCCTTGCCCATCCTGGCACCTGGGCGATGCAATATAAGCGCATGGTCAATTATTCGGTGCGTTACCTGCAAAACCGCATCGTGTCCGACATCATGACGCGGACCGGGCCGCACGGCCTGCCGCCGCGCCTCGCGACCCTCTATCCGCAATGGCTGCCCCGCCTGAAAATGCGCCGCGGCATCACCGGCTGGTTCGACCGGCGCGCGCGGGAACGCATGAGGCGCTGTTGTTGATATAAGGAAAATGGAGCGGGTGAAGGGATCATAACAAACCACTATAAAGAAACAACATTTTTTGCTACAATGACCCACACAGAACCTACACAGGTACGGCATATCAAGCACTTACGCCGCCAATCTGCACAGTTTCTGCACAGTGGGAAGCGGAGAAATGAGTTTCATCCTGGATAAAGAGCAGGTCAAGCCGGGCCTTATCATCTTCCGACGTGGTGATGTCGGGCACGACAACTATTACTGCCGGATCAGAATCCAGAACGAAGACCGCTACAAGACCATCTCGCTGCGCACGGCGGATCGGCAGACGGCGCATGACCGCGCGATGGACGAGTATGCCGATATCCGCTTCCGGGTGAAGCACGATGTTCCCGTATTCAATCGCCCCTTCTTGCAGGTTGCGGAGGAATATGCCGACGCCCAACAGCGCCGCGCAAACGCGGGCGAGGTCAGCCAAGCCCGCTGCAAAAATATAAGAAGCAAGATCGAC
>CAZLSU010000064.1:14684-15324 GCA_964562225.1 uncultured Sphingobium sp.
GTGGCGACGGGAAAACGGCGAAGGCCGTCGCAAGAGCGTCATCAGCGATTCCACTATCCGCATCGAGATGACCATTTTCGCAGCCATCATGAACTTTGCGATCGGCAAGCGGTATGTTCCCGCCCATCATCGCTTTGAGGGCATGCCGAAGCTCAAATCGAACCGGCGTGACGAATTCACGCTGGAAGAATATCGCAAACTTCATACCAAAGGCCGCAAATGGATGAAGGAAGCGACCACGCCGCAGGGCGTATGGTATCGGCAGATTTGCTACAATTTCATTCTCATCATGTGCAACACGGGGATGCGCCCGCCCGAAGCGAAGAATCTGCGCTGGCGGGACATCACGACCGCCAAGGACAAAGACGGACAGGAAATCCTTGTCCTCTACGTTCAGGGCAAAGGCAAAACACGCAAGCTGATTGCCCCGGTCAGTGTCGCAAAATATCTTGATCGAGTGCGCGAGCTTTCCAAGGCAACCAAGCCCGACGATCACGTATTTACGATTATCAACGGCAAACCGGCAAAATGGCTCTATCGCGATACCGTCGAAGAGCTATTAAAATACACCGACCTCCGCGAAGGCCCGAGCGGCATTCCCCGCACGACCTATTGCTTCCGCCATACCTACGCCACGCTC
>CAZLSU010000064.1:15334-17849 GCA_964562225.1 uncultured Sphingobium sp.
CCCAAACGCTAGCGCGCATCGCACCAGCCATCGAGTTCGATGGCCGATGCAACAAAGCTATGCGTTTCTGCCGAATTTCACGACGCGCCGCTGGCGCTCCCCGGTCGTGGAATTTGGCCAAGCGAGCATGGGAAAAAGGTGCGCCGAGCCTCAAGCACCCCCGTGATCGCGTCTTTCTGCGAAGCCATTGCCTCAGCCGCTGGCGAACCAGAGGCAATGGATAGCGGAGCCTGCCTTTATGCAGGCCGTCGCCCTACTGCCGGTCAAGCCGCCGGTAGTACTTGCGCTGATTGGTGGCGGGGTCTGTCCAGCAGAAGCAATCCGCGAGGGCGTCAATACTTTGAAGGACGCCAAGCAGAGCATAGGCGTTGAACGGATTTCCAGCTCCCGACTCATAATGGCTGACGTAGTTCGCCATGATCGACGGGGCATGATGATTGTGAAGGTCGGTAATTTGCTGTGCCGATAGGACACAGCGGTTTGCCGCTTGAAACAACGTCACCGCACCCGTGATCGCGTCCATGTAGGTGGACAAGGTACGCTTGTCGCCCCGCGTCGCGTAGTCGGGTGGCACCAGAATCTCCAAACGGGAGATGATCTGGCCGAGCTTGTATTCAAGGTACTGGCGTACAATCGGTTCGCCGATGTCTATCTGTCCGGCATTCAGATATTGCTCCGCCTGCGCCTTCAGGCGATCCGCCTGTTGCGCGGCGATCATCAGCCGACCACGGGGCGGCATGCCTTGCAATTTCTGGTGATGCCATTCAGCCGTATTTCCGAGCCGGTCGAAATACTTTTCAAGGATCGTATCGTGGCTGAGAATAATGAATTGAAGGCCGCCGGGTAGCCCGTTGGGTGCCCCGAAGCGCAGTTTCGTCCGGATCGTGTCCATCAAACTGAACTGATGTCCAGCATCAAAACTTGAGGTCACATCATCCAGCACCATGAATCGGGGAACGCCCTGGTGTCTGGTCGCGGCCGCCATAAAGATGGAGGCTGCGACGGCATTGCGGTAGCTCTCCGACAGGAGCGCCCGCGCGCTTTGGTCGTGAAGGCCGAAGAAATCGGCGAGCATCAAATCCACCTGCTCGGTATTCGGCGCCCGGTTCAATGTCGGTCGGACATCCGGTCCACCCCGCACCAAATTCCCGAAAAGGTCCTGGCAACTGGCCTGAATATCAGTAATCCGCGCATGGGCGAGCGCGCCTTCCGCCGTTGCAAATTGCTGGGCCACATTCGTGATGAACGTCTTCCAGCGACTGAGCTTCGCCAGCTTCGCTCTTTTCGCCGCCAGTGCCGGAAGGCTTGTCTCGTAGTCCTTCATGGCGTCGCGGAATTGCTTGGCTTGCCCAAGGGTGCGGGTGACGGCGACGAGCGACGGCGGCAAGTTGGCTTGAAGCGTCACGATTTCCACATTGACCGCCTCAAGAACTTCAATCCTTTTGGCTTCGAGCGCGCCGAGCCTATCTTTGGCGCACTCCAAATCCGCCGTCGAAACTGACGACTGGCGGGCGGCCAGCGTCAGGACCGTCGCGATGCGATCAGCGTCGGGGACGCCGAGACGCGCATGATCTTCAAGCTGCCGGAGCTTGCCGACGCATCCGGCGCTCTGCACCTGCCGTTTCAGCTCGGCGTCGAGCTGTTCAGCCTCGTCGTAGAGGGCAATCTTTGCTTCCAGTTGATCCTGAAGCGGCCCGTCGCCTGCCTTCTCGCAAACAGGACAGACCTTCGGATCATGCCAGTCCGCGCTTTTTACGACCGCCAGCGCATCTGTTAGCAAGGCGTGCAGGCTGTCCGGATCGGCATGGCCTGAAGGAGACGTGACGACTCTGCCGCCCGCCGCCGTCCGGGTGACGGTGATCGACACGTCAGGCGTGCCGTCATCACTCTTGAAAATGAGGGCAACCGTTGCCTGTTGCCCCGGATGAAACTTGTTGATGATGTAGCTTCGGCCCTGTTCGGCGTCCTGCATGCCTTCGAGACGCGGGACTGTGCCGTGAAGAGCAAAATGCAGCGCCTCAAACACCGAGCTTTTGCCAACGCCGTTGGGCGCGTGGATGGAGTTGACGGCGTCGTGCTTGAACCTCAGCACGAGGGGATCGCCATCGTTGTTGATGCCACGGAAGCCTTCGATGGCCGCAGAGGAAAGAAAATACCGGCTCATTCTGCGTGGCCTTCCGGAAGAACATCGAGCGCAGCAAGAACGGCTTGATTGAATTCCTGTACGGCCTGCCGTGTGCGGGTCGCATCACCGTCCCGCGCCAAGAGGGCGAGATTATCGAAGAGAATGCGAGCGCAGTCAGCGTCGATGCTCTCCGCTTCCGCTCGAAAGCGGGCAAGGTTGTCCGCAAGTGACAATGCCGGATCGAAATTCATACGCCCCCCCAATCCCCGCGCGTTTAGAGATACGCGGGCAGTTTCGCTTTCCACTCGCTCATGAGTATCAGCGTGCCTTCCACGGTGAGAACACCGGTAATAAAAGGGGCCATCCGTCGGCTGAGAGCACCGGGATAAA
>CAZLSU010000065.1:0-17715 GCA_964562225.1 uncultured Sphingobium sp.
GGTTATCGTTGATATGCTTTTTCGGGAACAGGGCGTTGGGGTTGCTGGATTGCCAGTTCGCATAGATGAAGCGTTCTTTCCATTCCGGCGACTGGTCAGCGTTGCGCCTGATATACTCCTGATCGTCAGTGATCATCTGATGATAGGCATAATCCTCAGGGTGCTGTAATCGTGCCTTTGTGAGTGGATGAATGCCCAGCACGAACAGCTTATAATCCCAGTCATCGAAAGTGTCTGGGTTACAGTCGAAGAGCATTCGATGGCGAAGTGGTATGCCGGTGGTCTTGTGGGGTATCTCGCCGTAGAGACGACCCCTAAGAAACTCTACGTCCTGATAATCGAACTCACTGACCTCGTTCATCCATATGGTCTGATATTCACTTCCAAGTTCGCGGTCACGATTATGCTCGTCCAGTCCGCCGAACGATATCACAGAGCCATTGGGGAACGTCACAGACAGCGCTGACTTGTCGATGCTCTTACTGAGATAGCCCGATAGTCCAAGCGCGTTCATGGCTTGAAAGAGTGTCAGCTTGAAGAGGTTGCGTTCGCAGGCATTGCGGTTGCGTCGGAACACGCCATGTCGGCTACCCGGATACTCTTCACAGAGCAGCAGGATATAGATCATGTAGAGCCACGATTTGCCTACACGACTGGACCCAGCGGCGAGGACGTTCGGGACGTTGCTCTGTAGCAGTTTGAGCAAACCCTCTTGAGGCTTTCTCAGTGTGAATGTCGGTGCCGCTGGTGCTGATGATGTCGCGGGCTTCGCGGTCTTTGTATTTCTTGCCATCGGGTATTTACCGAGAGCAGTGTGTCGTTCTGGATGCCCACCAGTGCCTAGATGTTTGTCAACATCAAAGAGGTGATATGTCTGGTGATAAAGTGGATGATTGCCGCGTCAGACGACGCAATACAGTGTGGGCAGCGAGGTGCTGCTACACATTGGAGTAGATCAAATGACCAACTGGAAGCAGATCGTAAAGCCGGTGGATGGTTCGGACTTTTCCTCGTCGAGCAAAGCCACACCCCGCGAACGCTTTATCGGCAACCTGCGCTCACAGCTTGCGCTTTTCAAAGATAGCGCAAAGGCCGGTAAGCGGCATTTTGATATCAAGGGCGAGAAGATCAAGTTCAGCGCTCGTATGGGTAACATGGCCGTCGAATTGCTGCCCGGCAAGCGCGAGGTCGTGATGGAGAAGAAGGAATTTGCCGCAGTGATCGAGGCGGTCATTGCCGATGTCGAGAAGGGTGATTTCGACACCCAGCTTAACAAGATCGCCGCCAACTATGCCGGGCGTCGTAAAGCGCCCAAATAAGCCCGTCAGACCACCAACCTACACGAGGGCGCCAACGTGCGCCCTCGTTTGTGACTACGCGACACGGGCATCAGAGGGGCGCTGTCGCCCCTGTAAATATGCGATGACCCAATATCGAAACACCTATGAAGCGCGCTGCGCTGCCCAGCTTGGCCCTGAGTTCGCCTATGAGCCGATCAAGCTGACCTACACGATCACCCACACCTATTTGCCAGATTTCGTTGATGTCGAGGGCAAGCGCATCGTGGAAGCGAAGGGGTATTGGGACGCCAATGACAGGCGCAAAATCCTCGCCGTCAAAGCCCAGCACCCAGATTACAGCATTGAAATCCATTTCCAGAACCCCGACCTGAAAATCAGCAAGGGCAGCGCCACGACATACGGGGATTGGTGCGACCGGCATGGTATCGCTTGGCGGAAAGGACCGGCCAAGTAGCCCATCCCATGTGTGTGTGTATTATATCCGCGCGTATGTGCGCGTTCCTTTACACTAGGGCGGCATGGGCTAACGGCATGATTTTGCTCCATTAACTATAGATAATTCTTGCCTTTGCGGACGGGCGCGGTTATACGGCTTCTCACGAAACGATTGCTGCGACGGCGAAGGAGCCGTTGAGGTGGGAAAGTCCATCCAGTCAGGGTTCGATCCCCTGTCGCCTGCGCCAACACATTTTCGCCACACAATCAGGTGGTGTTGATCCCCGGTCGATCCGGTGGAGTGGCGTGAAGGCAAGGCCCGTTTCGTAATGTCCGAAGACAATTCCCAAATTCAAATTCCTTCTGAGCCGCATATCGTCATCTGTGATGATATCGAAGGCGGTTCGGACACAGCGGTTCCCCTCTCGGCATATCCAGAGGATTTTGTCGAAGCCTTGAACGATATTTTCGGCGATGCCGACGATGAGCTTGAGGCGTTGAACCGGATGCCAGCAGAATGCCCAACTGCGGTGTATCGAGAGTGGCATCACCGGTCGGTTGTTCTGGTCAATGGGCGCATAGCAAAGTCTCACGTCATCGGCACGGTTGATTGCTTGGCAGTAGGTGTCGATCCGCTTGGCGGCTATTTCACAACCGGCTTGCGGGGCGACGACCTTTCTGAAGTCAATGAAGTCATCGACTGGATCGCTGCCAATTGTCGGAACGGCTATTCGATATGGTGGTCACGGCGCGATACGGGCGACGGCATTTTGCTCGATGACTATGACGTGCTGGCAGCGTTCCAGTCGGAAGCTGATGAAGCCGCGTTTCTCTCGAACCGGGGAGCGGGGGCATGAGCATCGAATGGCGCGACATCATCCAGCCCCGCACTACCCCATGGGTTTCCAAACCCGCATGGATGGCTCCGATCATAGTCCTCGGCCCTGTGGTCGAATTTCGTCACGCCACGATAAACGGTCAGTTTGTGGCAGCGCAAGCCTATCCCAAGGGAACGGGCAATGTGGTTTCCGACAAGGTGGACTGGATCATGAAATGTAACCGTGGACCTTTCAACTTCGGCGTCGAAACACTTGATACCGGCGATCAATTGCTTGTTCGGATGGCTCTGCCCAGCGACCTCGTGGCGTTCCGAAAGGTGTTCCCATGAACTTCGATCAGTTTCGCGTCCCCGCGCAGCAGGAAGTTCGCCTCGGCCTCGGTCGTCCCGCATTCTTCATGGTGATTGAAGCCGACAAACCGACCTTCAATCCAAATAAAAATGTGCGGTCACTCGTCCTTGGGCCTTGTAAGAAGACCACGATCCGAACGGAGGATGATCAAGCGCAGTTCGATTTCACCGGCGTCGTTGATGTCGATATAATGACGCGGAAGCTGCGCTATCTCTATTCCACCCCGCATAGTCTAGGGCTGATGGTCGATAGGGTGAAAGGCAAATCGTCGCTGGTCGCCTTGCTGCTCACCGACGAGGCGTTCGATGACGCGGTGTCAGCCTTCGCGGAAATGGACGAGGACGATGCCGACGAAGATGCCGATGAGGACGTGTCTGCTTATCTGGTTCGTGATCGTGCGACCGGCGAGGAAATCACCATGCTCGATCCGCCAGGAGGGGCTTTCCGCGATCTGGGCAACGATTGGCGTCCAAGCGAGGAAACCGGCACGATGCTGCGCGACCGGCGCAATGGCGTTTGGGTCAATGGCAATAACACAGTCTGGCGACCGGAAGGGCTGCGTCGTGAGGCCATGCTTCAACTCGTCCAAGGCAATCTGCTGGTAGTCAACGTGCCGCCGCTTGGTCGATCTTACCAGTTCCCTGATGGCTATGAGGTCATCGAAGTGGGTTCAGAGGAAGGCTGGGCAATCTGGCAATGGTGCGAGGCGAACGCAACCGGGGATTGGACTTGGATTAATCTCGCACCTGATGGCGGGCCTTGGCTGGAAATGTCGTCCACGGAGGATTTGGCGGATTTGCTTCTGGTCTTTCCCGATCTTGCGGACTTGAACCCAGAACTGCGGGACCGGATCAACGGGGAGGACGAAGCATGAGCGAGATGATTATCATGCCCACGAGCCAACCTGACGATGGCGATCCCATGTGGCTGACGGCTGACGTTCGGGCGCAAGAGAGTGCCAATATGGCAATCATGAGCATCGCGGAGGTTCATTTTCGAGAGCATGGGGCCGATGACTTTAATCTGGCTCACCTCACCGACATGCTCAACATCGCGCTCATGGAGGTTCAGGCGGAAGAGGCATGGCATCCCAAGTCAGCAGCAGTCGAGAGGGCGTTCAATCGGCTCCGCATCAACGGCTATCGGTGCGAGCAGGACTGGCAGTGCTGTCGCACTTGCGGTTGGGACGCAATCCCATCGGAAGATGCCGATCTTTGCGTCTGGTATCATAGTCAGGACTTGGCCGACGCTGTTGCGACCGGCGAGCTGATGCTCATGTGGCAAGGTGATGCCGCTGCGATCCGTGACGCCTTGGAAGCCGAAGGTCTGACGGTGATCCATGACGGGACGATTGAGCAACGGATCAGGGTTCGGTTCGACAAGCTCTGACCCTTTAGGAGCCTGTCTCAGCGACATCACAGCATCGGGGTAACACTTGTGCCGTGATGCCGGGGCGGGCTTCCATGGGGCTTTTCGCGCGCCTTGGATTGTCGTCCTCAATACCTGAGTGTTAAGGATGTTAAGGATGTTAGGGCAATTAAGGGTGGTTCTGTTTACTAATAAAACGGAATTACTAAATGAATTTATTTCTAATAAAATACCCTTAACATCCTTAACATCCTTAACCCAGAAATAAACCGCACAAAAGCGCGAGTTGAGGTCGGCCAGACCGTGAAGGCACCGTTAAGGATGTTAAGGGTAATTCTATAAAAAATATGTTATTTCATTAATGACGCCAGAAAATAGCTTCATGTATAAATAGAGTTAGAAGCAGCAGACCTGAAAACTGCCGCTTTGGCAGTAGGTCTGATGCTCAATCCGATAGATTGAAAAGTCTTTATGACTTTGGCCCGCTGCGCGTTTCAGGTCCGCGTAGCGGGCTTTTCATATCTTCGGAGAATAACATGACCAATCAAGACGAAGGCGCTAAGCCTCAGCTATCCATCGTAGAAATTCCAGCAGTATCGGCATCGACCGTTTTGCTGATGAACGACCTTTCAAATTTAGATCAGGACTTTGCTTGCTACGCCGACAAACTGGCAGCAATCATCGGATACCTGACCAAACGCCAAATCCACAAGCAGGCATTTAGCGCCGTCGATACCCTCAAGCTGCTCGACGCCAAAGAGGACAACGCGCCGATCCGCGATTGGATGGTCAATAATAACGTGATGTCGAAAGCATTTTTCGACAGCAACATGAGGCGCATCGAGCGCGAGAACCGCATCCATGCTGCGCTTGGCTTCGTGCCGAAAGACGCCGAGGATTATGTCCGCCGCTTTGCCGAAACCCAGAACATAACCCTGACCCCCGCAGGCGTCGTAAAACGTGATCGCGCCTATAAGGTCGGCACCGATGAGGTGAACCGCCATAACTGCGACACCAGCGAGGCCACCCGATTGGTCTATGATGTTGCGAACGCCGAAGGTGCCAACATCGACAGCCTTGGGCGCGAGCTGCGCCTGATCGCTGACAAATTCGATCTTGGCTTCCGCGACAGCGTAATCAGCGATGCCATCGCGGCGTGGCTCGAAGATACCACACGTCAGATGAAGGTCGATGCCCTCATGGCAATCGCGTTCGAGAGGGGCTTGGCAACCGGGCAGGCCGGAACGGATATGTGGGCAAAAATGGAAGCTGCCTGCTTCGATACGACCGCGACCAAGCCCGGTTTCCCAATCGCAGTCATGAGGAAGTTCATGTGGCAGGTGAAGCGCAAGGCGCGTGGCATGTCCGTCACCAACCACCTGATGCCGGTCCTGACCGGTCCGCAGGGCAAAGGTAAGACCCAGTTCGTATTGAAGCTGACCAAGCCGCTGGAGCATTTCAAGCGCGAGGTCGATTTCAATCTCATCACCGATGGAAAGACCGCCGATATCTGGTCAAGCCTGATCCTGTTTATTGACGAAATGGGGTTTGCGAAAAAGGCGGACGTTGATGTGGTGAAAAACGCGATCACCGCTGAGGCGCGTTCGATCCGCACCATGCGCCAGAACCATAGCGCGCCGGTGGCAAACCAATCCACGCTCATTGGCTGCTCGAATAAGAGCCTTGGGCAGCTTTTCCGCGACGAAACCGGCGGACGACGCTTCGCGGAATTGGTTTGGCTACAGCAGCCCGACTGGGATGCCCTGAATGACGTCGATTGGGTGATGCTCTGGAAAAGCGTTGATGAAAAAGGACCGGACCCGATGGTTGCGGCCAACTTCATGAACGTCTTGGCGGAGCAGCAGGAAGAAAATCGCAACCAGCACCCGGTCGAAATCTGGATCAGGGAAGAAGGTCACACCTATAAAAAGTGGACGCTGGCCAGCGAAATACACCGCACTTTTCGTGAATGGGAGCAGGTTGCCTTCCCGCGCTCAGATACGAACCAAAACACGTTCGGCAGGACGCTGACCAACCTGATTGCCACGATCCCTGATTTTCCGCTGGAGAAGCAGCAAGGGCGCAAGGGCATCCAGTATCGCTTCAAGGATACCGACAATGACTGATCGCGCTCAGGACCGCATAGCAGAGCTTGAGAGGGAGGTCTTCCTTCTCAAGCGGGTCATCGAAATGAAAGACCGCCAAATCAAGTCCGGGGGATGGGAGGACGAAGTTCGCCGCCTCCGCGAAAAAATAGCTGAATGGGAGAGTAGCAGCCGATACATCAACGGCGGCTACTATCATGGCAATCGCTTCATCATGCCGTATGTCGATGAGGCCGAAGAATGAAGCCCGTGAAGCCCCGCCGACGCTTTACCGAGGCCGAGGATGCCCAGTTGGAGAAATTGCGCGTAGCGGGGCTGTCGCTGTCCCAAATTGCCGATCAGATGGGTAGGGCCAGGTCGAGCGTACAGATGCGGCTCATCACGCTGGCCAGATACGACGATGATGACGATGAGCGCTTTCCAATATGACGCCCATGATAATGGCCCGGAGCGATGCTTCCGGGCCATTTTCCTTTATAGCGAGATTGCGTCCGCCTTGGTGTAGCTGAGTTCCCAACTGGACTTGCCCAGACCGCCGCCGCCGAACGCGCCGTTCTCGAACTTCTTGAAACGCATCGACACGCCATCGGGGCGACCCCATACGGCGACCTTGCCCTGACGAGCTAAGATCGTCCCAGCGCTGCTATCCCAGTTTGCGGGCTGGCCATACTTCGCAGACAGCGAGGTCAGGACATCATTCGAGCAGCGGCCACCCATCGACGGGTTCCCAGCGATCATCACTTCCCGAACCAGCCCGGCATCATCGAACCGGATATTCGCTTCGGCACCGCATTTTTCGGTGATCTGTATGTCGCTGATCTCGATATTCTTGGGCTGATGGCTGACGCCCTTGCCCTTCGGATACAAGGCTTCAACTTGTGCGCGGGTCATGCCGAATTCGATGTTCTTCCAGACGGGTTCCGCCTGTGCTTGAGTTGCGATGCCCATCATGAGCGCCGCCGCAATATACTTCTTCATTAATTCCTCCCTGTGGTTGGAAGCACGGCATAAAGTCGTTCTACCTAGCAGTCATCCAAAGAGTGATCGACATCGAGAAAATCTCAGAAAGAGCCACACCATAAATATGCGAACAACAGAGAGGCCGGATAACGGCCCATAGGAGTAGCAGTGGCGAGAACAGTGAATGGCGTATGCCGAGACAACAAACCGGAATGGCAGGCTTGGAACAACGCCCGTCATCGCTGCCTAAGTCCCAATAACCCGTTCTATCCCAAGTATGGTGGTCAGGGCATCACGATCTGTAGCGAATGGACTAATGACTTCGCGGTGTTTCTCACGGATATGGGCAAGCGTCCTAGCCCCAAGCACGTTTTGGGTCGTCTCGACACTCAGCAGGGCTACAGTAAAGCCAATTGCGCGTGGATGACAGCCAGTGAACTGATGCTGCGTCAGCCGCCTAGAACGAAGCCCAATCGACCCAAGACACAGCCGATGACATACAAGGGCGTGACACGCACGCTCACTGAATGGGCAGAGCATCTAGGTATCGGCCCAACTGCTCTCGCGCATCGGCTCTCGACTTATGGATGGACACTCGATGAGGCACTGGGTGGACAGCCGCGTTCAGTGAAGCGCGGTCATCCCCGTCGATATTTTCTGGAGTGGAATGGCGAGACACGACACGTCAGTGAGTGGGCAGAGCAAGCCGGTCTATCCAGTGACTGTCTCTTGGGTCGCATCTTTCGTCTGGGTTGGACGATGGATCGCGCGATGACAGAACCCAAAGGGCAATACAACAGAAAGGCAAAGCCAGAAAAGTCACCAGATGATCAATGAGTGGATGACGCGGCAGTCAGATGGCTATTGATAGTGCAGCACGAACTTGATGGAGTGAGTGCTATGTTTGTTGCCCTAGATGATCTCGTAGATGACCTGACCCGCTTTGTTGAACTCGATGCAGATCATTGGAGATCAGACGAGGGCTGTTTTAGGTTCAATGACCTTGCGCTTTTCTACCGCAAATTCGATGATGTCGTAGAGTTTGAATGCGAGGGTGTTGTGATTGAGGCAGAGCGCTACTTTTTGGACGCATTGTTAAATTGGTTGTAAAATATAAGAAGAGTGAGCTTTCAGGAATACCCCAATTAATCGTTGGATTGATTCAAAACGAACAGCCGACGCACAATCTCGCTATCGTCTAAGATGCCGGATCGCCAATCATCGCCCCATCCGTATGCTTCCGCTACTGCCTCATCCAGTTCCGCATGTGCTTCTTGAAGCCATGCAGGATTGTCATTGTAGAGATTGGTAAGTGTGCGCTTTTTGAGCGCGACAGCTGCGGCGTCATCCACAGGGATCAGTCTGTCAGGAAGGCCGTCAACAATTTCCTTCTTCCTGCGAACCAGATTTGCAGGATTTAGCCAATCCTCTCGCCAACCATCCAATTGCTTAGCAGCTTTGGCGATTTTCATTGCCGCACCATTCCTTCGATAAACGCTTGGATCGATGTCGGGCGTTAACCCGACCGGGAAAGGGAACGTCTCGAAAGTCGTGGAAGGCGTATATGCAGGCCGATCCTCTAGAGTAGAACCACGCGAGAGCGCCCAGACTTTATGGAAATGCGATTGGACTATACCAAAGGTGACATCATCATCCTTCGCGATTACGGCAAGTGCGCCGTCGGGAATAATCGAAGAGTGGAACCACCGGAATATATGATGTTTCGCGACACTCGGACGAGCTGCATACCGTCGAATTTGCTGCAATCGTTTACGAAGATCAGGACGCGGCCAATAGTATATCCACCACATCTCGTTTGCCCTAGCTTCACGTTTCCCATGCCGCTCAGGTCTGACGATGCTATCCAGATGCTTGAACGGAAGTTCGTAGAGCGCGGCTTGCTTTTTCGGGGTGTCCCAACCGAAGTCGACAATCCAGAAGTCCTGTGGACGCCGGACGACATCAAACCCACTAGCCCACGGCTTGAGAACATCGAAGTTCGATCGCCCATTCGGATTCAACGGGGCTTTAATCCACTCTACCGCTTGGTCACGAGGTATTTCAAACTGTCCGACGCGCTTGATACCTTGAAAGGCGATGCCCCGGTTGTTTGCAAGCGCCTTGATGGCGCTCATGTTGCTGGTGCCTTCTCCCCCGGTAAGATCAGCGTGAATAATTTCGATCGTCTTACCGTTTAGCTTTTTGACATCTCCAGCGCCGGTGCCGAAACATACTAGCGAAACTCGCACTGAGGCCCCGTCAACTACCCATGGTTCGTCGGCCCAAGCAGCGAAAATCTCAGATTTCGTGGAGATGCGCTCGAGTATACCTCGATTACTGGATTGGCGAATAGAATTGGTAGAAACCAAGCCAACCCGCTGCAATTTACCGGATGATATAGCGCGCAATGCATTTGCGAACCAGTAACACACGAGATCACTGCGCCCGGCGAGGTCTTTTGAGTAAGCACTACGAAGCTGAGCAGTGTAATCGGCACCGAGAACAGATTTCATGCGTTTGTCGCCAAGGAACGGCGGATTCCCGACTACTACATCCGCTTTCGGCCATTTTGCTCGACTTCCGTCTGCATTAAGGATCGCATCCCGATTTTGAATGGTGTCGAGGTTACGAAGTATAGGATTTTTAGCCGCATCAAATCCATTCCGACGCATCCACTGGATTTCACCGATCCAGACCGACACACGGGCCAGTTCAGCAGCGTAACCGTTCAATTCGATACCAAGGACGCATTCTGGTCCCACCGCAGGCGCTGGCCGACCAAGCCCAAGCATTTCAGCATCTAGATTAGCGCGATGCTCTATGTCTTTCAGGGAAAGAAGTGACAAGTATAGGAAGTTACCTGACCCACAGGCGGGATCGAGAACGCGGAAAGAACGCAGCCTATCGATGAATGCACCATGTAGTTCCTGGGCATTTCTGTAAGCAAGTTCTTCCGCACGGCGGGCCGCGTTGTACACTTTTCGTGCGTCGCTCTGCTTTTCGGGAATACGAGCTTTTGCCTCAGTCACTTTTGCCATCTGATGGTCAATCATCGCCCGAATGCCGATCCATTCAGCTTCTAAAGGCGCGATTACAACCGGTTGAACAATTTGCATGATCTTGTCACGATCAGTGTAGTGTGCGCCTAACTGACTACGCTTTGAAGGATCAAGTCCTCGTTCAAACAAAGTACCAAGGATCGAAGGGTCTATTTCTGACCAATCTAAATCGGCAGCAGTTATCAAGTTGTCGATATCTTCACGATTTAATGGCAATGATGTATCGTCTTCAAAAAGTCCGCCGTTGAACCAACTGATAGGCGTAAAATCGATATCCCCACCGGAGGCCATTGCACGGAACAATTTCTGCGCGTTGCCTTCAAAACGCTCGGGACGGATTTTACTAGCGGTCAGCATTTTTGAAAACATATATTCGGGAAGGAGGCGAACATCTTCAGCGAACATACAAAACACAAGCCTGTTGATGAAGTGCGCTACTACATGTGGTTCATGACCACGATCTCGTAACCGCTGTGCAAGTTGTACAAACTCTTCTGCAGCATCCTCAGTTAAAGCCTGCCGAGTTTTGGTAGGTTTCAGAGCCTCCGGCTCTAGAAAGGCATTCTGCAATAAATCACGTGTCTTAGCATCGGCTAGGTCACTGATCGTAAACGCATGGACTTGTTGGACCGTATTTGTCCAATTGGTGTGTATGCGGATGTGAAACATATCCGACACAATCAGTAATGGCGGATTTTCAAGTGCGCTTGAGTATTGCAAAAGCTGTGCAAGTGCGCGATCTAAGTCTTTGTTTTTACCTTTGTATTCCCATGCGAATGCTCCTCGTCGCCATACGTCTGCCCATCCATCGCCACCACCGGTTTTTTTAGCGCCCTTTTCGAAGGTAAACCAGATACCATTGGGATCTGCATCCGCAGGCTTTTCGATGCTCAGCAGATCGCAAAGATCATTAAAATGGCTTTGTGCGGACGCTGACTCCTTCAAATTAGAGTTGGTCCACTTTTTAATGAATTGATGAGGCTCCATACCTGATGCGTAGCCGGAACCTACCTGATCAGAAAGAGATATTTGCGGAGACGCCGCGTTCGTATTACTGACCTTTTGCCACAAGCTAATCACGTGATTGAAGCGGTGATCCATGAAAATCTACACGCTTGCTATCGGCCCTATCATGTCAAGGCAGAGCGCATCGGCCAGTACGGCTGTCAAGGCCGTTGGGCTTTTCCCGTATCTCGTCTCCCGACAACTCCCCGTTAACGATTTCCCGGATAGGAGGCTGGCCATTCCACAATCCATTGGGGGGCCGTTTTGTCGAGCAAATTTAATATCCAGATCAACGTCGATCTCAAAGATATCGCGCCGGAACGCGAAGGCCAGTTCAACCCTGACATTGCGGCAGCCATATTCGTGGACCTCCTTGTAAAGGCCGCTCGTAGGCAGATGACAAGCGAACTTCACGAGATTAGGAATTCCACGGATATCAAAGATAGCGACGTGAAGACGATCAAGATGGCGGAAAAGCTGCGCGGTATGATGCTGGGTGTCATGGCCGAAGCCAATATGACAGTCACGGAACTCCCCGCAGATACGATCATCAATACCGAATTGCCTTTCGAGCGGAAAGACCGGGATGGCGAAGCAGCATGAAGCTCACAGTCGAGTATAACGGCGAAGGTAAGGATTTCACTGTCAAGATCGAAACCAACTCTCTTGATCGTCAGATATGGATTAAGACGTTCGATGATCCCGCTTTGGCTCACCTGACTGAGCGGGGCAGGACGACAAAAGCTAATAAGGCGATGAGCGCGCATATCAGTCAGATTTTTGAGCTATCGGGCATTTGGAAGTGGGCAACCGTTCAGGGCTGGCCAATTCGATATAAGACGGTCACTCGCAGAAAAATAGATGACGGCGTTATAGGGATCGGGAGTTTCATCGGGTTTCATTTCCCCGACCCTGATCCCAAGGTCGCAGCTAATCGTTTGTCGATGGCCAAGTTGGCACTACTGGGTCAACAGTATGAGTTCGTGGGCTTGGTGCCAAGGGAAGAATTCACTGGCTGACATGAATTGACTTTTTGGGGAGGGCAGAAAAATAATTTGGGTAGGCGGGTTTCTGAAAGCTAGGAATTTAGTTTCTTACCCATGTAGCGCCCCAGCAGCAGATCGGGATACACCCCCAGGGTTTCGCTTCATTTGCCCGCACCACTATCACTGATACCCGCAGAAGCCCGCTCGTGCGCCATGCCGATCAGCGGGGCTGTTGGGTTAGCAGGGCATTGCGTGGCGCTCTACGGGGCTTAAATCCATCAACCGATATACGGATTGCCGGGAGATACCCATCGTTCGGGCTACCACGCTGGGGTTCATGCCCTCCGATAGCATCTCTCGCACCCGTAGAGCGTCAATGCGGGTCTTTCCACCCTTATACGCACCAGCGGCCTTCGCTTTGTCGATGCCCTCCCGTTGACGCTCTGCGCGCAGTCCAGTTTCGAACTCCGCGACACTGCCGAGGACACCCAGCATGAGTTTGCCGTGTGGGGTCGTGGTATCGACGCCAGCCTGATCGACGCAACGGAAGCCGACACCGCGACTGGATAGCCGGGAGAGCATATTGTGGAGATCGACCATCGACCGAGCGAAGCGGTCAAGCCGGGTGACGAGCAGCACATCACCCTCACGCACAAAGTCTAAACAGTTCTGTAGCTCTGGACGTTCAGCAGTTGTGCCTGACCTCTTCTCACTGAACACGCGCTCACACCCTTGGGCGGCGAGGCGTTCAAGCTGTATGGTCAGGTCTTGGTCAGTGGTAGATACGCGGGCATAGCCGACAAGCATGGTGTCACCTCAGGTTCTAGACCCCAAGGGTATGTTGTCACATGGGCTAAAGAGCAACCTATATGTGACACTCAGCCTGTCACACGCAGACGTAACGACAGGGTAAAGTCTGTCGCTACACCTAAGCCGAGCGCAAGAAGCTGGAAGGAACCGACATTCGCGCGATATCGGGCTGATCTAACACCGCTTGATACTGCTTCGCGTGGCTGAGATGAATGTCACGGACAGACGGCATCGTAGCAGCAGATGCCATTTCCAAAGACTTAGCTAGACGGGCTTCGTAGTAGGAGCGATCAAAGCTCTCATCCATTGTTGCCTCCCAATTTATCGAGTCGATTGGCTGTACAAGGATGCCATTTTTCCACCGGGAGTCCAATACGATTTCTATACTTCATACCTACTGACAGATTAAGTAAAGGATATTCTATAAGCTGTTGATTTTCCGGCTAGCTTCTCGATGCTAGAGCTTGTCGTCGTTCTGATGCTCCGGCTCCACATCGCTGATCTCGCCTTCAATCACCGGCAAACCGAACCCCTGAAACTGAGCAGGCAGGTTGATCACTGGCCTCGTATCCGTGACCTCGATCTGTTGGCTGTCACCGAAGACCTTGCGGTTGTATTTCCCAGCAAGCCACATCAACGCCTTGACCTTCAATTCGTCACGGCGAATGTCACCCGTGCTGAGACTGCCCCCTGATGCGATATTCTCGATAGCTTCACCGAAATAGCGGGCCTTCCACTTGTAGGCGTCATCTATGAACTTCTCGAACTCTGGATCGGCGGCCATCCACTTGGATATCGTGCCGCGACCGGGCATCTTGGGGTCTTCGCATATCTCGATGAGTGAATAACCAGCAGCAAGCCTAGCCCAAATCTCTTCGGTCAGTTTCTCAGTTCGCTTATATGGCTGCTTCCTTGTGCGTTTAGCCTTAGCCTGTATCTCTCTACTGGCCGTCATCGCATTCACACTAAGGGCTTTCGCACCATTCGGTTTTGGTGTTTTCGCCATTGTTTCTCCCGTTGTCGTCTGCTTCTCCATACACCTATTTACCTAGACATGGGTTCTCTCTTGGCTCTCTGCCTCTTTTTCAGGCACCCAGTGGTAGTCAGCCGTAAGCCCGTTTTCTGACGGTTCTCATGCTATCTCGGTATCGCTGTCGTGCTTTAACGGCTTATAGGTCTATTAAAGGATATCGTTCAGTGCGTCTTTCAGCTTTATGTCATAGACGTAGATTGCCGCTATGTGTCGATATGCCTTTATGTTGCCTAGATGTCGTGTGACCACTTGTGTCATATCTGGATCATCGAGTTCTTGATCTATGAACTTCCACTCGTATCCGCTCTTATGCTCTATCAGTATGTCCATGATGTCGCTCAAGCGTTCGTTGTCCAGTTCATCGTCCGTGGCTTGTATCACCAGCTTTAACGTGTCGAATGTCGAGGAGGGCTTTATGTCGATCCAGTCAGACATCTTGAGGATCAAAAGGGGGAGGGGATTGTCACTAGCGTTCAGTGGCTTTAGGGTCTGGTTCATAACTCATATTTACAGAACTCAACAGTTCACATTTTAGGAACCGGATTTGAACAGAATGGCAGAGGCCTTGGAAGTTGAAGATCAGACGACGCTTCCCGATTTGATAGCGCGGACGGCTGACACGCTCAGAGCGTTGGCTGGCCAGCTTGAGGAGGGAACGCTTCTCGATCCGGTGGAATGGGTTATCCCAATGTCGGATATCGGGACCGAACGAATGGAAGAGCATTGCGATGCCATCGCTGCTCGGTTGGGGAAAAAGCATTTAGCTGTCTATGCGATCTGCTTTGATGAGGATGTGCCGTTGGAGCGCGTCTATGAAGTTGTGGACGGCAACAAGGCAGCGAATAAGACATTGCCCGTGGCGGATCGTCGGGCATTTGCTCGCGTGAATAAGCGTAAGGGCTGTCTCGGTAGCCGGTGCCTCTATGTGGGCAAATCGGAGAAGGCTGCTGAACGGCTGCGTCAGCATCTTATCGAGGCAAACCCTGCGACGTTTGCGATCCATTTGAAGTATTGGCCCAGTGACATAACCGGCAACCTGATCGTCAAAGTCATTGGGATTAAGGGTGTTGCCAGCAGTTTAGTGACATTCATTGAGGATCAGATTGCGCGGGATACTCCGCCGATCCTTGGCAAGCGTGGTTCGGTTTAATTCTAAAACAGGAGGTCAGTTATGGCGAAGATGCCTTGGGAAAAATATGCCACCGCGTCGAAGGCAGTCGGCTGGGTTACAAAGAAGGCTCCACGCGCTGTTCGGGTTGGCAAGACGCCCAAGCAGAAGCTGCTGGATGCGATCGAAACGCAGATGGGCTATCTCAATGATGCTACAGTGGGGAAGAAAAGCTGGTTTCGTCCTCACAAAGACGGTGACGTGGTGAAGGCTCAGGTTCGTTATGGCAATACGCCTTTGAAGATCAGCGGCGACAGCACATATGTGGAATTGCCCTATGATCTCCGCTCTCAGTTCCTCCTTGATATCAAGGATGCCGTTGAGAAGGATCGCTTTGACGCGCAACTGACGTCGATCAGTGAGCAGATGTCGGCACGACGCACTAAGGGCTGAATGATCGGGGAGCGCAGATTGGTGTTCGGCTGCGCTCCCCGGCCTCAGGCTTGTTTCTTATTCCGATCACGAACCGTTTGGATGATCTGTTCACTGCTCAAGCTGGCAGCACCTCGTTCTAAATCGGCAATGCCCTGTAAGCTGATCTTGCCCGTCAAATTGCCTTCCCCATCAAATCTGAAAGCGAGATAGCCGCCAGCAAGGGACATGATGATCTCTCGGCGCGGCGTTGCTCGAAAGGGTCGGGCATCTGGATCGGGCGGATAGTGCTTACATTCAATGACGCTGACGATGGCTTGGACGGCATCACGGACTTTGCGTCGTGCTTGCTCCCTCGTGTCAGGGTCGTCGCTGTAGATGGCTTCCTTTACCTCAAAGACCCGGCGCAGATGTTCGTCAGGCGAAACGTGACCCTTGGCAGTTTCCAATTCGGCCTGCGCTTGATCCCGTGCTGCCTTGGCGGCTTCCAGCTTTGGCCGCAGCATATTAAGGGTGCCTTTGGCCTCTTCGGCCTCATCGTTCTCCATCACATAATTGAGCATCCGGGTTTGCTGTGCTTGGATGCGCTCGACCTCTTTATTGGCGTCAGCCAAACGCCCGGCTAACGGTGTGATATCTGCCGATTTCGCAAAGTGGCTGCTATCGAGGGCCAGATGAAGAATTTGAGCTAAAGCGGCTTTCTCGAACACGTCATACCGATAAACTACCCCGTTGAGGCATTTCCTCTTTTTGGTGTCGGCGTCGTCCGTGTCTTTGGGTGAGCCAGCAGCGTTGAACCGAGCGCATTTGAGATATTCGTATGAGATATCTTTAGCTGCGCGACGATGGACGGTCCTGACCATCGCGTCACCGCAATGGCCACACCTCACTCTACCGGCAAACAGATTGGCAGCTTCTGTGCGACCGGCACCACCGACACCTTTGCGAGCTTTCATCGCAGAACGGGCGCGCTCGACCAATTCAGCAGGGACGATGCGCGGATAGTAGCAGTCAATGACCTCGCCAGTGGGTATCCGTTCAATTCCAGATTTAACGTGCCATTCACCTTCGACCGAGGGGCTAGATAGAATGTCCCTGACGTAGCCTAATTTCCACTGGTCGCCGCGTTTATGTCCCTTGGTCCAAGGGGGCACGGTATCATTGAGACGCTTTGCTATCGCTTGCGATCCCATGCCACTGGCCGACCATTCGTAGATTTGGTTCACCACGGCAGCTCGTTCTTCGATGATGACAAACTGGCCATCCTTCTCACCGGCAAGCCATTCAGGAGCGCGCTTGCTATAGACAGTTCCGCTTCTGGCTTTCGTTTTGAACCGCTCTACAGTGGCGAGCATCATCTCGCTTTTGCGGCTGCTCTCGCCAGTGCTGCGCTTTGCTTCTAGGAGGTATTGAAGCACAGAAACGATATTATCGCCGGACAAGGCTTCGCTATCGAGTATGATTTCAGGGCTACAAACCGCAACGATGATGCCCCGATCAGTAATGTCCTCGATCCACCGGCGGGCGAACTTCACATCTTGTCGAGAGAGCCGATCTAGGTTCTCGATCACCAGATAAGTCCCGGCTTCGATCTCTCCCATGTCAACGCGCTGTTTGAATTTGCCTAGTTCGCCAACTCTGAGATGATCGCCTTTCCAAGCCGACCGGCCCTTATCGGCCAACGTCTCAATGATGGTCCATTTTTTGGCTTCACATAATTTCGATGTGCGCTCGGCCTGCCGCTCGATCGACATACCTTTGTCCTGCCGGGCGCTCGAAAACCGGTGGTAACATATAGCGTTGGGCAATTCGGCCTCCTGTCTAGGAAGCTACGCTGTAGCCGCGAAGGGTTTAGCACAACCTAATTCTACGTGTTCAGGTGCAGCACCCGCACCCGCTCCACCCCCAGAAACGCCATGTCCG
>CAZLSU010000066.1:0-17610 GCA_964562225.1 uncultured Sphingobium sp.
GCCCAGCCGCTTGCCATGATAGGCCAGCCCCTGCGCATGATTGCCCGCCGACGCCGCGATCACGCCCTTGGTCCGCTGCGCATCCGTCAACTGCAACAGCCGGTTCAACGCGCCACGTTCCTTATAGGCGGCGGTGAACTGCAAATTCTCGAACTTGAGATAGACCGTGCAGCCCAGCATGTTGGACAGCGTCTGGCTCACCAGCGTCGGCGTCCGCACCACCGCGCCTGCGATCCGCGCCCGCGCCGCAACGATATCCTCTATGGTGACGGGCAGCGGCAGCGCGCTTTCGATTTTGGCAAGCGTGTTCATGGCGGCGGCCCTACCCCAAAATTGCGCGTTTAGAAACTGGCACTGTTGCAAAACTGGCCCTATGGCAAAGTCCCACGCTCTATCCATGCAGGACATATGGCTAAAATCGCGTTTATCGGCCTTGGCATAATGGGTGGCCCGATTGCCGGGCATCTGGCGAAAGCCGGGCATGACCTGACCGTCTACAACCGCTCCATCGGCAAGGCGAAGACATGGGCGGAAACCTATGGCGGCGCCGTGGCGATCAGCCCCGCCAAGGCGGCAGAGGAATGCGACATCGTCATCAGTTGCGTCGGCACCGACGATGACCTGTCCTCCATCACGCTGGGCCGCGAAGGCGCGTTCCGGTCGATGAAGCCGGGAAGCCTGTTCATCGACCATACTACCGTATCCGCCCGGATCGCGCGGCAATTGTTCGTCGAGGGCGAAAGCCGCGGCATCTATAGCGTGGACGCCCCCGTTTCCGGCGGGCAGGCAGGCGCGCAGAACGGCAAGCTGTCCATCATGTGCGGCGGCGAGACGCCTGCGGTGGAGGCCGCGCGCATCGTGATGCAGGCTTATGCCGCGCGCATCGTCCATGTCGGTGGCGCGGGCGCGGGCCAGACCACCAAGATGGTCAACCAGATCGCCATAGCAGGCGTGGTGCAGGGCATTTCCGAGGCTATGCGTTTCGCCCAGGCGGCGGAACTCGATCTCGACAAGGTGTTTGAGGCGATATCGGGCGGCGCGGCGCAAAGCTGGCAGCTCGACAATCGCTGGAAGACGATGAGTGAGGATCGTTTCGATTTCGGCTTCGCGGTGGACTGGATGCGCAAGGATCTGGGGCTGGCGCTGGAAGAGGCGCGCGCCAATGGGGCGACATTGCCGGTGGCCGCGCTGGTGGATCAATTTTATGCCGATGTGCAGGCGCTGGGCGGTGGGCGACAGGATACGAGTGCGCTCGTGCGGCGGATTACGCGGGCGTGAGCATCACACCCACACCCGTTCGGGCTGAGCTTGTCGAAGCCCCGCACTTCTTCTCAACCCAGGCGAGAAAAGTGCGGTCCTTCGACAAGCTCAGGACGAGCGGAGTTTTGTTAGCTTTTCTCGCACTCACTCTCACCGCCACCCCCACCCACGCCGCCGGTCTCGTCGACAATGTCAACGGCCTCTCGGTGGACGCCACCGGTCGCCTGATCCATTTCAACGCCATGCTGATCGACGACGAAGGCCGGGTGCAGAAGCTCATCCAGGGCAAGGTCGAAGATCCGCCCCTGCCCAAGGTGAAGAAGCGCAAGCGCGGCGATCCGCCGCTGGTTCAGTCGCCGCTCTACAGTTTCCGCCTCGACGGCAAGGGCCGCACCCTGATCCCCGGCCTGATCGACGCGCATGGGCATGTGATGGGGTTGGGTCTCAGCCTCATCACGCTCGATCTGTCGCAGACCAAGTCGCTTGCCGAAGCCCAGGCGAAGATCCGCGCCTATGCGCAGGAAAATCAGGGCCGCAAATGGATCATCGGGTCGGGATGGAACCAGGAAGTCTGGGGCCTGGGTCGCTTTCCCACCGCCGCCGATCTGGACGCGGCGGTCGGCGACGTGCCGGTCTGGCTGGAGCGGGTCGATGGCCATGCGGGCTGGGCGAACAGCGCCGCGATGCGCGCGGCGGGTATTAGCGCCGCGAGCAAGGCGCCGCCCGGCGGCCGCATCGAAATGACCGGCGGCAAGCCTGCGGGCGTGTTCGTCGATCAGGCGATGGACCTCATCACCAAGGCAGTCCCCCCGCCCGCGCCGAAGGACCGCGACATCGCGTTCGAGAAGGCCCAGCGCGCGCTTTTGGCGGTCGGCATTACCGGCATCGCCGACATGGGCACCCGCATCGAAGATTGGCAGGCGTTTCGCCGATCGGCCGATCGCGGCGCGCTGCGCGTGCGGATCATGGCCTATGCGGCGGGCGTCGACCAGATGACGCTGATCGCCGGGCCGGAACCGACACCCTGGCTCTATGACGACCGGCTGCGGCTGGGCGGGGTGAAGCTGGTGCTGGACGGCGCGCTCGGTTCGCGCGGGGCGTGGCTGAAGGCCGACTATAGCGATGCGCCGGGCCAGCGCGGCCTGCCGATGATCGGCGACACCGCGCTGCGCAATATGATGAGCCGCGCGGCGATGGACAATTTCCAGATCGCCGTCCACGCGATCGGCGACGCGGCGAATTCCGAGCTATTGGACGCGATCACCGAACTCAACGAAACCTATAAGGGCGACCGCCGCTGGCGCATCGAACATGCCCAGATAGTCGCCCCCGCCGACCTGCCGCGCTTTGCCCAGTTCGGCATCATCGCGTCGATGCAGCCGGTCCATGAAGCGTCCGACTGGCAGATGGCGGGCGCGCGCATGGGCGAGGCGCGATTGGGTGGGGCCTATGCGTGGAAAGCGATGCTCGACAATCGCGTGCCCTTGGCCTTCGGATCGGACGTGCCGGTCGAAAGCCCCAACCCCTTCCCCGGCATCGCCGTCGCCATGAGCCGCGAGGACGCCAGCGGGCAACCCATGGGCGGCTGGATGCCGGAACAGCGGGTGGATTTCCGCGCGGCGCTGGACGGCTTTACGCGGCAGGCGGCGTTCGCAGGCTTCGCGGAAAAGCGGTTCGGCAATCTGGCGGTCGGGCAGCGCGCGGATTTTCTGCTGATCGACCGGGATATTTCTAACGCGAGGCCAGCGGATGTGCGCGGGACGCAGGTGCTGGAGACCTGGATTGCGGGGAAGCGGGTTTATGTGAAGGCGGAGGGTGGGAGCGCGCGATAACGCGGCCCTCCTTTCCTACATCCCCAAAAGCCGTCATACTGCCTTCGGATCTTTCTCATCTCCGGCAAAACAGGCATGAGAAGTTAAAAAAAAAGCCCGATAATCAGTGAAGTTTGTGAAGTTTGGGCCGACACCGCCAGCCTTCAAAACACCCGTCTCTCGCACCCCATCCGTGCCATCCGCCGCTTGAGCGCATCGGTCCGGCTATACCCCCACCGCGCCAGCGGCACGCCCAGCGGCCGGAACTCCGCCCGGTCGAACAGCGCGACGGCATAGGTCGCGCACAGCATTTCGACCTGTTCCATTCGCAGCATGCCCAGGTTCATCACCATCGGCTTGCCCGGCACGCCGTTCGCGCCGCGCACCAGATCGGTGACGAACAGGCCGCCGCGCGGATCGACCAGCACCACGTCCATGCCCGAATCGCGGATCATGCGGTGGCTCGCGGCATAAGGCGCGACGAAGGCGTGCGCGCGCCAGGTCAGGAACGCCCCGGTCATCGCCGCCACCGCGCAGCCCATCCACAGCGCGCGCATCGCATGCGCCACCCGCAACCGCGCAAAGCCCATCGCGCCGAGCAGCGCCAGCGGCCCGATGAAGCCATGGGCATAACGATAGCCCCAGCCATAGCCCTGCGCGAGCGCCAGGCTGCACCCCGCGAGCGCGCCCAGCGCGAGCGGTAGTGCGATGTCCTGGCCCCGGATCGCGCGCCGCCAGTCGATCGCCGCCGCGCCGATCATCGCCAGCGGCATGAGCAGCAGATTATTCCAGGCGAACAGCCGGGTCAGGTTGACCAGCGGCTGCCATTTCTCCGCCAGCCGACCGAACAGGCTGCCCACCTTGTCCGCCACGCCTGCGCTCGGCCGCACATCGGCGGGGGGGCCAAGCTCATGCAGCAGGAAACCGGGCCACAGCTTCGCCCAGACGATGACGATCGCCGCCAGCACCGCGATATGGAAAGCTGCCGCGCCCCATTTCCGCCCCAGCAGCATCCAGAGGATGAACGGCGCGATGAAGATCAGCGGGAAATGCCACTGGTGCAGGCCAGCGGCGGCCAGCGCGACGATCCCCGCCGCCAGATGCCCCATCCATCCGCCACGCAGTACCAGCGCCAGCCAGACCATGTTGAGCGCGAAATGGCCCGTCATCGCATAGGGCGTCATCGCCGTGACCCACAATTGCGCCGATGTGAAGGCGAGCAGCAACGCCGCCCACACCGCCGCCGGGCGATCCGCAAACAGCCGCAGCGCGATCCGCCACAGCGCGATCATGCCGATCGCCAGCATCGCCGGATTTGCCATATTTGGATCGCCCAAGCGCCAGAAGACCGCCTGGATCGCACTGTTCACCGGCAGATAGGCGCCCGCCCAATAATGGCCCACGCCATAGGGCGTGAAAAATTCGGGCATGATCGCACGGCGATAAAGCTGCCATTCCACCGGGATCGGCCGCGCCAACTGGCCATCCTTGAGATAGGCGGCGGCGAAACGCGCGACCTCCTCGTCCCGCGACAGCGCATAATCCTGAAACACCAGATAGTGCCCGGCCCAGGCGGTCAGCGCGAACAGGACGATCAAAGGCACCATGTTTCGCGCGGTCGGCGCGGGCAAGACCCACCCCTTCCCCGCCGCGAACGGCGCCAATAGCGTCAGCGCCAGCACGCCGCCCAGCAGCGCCGGAAAATCCTGATCCAGCAGCAGCATCGTGCCTAGCGTGCGCCCAGGCGCATAGGTGACATGCCACAGAAAGGTCGCCCCTGCCCACAGCGTCAGGCCGATCGCCGCGGCCAGGAAGAGCCGGCGGGGATCGACGCCGGTCGCGCGCATCAGGCCACCAGGGGCAGGAACGCCCGATTGGCGAAGATACCGTCCATTTCGACCAGCAACGGGAAATGCCCCTTATTATTGGCGAAGAAGGCGGAGGGCACGAAATCGCGCGCCTCCAGCCAGTCGATCATGGCGCGATAGCCGGTGCCGCCCTCATAGATAGGCCGCACGCCCAATTCGGTCTGTACGCCGGTCATCCGCGCCAGTACGTCGCCCGCGCCCTTGCACACCGACAGGTCATGCCCCTGCGTATCCATCTTCAGGAACGGCCGTGCAAAGCCGTGCGCGGCGACCAGTTCGGGCATCAGGCTGTCGAGCCGGCGGCACTGCATCTCGACCGTGCGCTCCACCCGATTGCGGGTGTCGAAGATCGCGTCCTGCGCGGCGGATGGCGTCTCCAGCGAACTGAACTGGTCATAGGCCATGATGTTGAAACTGGCGGTTCCGTCGAAGTCCGACAGCGCCATGTTGAATATATGCCAGTGACGGTCGGACGCGGCCTTTGCGGAGAGGATCGCGAATATATCGGGGTTCGGCTCGAACGACAGGATCGTGCCCGTAAAGCCGACATAGCGGCGCAGCATTGTCGCATATTGCCCCTGGTTCGCGCCGACATCGAACAGGCAATCGACCGCGAAGGCTTTCAGGAAGCGTCGCAGCGCCATGATCTCTGGATATTGATGGACCTGCCCCCGCACCGCGAGGCGCGCCGCCAGCCAGCGCTGCCGCACTTCACGGCTGTAGCGACTCTCGCTCATCGCCCAGCCATCACGGCGCGATAGACGTCGATCGTGCGCAGTGCGGTATCCTTCCAGTTGCCCATCGCTTCGCCATGCGCGCGTGCGCGCGCGCCGACCGCCTGCCTGATGGCCGCGCTTTCGATCAGCGGCAAGAGGGATTGGGCCAGCGCGGGCGCATTTCCTGCCGCCGCGCGCGCGGCAACGCCTTCGGGCAGGGCGGCGAACATGCCCGCATCCGACGTCACCATCGCCTTGCCATAATGTAGCGCCGACAGAAATGCCCCGCTCGAATCGATATGGCGATAGGGGAAAGCGATGATGTCGGCCTTGCGGATATGCGCGTCGAGCCGCTGCTCGGTCAGGAAGCCGAGGTCGGTCTTGAGCCGTTCCCCGAACCCTGCCGACCGCACCCGATCGACCAGTGGCGCGATATCCATGAAGGGCTTGCCCGCAATCATCAGTTCGAATCGCAGACCCTGCCGCCACAATGTCAGCGCCGCGTCGATCAGAAGGTCCACGCCCTTGTAGGGCCGGATGGTGCCGAAGAACAGGATGCGCGGCTGGGCAGGATCGGCGACCTCCACCATCTGCGCGGCGCCCGCCTGCGCCAGCCGCATCGGGGGATGGGGCACGACATGGATGCGGGCCGCATCGACCCCCTGTCCGATCAGCGCCGCCCGCGTCGTTTCGCTATGCACGATCAGCGCCGCGAACCGATCCAGCAATCGGGAATAGCCCCGCCCCTGCATCCCTGCATCGTCATGATAGGCCCGCGCATTATGCACTGTGTGGACCAGCGCTACCCTGCCCGAAAGCCGCGCCATCATCATCGCGTCGGCGGGGGCAAGCGGCAGCCATTGCACATGGACGACATCGGCGTTCGCCATAGGCGCCAGCGAGCCGAACGCGCAGGTTGCGCCATATTCGACCGCCTTGGCAATCCGCAGCAGCGGCCCTTCGCCCAGCCGTTCGGACCAGCGAAAGAAGCGCGGCTCATAGCGGTATCCATGCGGTATGATCGCATCGGTCGCACGCATCGGCCGACCGAGCAGGCTGACGTCCACCCCCGATCCGCCCAGCGCCGCACAAAGCCCGTCATCATAGCGACCGGTGAACAACGAAGGATCGACCATGGCGACCTTCATGCCCCCACGCTCCGCGCCAGCCTGCGCAGCGACCGCGCCTGGATCGCCGCCGCGCCGATCAGGGTCAGCACATAGAGGGTGAGGAAGGCATCATCGAACCGCCAGCCGGTCATGGTGGCCGCCAGCGGCACGCTCGCCAGCGAGCCTGCCAGGAATGGCAGGGAAAGCGCCAGGAGCGCCCCGAACCGTCCCAATGCCGACTGGATATAGACCGACGCGCAGATGATCGACAGTGCGGCCATTCCCGCCGCGATCAGCGCCAGTTCGAGGAGGCCGACCGCTGCCTTGCCATCGAATAATTGTGCGAACAGCCAGCCGCCCACCGTCAGCAGGGCGACCGCTGCGCCCGCCGCGACAACGCCCGACCCCAGCACAACGCGCCCGACGACCTGACGGAAGCACAGGCCGTTACCTGCATGATAGTCGCGCGTGACGCGCGGCAGCGCCGCTTCGACCAGCGCGCGCACCGTCATCGACAGGGCGCGGGACATCTTGAATAGGAAGTCGAAGATCAGCAACGGCCTGGCCTGGCCTGTCGCCAGAGCAATCAGGAAATAGGGCGCGTTATAGGCCGCGATATCCGACAGGGTGAACGCGGCCGATACGCCAAGATCCCGAAGATAGCGCGCCCGCACATGCCCGGCGCTTTTGCGCCAAGAGAACCAGTCGCGCGCGCGCATCTTCAGTCGCCGATGCAGCACGACAAAGGCATAACCCAGCGCGAGCAGCGTCACGCCCAGTTGGAGCGCGACCGAAAGGGTGACGTCCAGCCCGCCCAGCACCGCGACCAGCAGCCCAATCGTCACGACCCTGCGGGCGCAATCAATGATCTCCCAGATCAGGTTCGCATCGCTCGCCGCCAGCGCCCGTTTGATGAGCAGCGCAGGCAGGTTGAGGCAGGCCGACAGGAAGAATAACAGGAACAGCAGCGGCAAGGCCGTGGGCAGCCAGCCGAGCGCGAGCGCGCTAATGAGCAGCAGGCTCGATCCGACGATCAGCGCGAGCAGCGCGCCCAGGATGACGCCCATTTCCGCGGGCGCATAATCGCTCGCCCCGCTGTTCAGCCAATGCCGCCGCAATCGCGCATAGGCGATGCTGGTCAGTCCGAATTCGGCCGAAATCGTGAAGTTGCCGAACGCCACCAGCAGCAGGAAGGCGCGAAACTCGTCAAGCGGCAGAACACGCACGAACACGAAGGTAACGGCAAAGCCCCACAGCAGGATCAGCGCGACATTGACGAGCTTCACGCCCGCCACCACGCGCGCCGACCGTTCCGCGCGGGCGATCAGGCTCACCTGTCCGCTGGCCTGCTTGCGCGGAACAGCCGATCGTCGAGCGCATAATGATAGCGCAAGGCCGGCTCGATGCCGCCCGCGTCGATCTCCTCCAGGTCGAACCCGGCGGCGCGGATGCGGTCGGCGAAATCAGGACCATATTGGCGGACATGATCCCACTGGCCAAAGCGCCGTTCCCGCTCATGGGGCGGCATGGCATAGCTGCCGTCCTCGGTAGGCTTGCTCCACAGCGGCACGATCAGCCAGGCTTGGCCGCCCGGCTTCAGCGCGCGCCAGATGTTGCGCAGCACCGCCATGTCGTCGGGCACATGCTCCATCACATGACTGGCGTAGAATATGTCGAAGCGCGCCTCATCGTTCAGGGCCATCAGATCGACCTTCGCCATGCCCGGCACGGCATAGCGCGCAGGGTCGAGATCGGCGGGCATATAATCCCCTGCCGCCGCCGCGAAGCGCCGCACCAGACTGGCTTCATTGGGTGCCATATGCAGGATCGCCCCGCCCTGCGGCAGCGCCAGCATTCCGGTGTCGATCAGATGGTTCATCAAACGCTCACGCGGCGACGCGCCGCAGGCCGGGCAGCCCCATTCGCCATTGTCGCCATAACGGAAGAAACCGACGACCTTCGTTCCGCAGGCAGGACATGCGCGCGCGCGTTTCGCCCCCAGTGCCGCGCGCAGCCGCAGCATCGTTCGGGTCAAATGCTTGCCGACGGCTTTTGCCGCCCGCTGAAAGGTTATCACGTCGCTCTCCAGCCCTAGAATTTATTGTCGCGCGGAAAGCCGACCGGCGGCATGCGCCCGGCCGCACCGCGCGCGACCCGCCACGGCGTCATATCCGCCTCCGACCGGGTTCGCCCGGACTCGCCGCCCATGCGCCAGCTAAGCCCATCGGCAAGCCGGAAAGTGATGGCATCGGCCAGCCCGCCATCGCGATAGCGTTGCATCTGTACGCCTGATCCGCGCGTCATTTCAGGCAGTTCGCCAAGCGCGAAGACCAGCAGTTTTCGGTTCTCACCGATGATGGCGACGCTGTCTGCCCCTTCCGGGATCGGGCGAACGATGCTCAGCCGGGCGCCTTCCCTGACATTGACGACCTGCTTGCCCTTGCGCGTTTCCGCCATGATATCCGCCGTCGCCACGACGAAGCCGCGTCCATCGGATGTTCCCAGCAGCAACTTGCCGCCCGCCTTGGTCGCCATCAGCGACAATATCTGCGCGTCATTGTCCAGGTCGACCAGCAACCGCACCGGATCGCCAAAGCCGCGTCCGCCGGGCAGCTTGTCCGCCCCCAGCGTGAAGAAACGCCCGTTGGACATCGCCAGCAGCAGCTTGTCCGTGGTCTGCGCGTGGAAAGCGATCATCGGACCGTCGCCTTCCTTGAATTTCAGCGTATCGGCGGCCGCCAGGTCGCGATGCCCGCTCATCGCGCGAATCCAGCCGCGTTCGGACAGGATGACGGTGATCGGCTCACGCTCGATCATCGCTTCCATGGGAATTTCCCGCGCTGGCCCCGCCTCTTCGATCAGGGTGCGTCGGACATTGGCTTCATACCGCTTGCGCAGCGCCGCCAGGTCGCGCTTGAGCCGGTTGCGCTGCCGGGTCGGGCTTTCGACCAGCTTCTCCAGCTCGTCCTTTTCCTTGAGCAGTTCGGTATGTTCGCCCCGCAGCTCCATCTCCTCCAGCTTGCGCAGGGACCGCAGCCGCATGTTCAGGATCGCTTCGGCCTGCCGGTCGTTCAGGCCGAATTCTTCCATCATGACGGGCTTTGGCTCATCCTCGGTGCGGATGATGGCGATCACCCGGTCGAGATTGAGATAGGCGATGATATAGCCGTCGAGCAGGTCCAGCCGCGCGGCGATCTTCTCCAGCCGGTGCTGCGCCCGCCGGATCAACACGTCGATCTGGTGCTTGAGCCATTCGACCAGCACGGCGCGCAGGCCCAGCACGCGGGGCGTATGCGTGGCGTCGAGCACGTTGAGGTTCAGGCTGAAACGGTTTTCCAGGTCGGTCAGCCGGAACAGGCTGTCCATCAGCATCTGGGGGTCGATGGTGCGCGCGCGCGGTTCGATGACGATGCGGATCTCCGCGTCGCTCTCGTCGCGCACATCGGCCAGGATAGGCAGTTTCTTGTCGTTGATCAGTGCCGCGATCTGCTCGATCAGCTTGGATTTCTGCACCTGATAGGGGATCTGGTCGATCACCAGTTGCCAGGTGCCGTTGGCCAGCTTTTCCGGCACGACTTCCCATTTGCCATCGACGAGGCGGCCCGCAAAGCGCGCCCGCGTGCGGAATGATCCGCGCCCGGTCGCATAGGATTCCGCGATGCTTGCCGCGCTTTCGACGATCACCCCGCCGGTCGGGAAATCCGGCCCCCGCACGATAGTCATCAGCGCGGCATGATCGGCGTCGGGCTGGTCGATCAGCAGGTTGGCCGCGTCGATCAGTTCTGTCACATTGTGCGGCGGGATGCTGGTCGCCATGCCGACCGCGATGCCGCTGGCGCCGTTGGCGAGCAGGTTGGGGAAAAGACCGGGGAAAACCTCCGGCTCTTCATCCTCACCATTATAGGTGGGGCGATAATCGACCGTCCCTTCGTCCAGCCCGGCCATCAGGTCGGCCGCCGCCTGGGTCAGCCGCGCCTCGGTATAGCGCATCGCCGCCGCATTATCGCCGTCGATATTGCCGAAATTGCCCTGCCCGTCGACCAGCGGCATGCGCAGCGAGAAATCCTGCGCCAGCCGCACCATCGCGTCATAAACGGACTGGTCGCCATGAGGATGATATTTGCCGATGACGTCGCCGACGACGCGGGCGCATTTCTTGTACGATGTCGTGTTGCGCGCCGGATTGGCGACCAGCACATCGGGGGAAGCGCCGGACGGCTCCATCCGCAACAGCCGCATCGCCCAGAGCAGCCGACGATGCACCGGCTTCAGCCCGTCGCGAAGGTCCGGCAGGGACCGCGCCGTAATGGTGGACAGGGCATAGACGAGATAGCGTTCAGAGAGCGCGGCGTCGAAAGGATGGTCCCTGATACTATCGAACGGGTCGCGAAAATCACTCATCGCGGCGGGGATAGCAGGCCCACGGCCAATCGCAAACGGCGATTAAGCGGGTTCAGCGGCCCGCGCGATGGTTAAGGTCGTGCCCCAGTGCCAATATGCCCACCCCGACCAGCGTGTAGACGCTTTCCTGCAAGCCATGATCCATCGTCAGCGCGCCTGCCATGATGCCCAGGCCCAGCGATCCGATAGCGGCGGGCATCATGAATTGATGCACCATCGCGCCATGGCCGAGCGCGATGGCACCCAGCACGATCGCCAGCACCAGCCCCGCTTCATGAAAGATCGGCGATTCGAATATGCCGCCCGCCGACGCGAGCAGACCCAGGATAACCGCCGTCGCAAAACAATGGGCAACGCACAGCCCCGACAGCGTCATTGCGATCCGGTCAATCCGGCCGCTCATCAGGGCATTGCGCAGGGTGCTTGTCATCGTCGCCGCTACATAGGCCAGCCCGAGCGAGGTTACAATATATCATTGCAGATATTTGCGGCCGATCGTCAGGCCGCGAGGCGCACGCAGTTCCGGCCGCTCCGTTTGGCTTCGTACAATGCCTTGTCGGCCGCATCGAGCGCCGCTGCGCCGTCCAGCGCGCCGTCCAATTCTATCAGCCCGGCGCTGAATGTGATTCTAATCTCTTCATGATCATCGAGCGGCACTTTCATGGCCGCCACCATCATGCGCAGCCGTTCGCATATGACGCTGGCCTGCGACAGATCGACGTCCGGCAGGATGATCGCGAATTCCTCGCCGCCCAGCCGGCCGATCAGGTCGGAGCCGCGCACGCCGGGGCGCAGGCATTCCACGAACCTGCGCAACACCATGTCGCCAGCGCCATGACCATGTTCGTCATTGACCCGCTTGAAATGGTCGATGTCGATCAGGGCGATGCAGGTTCTGACATTCCGACCGACCCGCCCGATTTCGGCCTCCAACCGTTCCATCAGGGCGCGGCGGGTCGCAGCGCCGGTGAGTTCATCAATATTGGCCGCAGTCTGCAATTCGCGCTGCGCGACCTTGTGCCGGGTCATATCGCGAATGGTGCTGACGACCCCGGCCGGGATGCCCCGTTCGTTCAGGATCGCGCGCGTCACCATCTCGCACCAACTATTGTCATCGATCGTCCGCAACGGTCGAAATTCGACCATCTGCACCTCACCGGGTTCGGCGAGCGCCCGCCCATGGGAGGCGGCGACCAGCCCCCTGTCGGCGCGATGGACGAAATCTATGGCAGGATGATTCAGCATTTCGTCAGGCAACAGGCCGAAATGTTCGGTGACCGAGGGCGAGGCATATTGGACGATGCCGGGCACCGATATGTTCAGGACCACGTCGCCGCTATGATCCGCAAGGATGCGATAACGCGCCTCGCTGTCGCGCAGCAACTGGAACAGGCGTTTGCGCCCGTTAAGTTCGGCGGCGACGGGCATCGAGATGAGGAAGCAGAATGCGAGGTAGAGTTGCAGATATTGCACGCGCATCCCCACGGTAGCGTCGATCATGTTGATCGGCCCGAATCCCTGCAACGTCGCTGTGCCGCCGATCACCGCCAGGATGATGATCGCCGCCGACGCGCCGAGATGACCTATCCGAAAGGACAGCAGCACCAGCGGCAGCATGGGCAGAAACAGCATGGGATGGGGCGCCTGATAGAAGACGCGCCAGCATAGGGCGGCGAACAGCAGCAGCAGGACGGCCGCCTCGACCTTGGCCCTGGTCGGCGTTTCGCGCATCCAGCGGCTCAGTTCGCGCTGCTTGAGCAAAGCCAGCATCGGCGTGAAGGTAAGACCACCCAGCACATGGCCCGAATACCATTGCAGCCAGCTCTGCCAGAAGCCGTTGGCCGTGACGGTGGATGCCACGGCTGCCGCGCCCAGCGCGACGACCAGGTTCGCGCTGCACAGGGCAAGCACGAACATGGCCAGCGGGCGCATCGACCCGGCAAAAATATCGGCAGGACCGACCCTGAGGAATAATGCCGCGACCAGCAGCGCTTCCACCATGTTCATGACGACCATCGGCAATGCTGCAATTGGTCCCATGCCGAACAGGGTGGTCGCGATGGCGCTGGCGATCGAGCAAGCAAGCACAGGCTTCCACCAATGGCGCCGGTCGGTGGCTAAAAGCTCGACAACCAGAAAGGCGTTGGCCATCCAGATGAAAGCCAGCCCGCCTTCAAAGCGCGACGTCAGCAGCGTTGCGGTGGCCGTCGCGAAATAGACGATGCCTGTCACGAACATCTGCATGGCGGAAGGAGGGCGGGAGATCTGCATATATATCCCCGCGAATAACCTGCGATAGTTAACATCCCGCAAAACATGCCGATCAGCGCGGCAGATACCGCCCGGCAGGGTCCGCCGCGAATTCGCCAGAAAAGGCTTCCGCCATCCAGTCGCGGAATGCCTTCACCTTCGTCCGGTTGCGGGCATGCGGGGGATAGACGATCCAGTAGCTCGCCTGTTCGCGGACATAGGATGGCACCGCCTCCACCAGCAACCCCGCTTCGATTTCCGGCTTCCACAGGAACATATTGACGATCGCCACGCCCTGCCCGCCCATCGCCGCGCGCCCCTCCATGACCTGTGAATCGAGCGCGATACCCGCCGGAACGTCACCCGGATCGCGCGCCACGCCCATGGCGGCGAACCATTCGTGCCACCATATGTCGTCGGGCGACAGACGCGGCGCGGCGTGGAGCGCCGCCACATCGGCGATAGGCCCGTGCTGCGCCAGCCAGCCGGGGCTGCACAGCGGTGCGAGGCGGTTATGCGTGAGCAATGTCGCCTCCAGCCCCGGCCACAACCCATTGCCGCCCCGGATCGCAATGTCGATGCCGTCGCGCGCCAGATCGACGACATGATCCGCCGCATTTATCCGCACCGCCAGCCCCGGATGCCGTATCTGGAATGCGCCGATCCGGGGGGCCAGCCACAGATGCGCGAAACTGTTGGTGCAACTGACCGTGAGCACCATCGAATCGTCCTGCACCAATGCCTCGAAACCCTGCCGCATCTGATCGAAGGCGCGGGTCACCACCGGCGCGATCTCCCGCCCCTTGTCGGTCAGCATGACGCGGCGACCCGCCCGCTGGAACAGGCTCATGCCCAGCCGTTCTTCCAACAATTTCACCTGATAGCTGACCGCTGCCTGGGTCATGCCCAATTCCTGCGCGGCGGCGGTGAAATTTTCCAGCCGGGCTGCCGCTTCAAATACCCGGATGGCAGCGAGAGGGGGAAGCGGCGGCATAGCCTGATTCATAAGCCAGGCTTATCATGCCTGTCCATGCTTTTGTTGGCCGACGCTACGGAAATCGGCGATATGCGCGGCATCGGTCCAGCCATTCCGCCGCACCGATGAAGCCGTAGGAGATGCGAGATGCGCGATGAATATGACGCCCGGCTGTGGAACGACAGCCATGAGGATGCCGCAAGAGGGATCGACCGCCTGATCGGCCGGATCATGCAGGCGTTCCGGGTGCTGCACAGGATCGAATGGTCGGCACCCTGGACGCCGAAAACCTGCTGCGATGATTGAAGGCGATAAAGCGGGACTTGCCAATCGCGCCCGGCACGCCACTTTAGCGCGGTGCCCGAGTCCCGCCTTTCCCCTCTTTCCGATCTTCCCCCTCCCCCGCCCGCGCTGCTGAAGGGCGCGGCGCTGTTCCTCGATTTCGACGGGACACTGGTGGATATTGCGGACACGCCCGATCAGGTGATCGTCGAGCCGGCGTTGATGACATTATTGCTGGACCTGCGCGCCGCGCTGAACGGACGCCTCGCCATCGTCAGCGGCCGGTCGGTGGACAGGCTGCGTGCGCTGGGGCTGGACGATTTCCTGCTGGCGGGTACCCATGGCCTGGAATTTGCGTCCCCCGGCGCGCGGGTGGAAGCCGCGCCAAGGCTGGCCGCGATCGACGCCGCCGAAGCCGAACTGCTCGCCTTCGTCGCCGACAAGCCCGGCCTGCTGGTCGAACGCAAATCGCTGAGCGTCGGCCTGCATTTCCGGCAGGCCCCCGCCTGGGCCGATGCCTGTGCAGCATTGGCGATCGAACTTGCCGATCGCTTCGGCCTCCACATTCAGCATGGCAAGATGCTGTATGAATTGCGTCCCGGCGGCGCGGACAAGGGTACTGCGGTCATGACGCTGATGGCGCAAAGCCCCATGATCGGCGGCATTCCCGTCTTTATCGGCGACGATGTGACCGACGAGGAAGGCTTCGCCGCCGCTGCGGGCCTTGGCGGTCATGGCATATTGGTCGGGCCGGAACGGCCAACATTAGCCGCATGGAGATTGGAACAGGTTGCCACCGTCAGGCATTATCTAGGTCGGTGCGCCACCGACATGATCTGATCGGCGCGCCTCTCGACGATCAACAGGGGCCGGAAAGATCCATAACGCACAGCCAACCAGTATCACGCCAGACACCCGCACACTCGACCTTTGGCCGATCGGCAATTGTCAGGCGTCCGCCCTGATCGACCGCGCCGGTCGTTTCGTCTGGGCCTGCGTTCCCCGCGTCGACGGCGATCCGCTCTTTTCCGCGTTGATAGACGATAGTCCATGGGAAGCGCCCGATGCGCGCGGTTTCTGGGCGATCGAACTGGAAGGGTGCGTGGAGGTCACGCAACATTATCTGCGCAACACGCCGATCGTCGTTACCCGGCAAGCTGATAGTAACGGCAACGCGATCGAAACCTATGATTTCTGTCCCCGGCACCGCGCCAAGGGCCGCATGTACCGTCCGGTCGGCTTCGCCCGGATCGTCCGGCCCGTCACCGGCAGTCCGCGCATCCGCGTGCGCCTGCGCCCGACGACAGCGTGGAATGCGGAACGGGTGCCGATCACCTACGGCTCCAATCATATCCGCATGGTCCTGTCCTACATGGCGATGCGCGTATCGACCAACGCGCCGATCGGCCTGATCGCGCAGGAAAGCTGGTTCCGGCTGGAACGCGACGCGCATTTCTTCCTGGGACCGGACGAAAGCTTTTCCGACGCGCTGCGCCCGGCGATGGAGCGGATGCTCGACGATACGATCCACGAATGGCAGCTTTGGGTGCGCGGCCTCGCCATCCCGCCCGAATGGCAGGAGGCGGTGATCCGCGCGGCGATCACCCTGAAACTTTGCCAGCATGAGGAAACCGGCGCGATCGTCGCGGCGCTCACCACCAGCATCCCCGAACATGCCGATAGCGGCCGGAACTGGGACTATCGTTATTGCTGGGTGCGCGACGCCTATTATACGGTGGAGGCGCTCAACCGGCTGGGCGCGCTCGACGTGCTCGAAGCCTATCTCGAATATCTGCGCAACATCGTCGATGGCGCGAAGGGCGGCCATATCCAGCCGCTCTACGACGTGCGGGGCAACGCGACCCTGACCGAATGGGAGGCGGACAAACTGCCGGGCTATCGGGGCATGGGTCCGGTCCGCGTCGGCAATGCGGCCTATTCGCAGGTCCAGCATGATGCCTATGGCCAGATCGTCCTGTCTGCGGTGCAGGGATTCATCGACCAGCGCCTGCTGCGCATGGCGGGCGAACCGGATTTCGAGGCGCTGGAGGCGGTCGGCGAACGCGCCTGGGCGGTCTATGACCAGCCCGACGCGGGCCTGTGGGAATTACGCAACCGTACCCACGTCCACAGCTATAGCGCGGTCATGTGCTGGGCCGCGTGCGACCGGCTGGCCCATGCGGCGGAGGCGCTGGGTTTGAGCGAACGGCAGACCCACTGGCAGGCGCGTGCCACCGGCATGAAGGCGCGCATCCTGTCGTCCGCATGGCGCGAGGACAGCCAGGCGATCTCCGCCAATTTCGAGGATGACGCGCGCGACGCCTCGCTGCTCCAGTTGCTCGACCTGCGCTTCCTGGAGGCCGACGACCCGATGTTCCTTGGCACGCTCGCTGCGCTGGAAACGGACCTGCGCCGGGGCAACGACATGCTTCGTTACAGCGCGCCCGATGATTTCGGCGAGCCTGTGACCGCCTTCAATGTCTGCACCTTCTGGCTGATCGAGGCGCTGCATCGCACCGGCCGACGCGAGGAAGCGCGCACCCTGTTCGAGGAGATGCTGTCGCGCCGCACCGCGGCGGGCCTTCTGTCCGAAGATGTCGACCCACAGACCGGAGAGCTGTGGGGCAATTATCCCCAAACCTACTCCCTGGTCGGAATCATCAATTGTGCCGTCCTCCTGAGCAAACCCTGGAGCGCCTGTAGATGAGCCGCCTGATCGTTATTTCCAACCGCGTCAGCCGCCCCGGTACCGGCGGCAATCAGGGCGGCCTGGCCGTCGCCCTGTCCGACGCCTTGCGCCAGAGCCGGGGCATCTGGTTCGGCTGGTCGGGCGAAACGACCGACAGCTTCACCGGCCATATCGGCTTCAACGAGGATCAGGGCGTCAAGACCGCGACGATCGACCTGGAAGAACAGGATGTCGACGAATATTATAAC
>CAZLSU010000067.1:0-17556 GCA_964562225.1 uncultured Sphingobium sp.
AGCGCCTGCATGGCATGCAGGAGGTCAGCGGTTCGATCCCGCTAGGCTCCACCATTTTCCTGATGGCGACATTTCAGACTGGGCAGGATTGCGCCGGTTTGGCCAGATGCGCGGCTTTCAGAAAGCTGGCATCCGTCAGCGAATCCAGGAATGCCAGTAACGCCGGCATATCCACCCCCGCCAGTTGCCCTGCCGCATGGCGGCGGATCGCCATGTCCAGGCTGGTAGCCGACCCGTCATGCAGCCACGGCCCCGTCACCGCCACATTGCGCAGCCCCGGCGTGCGAAAGCGTTCGGGGGGCGGCTCGAATCCGGGCGGCGGAGGCTTGCCCCCATAGGCCGATGCGTCCGGCTCGCTGGGCTTGGCCGTGCCGACATAATGCAACCGGTCGTCGGTGAAATGCGGACCGCCATGGCAGGATGCGCACCCCGCAGCGGCAAAGGATTGTTGCCCCTTCGCCGCCGACGCGCGCATTGCGCCGCGATCATAGGGCGTGTCGAACGCGATCATCGTGCGCTGGAATGCGCCCAGCGCCGCCGTAACGCCTTTGAAGTCAATCCGAGCCGACTGCGCCGGGAAGGCGCGGGTGAATGCCGGGAAGGCGCGGGTGAATAATGTGCGATAACAGGGATCGGCCGATAATCGCCGCGCGATCTCATCCTCGCCGCCCTTCATGCCCATCTCGATCGGATGTTCGCCGGTCATCGGCACCATCGCCTGCGCCTCCAGCGTCGTGATGCTGTCGTCGGCCCAGGTCAGCCCGGTGCGCCATCCGACATTGGCAAGTCCGGGCACATTGCGCACCCCCATCTCGCCGGTGACCCCCGGATGCGTCGGCAGTCCATCGGTGAAGCCGCGTGCCTGCTGGTGACATTCGGCGCAGGACAGGGTGGCATTGGCCGACAGTGCCGGATCGTAGAATAGCCGCCGCCCGAGCGCGACCTTGGCAGCATTCATGACATTGTCGGGGCGCACGGGGGGTGGCGTCAGGCCGCGGGGAAGCGCGGGCCATTGCCATTGTGGCGCGACGGCAAGGCCGGCGGCGGACAGCATCAGCCCGGCCACCCCCGCTATGATCAGTCGCCGCCAGATTGTCATGTCGCCCTTTCCCCCGTGACATGCTGGTTCTGGCGAAGTTGCAGGCGCAGGTCAAAGGCGCGCGTCGCTAGAGAGTCGGTCGCTTCTCGAACATGTCCAGACCAGCAGGATTGATCGCCATGACGTCTATCCGTGCCACGCTGGCCGCAGGCGGACCGTCATGGGCGAGGGCGATCATCTGCTCCACGGCGTCCGGTATGCCCTCGACCATCGCTTCCACGCTGCCGTCCCCCCGGTTGCGCACCCAACCGACCAGGCCAAGTTCGCGGGCCTGCGCGACCGCCCAGTTGCGATAGAAGACGCCCTGCACCCGGCCCATGATCGTCAGATGGCGGGCGATGATCGGCATCAGCGTATCCGCCTGATCCAGGTCTGCCCGCCCTCGCGCACCTCGACGGTGAAGTTGGGGATGGTGTCGATCAAATCCGACAATCGCTTGAAGCCGTAATTGCGCACGTCGAAGCTGGAACGGTTGCCCGCCAGTTGCCCGACATCGCCCAGCCGCACGAAGCCGCGTTCGTCGCGCTTGGCCGATGCGTAGGCGTCGATCAGCAGCTTGACCAGTTCGGGATCGTCGGCGGGCTTGGGACGGGCGGAGGCTGGGGAGGGCGCGGCAGGGGCGGAGGCTTTGGCTGGTTCCGCCTTGACCCCGGCGCTGGGCTTGGCCGTCGCCGGTCTGACCACCGGCACCTCTGAGGCCACCAACGCCGCCACGTCGATGAACCGCGTGCAGGCGCTGCGGAACCCCTCCGGCGTTCGGGCCAGGCCAAAGCCATAGACCGGTATCCCCTGCTGGCGGATGCGCGTGACCAGCGGCATGAAGTCACTGTCGCTCGACATCAGGCCAAAGCCCGTCACCCGCCCCCCGAACAGCAGGTCCATGGCGTCGATCGTCATCTTCATGTCGGTCGCATTCTTGCCCTTGGTCAGGTCGAACTGCTGCTGTGGCTCGATCGCCTGCGCCATCGACAGCGCGGCCCAGCTTTTGAGCGACGCCTTGCTCCAATTGCCATAGGCGCGGCGGATGTTGACCGGGCCGAGTTCGGCCAGCACCGTCATCACTGGATCGAAATGTGCAGCGGACGCATTGTCGGCGTCGATCAGCAGCGCGATATTGCCGCTGGCTCCATTGAGTGACGTCATGATGGCTCCTTTCAGGCGGGAGAAAAGACGCCGCTCGCCTCGTCCAATATATGCAATTGCCCGTCGGAAATGGCGAAGAATGCGCCGACCAGCTTCAATTCGCCCTTACGCTCTTTCGACCGGACGCAGGGGAAGGTGCGCAGGTTGGCAAGGCTCACCTTGACCCCTTCCTGCTCCATCGCGCGATAGGCGTCGCGGCTGCGATCCTCGCCATAATGCGCGACCACGGTTTCGCGCGCGCCGTCCAGCAGGTCGATCCAGGCGGCGATGAAACCACCTTCGCCTGGCGGCGCATCCTTCATTTCCTGGGTCAGAGCGGCTTTGCACCCGCCGCATTTGCCATGGCCCATCACCACGATCTCGCCCACGCCCAAAGCCTGAACCGCAAATTCCAGTGCCGCCGACACGCCATGATGGCCGGGCGTCGTCTCGAACGGCGGAACCAGCGCGGCGACGTTGCGCACGACGAAGATCTGGCCGGGGCCGGTGTCGAAGATTTGCGCCGGGTCGACCCGGCTGTCCGAACAGGCGATCACCATGACTCGCGGACTCTGGCCCTCGCTCAGTTCGTCCCATCGATCGCGCTGCTGTACCCAGCCGGTGTCCCGGAAACGGCGATAGCCGGTGAGCATGTCTGTGAAGTCTGTCATGGCCGGTCTGTGCCGAACAAGAAGGGGACTGGCAAGTAGGGCCGCGCATCGCTATCTGTGCGGCATGAACGAAATTTCCCCGATCGCCGCGTCGACCACCCCAGAGCGCGTCCGCAAGCCCGACTGGATCCGTGTCAAGGCGCCGACCAGCCCCGGCTATCAGGAAACCAAACGGCTGATGCGCGAAAAGGGCCTGGTCACGGTCTGCGAGGAGGCGGCCTGCCCCAATATCGGCGAATGCTGGACCAAGAAACATGCGACGGTGATGATCCTGGGGGATGTCTGCACCCGCGCCTGTGCCTTCTGCAACGTCAAGACCGGCATGCCGCGCAAGGTGGATGTCAACGAACCGCAGAATCTGGCCGATGCCGCCGCCGAAATGGGGCTGGAACATATCGTCATAACCTCGGTCGATCGCGACGATCTGCCCGATGGCGGCGCGTCGCAATTCGTCAAGGTGATCGAGGCGCTGCGTCGCACCACACCGGGCACGACGATCGAGATACTGACCCCCGATTTCCGCAACAAGCATGAGCGCGCGGTCGAGTCGATCGTCGCGGCGCGGCCCGACGTCTATAATCATAATCTGGAGACGGTGCCACGGCTCTACCCGACGATCCGCCCCGGCGCGCGTTATTATGCGTCGCTGCGGCTGCTCGAATCGATCAAGAAGCATGATCCGTCGATCTTCACCAAGTCGGGCGTCATGCTCGGGCTGGGCGAACAGCGTTTGGAAGTACATCAGGTGATGGACGATATGCGCTCGGCCGATATCGATTTCCTGACGATGGGCCAATATCTGCAACCCACGCCCAAACATGCCAAGGTCATCGAATTCGTGCCGCCCGCAGGGTTCAACGCCTATGCCGCGATCGCGCGGGCCAAGGGTTTTCTACAAGTCGCGTCCAGCCCGCTGACCCGGTCGAGCTATCATGCCGGCCAGGATTTCGCCGAAATGCGCGCCGCGCGTGAGACGAAACTGGCGAAGATGGTCGGTGTCTGACGTGCGCCTTTCTGTGATGCCATGGACTATCAATCCTCGTCACCCCGGGCTTGACCCGGGGTCTCGCTTCTCGCCGGGCGGTGCGAAGGCAGCGGGACCCCGGATCAGGTCCGGGGTGACGGAAATATGATCAGGGTCCCACTTCATGCCTACGCATAAAGAAACCCGGCATTTGCCCTATTCGCCGGAACAGATGTTCGACCTAGTATCGGATGTGTCCTCCTATCCGCAATTCCTGCCCTGGGTCAGCGCGATCCGGGTGCGGTCGGACGATGAGAGCGAGATGGTCGCCGATATGATCGTCGGCTTCAAGGGGCTGCGCGAAAGCTTCACCTCGCGCGTCCACAAGCATCGGCCGGACGCGGTAAGGGTCGATTATCTCGACGGGCCACTCAAGCATCTGCACAATCTGTGGGGCTTCCGCTCCGATGGGCAGGGCGGGACGCTGGTCGATTTCCTGGTGGAATTTGAATTCAAGAACCGATTGTTCGAGATGATGGCCGGCCAGATGTTCGATAAGGCGCTGCGCAAGATGATCGGCGCGTTCGAGACGCGCGCGGCGGAACTTTATGCCTCGGGCAACAGCAATTCGAGCGCGCAGAGCGCCGCCTGAAGCCGCACGCCGCCACGGCCACTATCGTCGAAATGCCGCATGTCCGCGACGATCTTTTCGGGGCTGGCCCCGCGTTCGGCGCGGGCGAAGACGACCGTGCCCACCGGCTTTTGCACCGATCCGCCGCCCGGCCCGGCAATGCCGGTGATGGCGACCGCGACATGGGCATGGCTTTTCGCCAGCGCACCTTGCGCCATCGCCCAGGCTGTCGCGATGGAGACGGCACCAAATGTGTCGAGCACATCATGAGAGACTTTGAGAATTTCGGCCTTCATCTCATTGGAATAGGTGATGAAACCCGCCTCGAAAACATCGGATGATCCCGCGATCTCGGTGAGCGCGGCCGACACGAGGCCGCCTGTGCAGCTTTCCGCGACCGCTATGGTGCGCCCGGCGCGGCGATTGGCGATGACCACTCGGGCCGCAAGGTCGACCAGGGATGCGGGCAGGACGGTGTCAGGCATGGGTCACTGATAGCGCGGGCAGGGAGAGGGTTGCAACCGATTGCGCGGCGATACCTTCGCCGCGCCCGGCAAAGCCCAGCCTCTCGGTGGTGGTCGCCTTCACGCTGATCCGGTCGAGGGCTATCCCCAATATCGCCGCCAGCCGCGCCCGCATGGCGTCGCGGTGCGGGCCGATCTTGGGCGCTTCGCAGATGATGGTCAGGTCGACATGCTCGATCGTGCCGCCGCGCGCCGCCACCCGGTCACGCGCATGCTCCAGGAAACGGGACGAAGCGACGCCGCGCCATTGCGGGTCGGACGGCGGGAAATGACTGCCGATATCCCCCTCGGCCAGCGCGCCCAGAATCGCATCGACCAGCGCATGGATCGCAACGTCCGCATCGCTATGGCCCGACAGGCCCTTGGCATGGGGGATGAGGACGCCGCCCAGCCACAATTTCTCACCCTCGACCAGCCGGTGCACATCATAACCCATGCCGGTGCGCGTGGATCGTCGGCCGCCAAGCCGCGCCTCTGCCGCCGCGAAATCGGCCGGATAGGTGAGTTTCTGCAAAGCCTCGTCTCCCTCGACCAACATGACGTCATGGCCCCATGCCTTCAGCATCTGCGCGTCGTCGGTGGGTTCTGTGGTACCGGACCAGCCGCGATGCGCCGCCATAATGCTATCGAACCGGAATGCCTGCGGTGTCTGCACCCGCGCCAGAGCATCCCGGTCGGCAACCGTCCCGTCCAGCATGATCAGCGTGTCGGCGACAGGCAGCACCGGGATCGCGCCCTGCGCGCCGTCCAGCGCCGCCAATAGCCGGTCGGTCACTGCGCGCGGCAGGAAAGGCCGCGCGCAGTCATGGATCAGCACCCGGTCCGCGCCGCCTTCGCGCGCGATCGCCTCCAACCCCGCCAGCACCGACAGCCGCCGGGTCGCGCCGCCCGTCACGAAAGCAACGGCGCGATCCCCCAGCGCCGCCCGCGCCACCGCCTCCTGATCCGCACCGATCACCACATAGACCGCATCGACGTCGGCCAGCGCATCGACGGCATGCGCGATCACCGCCTTGCCGCCGATCCTGCGATATTGTTTGGGCATTTCGCCACCCGCGCGGTTGCCCCGACCTGCGGCGACCAGCAGCGCCACGGTCCTATGTTCAGCCTGTGCCATCGCCCGCGCATAGACGGCCCGATCCGCCTTCGCCAGAGGGCATAGCTTGCCGCGTCCGCCGATTCACGCTAAGGGCTGCCTGTTTTTTAGGCACATCGGATATCATGCCCCGGCTTTCCCCTATCTCCATCGGCCCCGTCATCATCCCCACGCCCGTCGTGCTGGCACCGATGACCGGCGTCACCGACATGCCGTTCCGCACGCTGGTGCGCCGCTACGGCTGTGGCCTGAACGTCACGGAAATGATCGCGTCTGCCGCGATGATCCGCGAAACCCGCCAGTCCTTGCAGAAAGCCGCCTGGCATCCGCTGGAGGAGCCGGTGTCGATGCAGCTTGCCGGTTGCTCGCCGACCGAGATGGCGGAGGCCGCCAAGCTGAACGCCGATCGCGGCGCGGCGATCATCGACATCAATATGGGCTGCCCGGTCAAGAAGGTCGTCAATGGCGACGCGGGCAGCGCGCTGATGCGCGACCTGCCGCTCGCCGCCGCTCTCATCAAGGCGACGGTCGAAGCCGTGGACGTACCCGTCACGGTCAAGATGCGGATGGGCTGGGATCATGCCAGCCTGAACGCGCCCGAGCTGGCGCATATCGCCGAGGATCTGGGCGCAAAGCTGATCACCGTCCATGGCCGCACCCGCTGCCAGATGTATAAGGGCAGCGCCGACTGGCGCTTCGTGCGCAACGTCAAGGATGCGGTGACGCTGCCGGTGATCGTCAATGGGGACATCTGCTCGATCGAGGATGCGGACATGGCGTTGGAACAGAGCGGGGCGGACGGCCTGATGATCGGCCGTGGCGCCTATGGCAAGCCCTGGCTGATCGGGCAGGTGATGCGCTGGCTGGAAAGTGGCGAGCGGCTGCCCGATCCTGATATCGCCGAACAATATGCTGTGATCACAGAACATTATCAGGCGATGCTCGATCATTATGATCATATGACCGGCGTCAATATGGCGCGCAAGCATATCGGCTGGTATACCAAGGGCCTGCCCGGATCGGCCGAGTTCCGCAACGCGGTCAACCAGGTGCCGGACGCCAACATGGTGTTGGGCATGTTAGAGCGCTTCTATGCGCCGTTCATCGCAGGCGAAATGCCCGTCGAAGCGCGCCGGGCCGCATGAACAATTCGCTGGTCGCGCGCCCCAGCATCCGCTTCCCCCAGGACGGACCGTCGCTGTCCGACATCATGACGGCGCTGCCGGTGGCGACGCTGATCATCCGGCCCGACAATAGCATTCATGACGCCAATGTGCGCGCCGAAACCCTGCTCAATATGGCCCGCTCCGCCATTGTCGGCTCGGACATCAGCCGCACGATCCGCATGGCCGAAATGGGCGCGCGGTTCGACATATGGCACACCAACAAGCCGATCGCGGCCTATGATCTCAAGGTCCATGCCGGGCGCACCGCCGCGATGGAGGTCGACCTGATGATCGCGCCGATCAGCGATCAGGACGGCTGGCGCGTCATTTCCATCCATACCCAGAGCCAGGCGCGCAAGATCGGCCATCGCGGCACGGCGGGCGGCGCGCGGTCGGCGATGGGCGCGGCGGCGATATTGGCGCATGAGATCAAAAATCCGCTGTCGGGCATCAGGGGCGCGGCGCAACTGATGGAATCGGGCAATGACGGCCGTGACGCCGCGCTGACTCAGCTTATCTGCAATGAGGTGGACCGGATCGCCGCGCTGATCGACCGGATGCAAGATTTCACCACCGACTCGCCGCTCGATTGCAAGCCTGGCAATATCTACCCGCTGATCGACCGCGCCGTCAGTATCGGCGAGGCGGGTTTCGCCAAGGATATAAAGATTATAAGGCGTTATGATCCATCTTTGCCATTCGCTGTCATCAATGATGACGGACTGGTGCAGGTGATGATCAACCTGCTCAAAAACGCAGCCGAGGCGCTGCACCATGTCGAAAAGCCGCGCATCCGCGTCGAAACCGCGTTCCGCCATGGCGTGTCGGTGATGGTCGGCGGGGGCAAGGGCAATGCCGTGCTGCCGATCGAAATACTCGTCGTCGATAACGGGCCGGGCGTGCCCGACCATATTCTCGACCATCTTTTCAATCCTTTCATCACCGGCAAGCGCGACGGGCAGGGGCTGGGGCTGGCGCTGGTGGACAAGCTTGTCCGCGACATGAGAGGTTTCGTTCAATATTCGCGCGACGCCGAAGCGGGCGAATCCACCTTCCGGGTGCTTCTGCCGATGGGGATGGGCTGATGCCCGGCGCACCCGGATCGGTGCTGGTGGTCGATGATGATCCCGCCATCTGCGTGGTGGTGGGCGAAGCGCTGCGGCGGCAGGGGCACAAGGTAAAGACCGCCGCGTCGATCCGCGAACGCAGCGCGCTGCTCAAAAGCTTTCTGCCCGACGTGCTGATAACCGACGTCATGCTGCCGGACGGCGACGGGCTGGATGACGTCGCCGACATCATCGCCAACGAACCGGGCATCAACGTCATCATCCTGTCGGCGCAGAACACGCTCAACACCGCGATCCGCGCGACGGAGAAGGGGGCGTTTGAATATCTTCCCAAACCGTTCGACCTCAACGAACTGACCCGCGCCGTCGCCGACGCGCTGGCGATCCGCCGCGCGGGCGACGCGCCGGGCGAGGAGGGGGCGAGCGAACTTCCCCATGACGGCCTGCCGCTGGTCGGCCGATCCCCCGCGATGCAGGAGGTGTACCGCACGATCGCCCGTGTATTGTCCAACGACCTTAGCATCCTGGTGCTGGGCGAATCGGGCACGGGCAAGGAATTGGTGGCCGAAGCGATCCATAGCCTGGGCCAGCGCCGCACCCGCCCTTTCGTCGCGATCAACATGGCCGCGATCCCGCGCGAACTGATCGAGGCGGAACTGTTCGGCTATGAAAAGGGCGCCTTCACCGGCGCCCACGCCCGCACGGCGGGCAAGTTCGAGCAGGCGCAGGGCGGCACCCTGTTCCTCGATGAAATCGGCGACATGCCGATGGAGGCCCAGACCCGGCTATTGCGCGTGCTCCAGTCGGGGGAGGTCACGACCGTCGGCGGCTCCAAGCCGGTGCGCGTCAATGTCCGCATCATCGCCGCGACCAACCGGGAACTGCCTGCCCTGATCGAGGATAATCGCTTCCGGCAGGATCTTTATTATCGCCTCAATGTCGTCCCCATATCGCTGCCCGCCCTGCGCGAGCGGCGGGAAGACGTCATGCTGCTCGCCCGCCATTTCCTGGAGCGCGCCGCGCAGGACGGCCTGCCGCGCAAGACGCTGGCGGACGATGCCGCGCACCTGCTGATGGCCTATCATTGGCCGGGCAATGTGCGTGAATTGCAGAACCTGATGCAGCGCCTTGCCGTGCTCAGCCGCGAAAATGTGATCGCCGCCGATGTGTTGCGCCAGGCGTTGCCGATCGGCACCGTGCCCGCCGAACAGGGCGCGACGGCGGATCAGCTTGCCGGCGCGGTGCGCGAATGGACCCGGCGTCAGCTTGGCGTCGGCCTGGGCCAGCCGCAACGCGCGCTGCATGACGACCTGCTCGCCGTGGTCGAACCGATCCTGCTTCAGGAAACCCTCGCCAGCGTGGACGGCAACCAGATCCGCGCGGCCGCGCTGCTGGGCATCAATCGCAATACGCTGCGCAAGAAACTGACCGACTTCGGGCTGGACCCGGTGCAGTTGAGGCTGATGGATTAAGCAGCGCAGGACGAAGCGACGGCAGCTTTCGACCAACGCCGCCGCCCGACCGATTACTGTGTATGATCGGGCACAACATTGTTGTATCAAAGCAACATGAACCGCGCCGACACTGGAACCCATAAGCGGCCGCGCTGGCGTATCTATCTGTCGGCGGTGGCGCGCAATCCGCGTTTCGCCTCCATGGTAGAGGCTGTCACGCTGCTGACGATGGTCGGCGTTGGCGGGCTGACCTATTGGCTGCTGACGCTTCAGGGCACGTCCTACACGCTGTTGACCCCGCCGATCGTGGCGTTGCTGCTGGTCGCCAACCTCGTGCCCGCGATCGCGCTGCTCGTCCTGCTCGGCCGCCGGGTCGCCAAGCGGCGCGCCGGGCGATCCGCGATCGGCAGCGACGGGCAACTCCATGTCCGCCTGGTCGCGATCTTTTCGATCGTCGCCAGCGTGCCGATGCTGCTGGTGGTGATCTTCGCGTCGTTGCTATTCCAATATGGCGTGCAATTCTGGTTTTCGGACAGCGCGCGCGGCATGCTCCAAAATGCCAGCGATCTGGCGCGCGGCTATTATCAACAGAATTTGCGCGAAGTCGGCGATGAAACCGTCACCATGGCCGGCGATCTGCGCGATTATCTGACCCAGTCGAAAGCTTCCAGCCCCAGCTTTGCCGAAGGCTATATCTATCAGGTGGTGACGCGAAAACTGAACCGCTCGGCCATCATCGAAGTCGGCAAGGACGGCGTTGCCCGCACCGCCGCCACGGTCGATCCCGACAGCCGCCCCGCGGCACAGATGCTCTCACCCGAAGTCGTCAAGCGGCTGGCGGCCGGTGAGAATGTCGTCGTCATGGCCAAGCCCAACCAGATAGAAGCGGTGACGCTTCTCTACCCCAACGCCAAAATCTATCTTTACGCCACGCGCGACTCCGGCTCTTCGGCGTTCAGCAATGTCGAGCGGGCGCAGACGGTGCTGGCCGATTATGATACGTTCGCGGCGCAATCCCGCCTGCTGCAATTGCGCTTCAACATCGCGCTGTTCGTTGGGTCGCTGCTGCTGGTCGGCATCGCGGTCTATATCGCGCTGGCCGTCGCCGACTGGATGGTGCGGCCGGTCAACGAACTGGTGGAGGCGGCGCGGCGGATCACCGCGGGCGACCTGTCCGCGCGCGTCACATCGCCCCCCACCCGCGACGAAATCGGCACGCTGGCGTCCGCGTTCAACCGCATGACCCAGCGGCTGGAGGCGCAGACCGGCGCGCTGGTGGCCGCCAATGGGCAACTCGACAATCGCCGCGCCTTTATAGAAGCGATTCTGTCAGGCGTCAGTGCGGGCGTGTTGTCGGTGGATCAGGGCGGGGTGATCCAGTTGCTCAACAGCTCCGCCGCCGCGATTTTGGTGGCGGACGGTGACGATCCGGTCGGCCGTCCGCTCGCGACCATCTCGCCCGAACTGGCGGACCTTATCGCGACGCAGGACAGCGCCGGGATCGTCCAGGTCCGCGCTCAGGGTGATTTGCGCACACTGGCGGTCAAAGTGTCTAAGGACGCGTCGGGCCATATCCTGACCTTCGACGACATTACCCAGCAATTGTCCGATCAGCGCCGCGCCGCCTGGTCCGATGTCGCGCGCCGCATCGCGCATGAGATCAAGAACCCGTTGACCCCGATCCAGCTTGCCGCCGAACGGCTCCAGCGCCGCTATGGCGAGGAAGTGACCAACGACAAGGCGACCTTCGCGCGGCTGACCGGCACGATCGTGCGACAGGTCGGCGACCTGCGCCGGATCGTCGACGAATTTTCCTCCTTCGCGCGCATGCCCAAGCCTGTATTCCGCAGCGAAGCGATCGCCGACATCGCCCGCCATGCCCTGTTCCTGCACGAAGTCGCGCATCCCGACATCAAATTCGAGTTTCAGTCGGATATCGACATGGCCGAAATGGTCTGCGACCGGCGGCAATTGGGGCAGGCGTTGACCAACATCGTCAAAAATGCGGTCGAGGCGATCGAGCCGAAGCCTGTTCCCGAAGAGGGACCGCGCGGCCATGTGCGCATGACGCTGCACCGGGACGACGACCAGTTGTTGATTGCGGTGTGCGACGACGGCGTGGGCCTGCCGCCCGAGCGGGACCGCATCCTGGAACCCTATATGACGACGCGGGCCAAGGGCACGGGCCTGGGCCTCGCCATCGTCAAGAAGATCGTCGAGGAACATCTCGGCGAAATCCGCTTCGAGGACGCGCCGGGCGGCGGCGCGAAAGTGGTGCTCCGCTTCGACGCGGCAGCACTTGAAAAATTGGAGGAGGGCCGCGTAATCGCCCTGCCTCAAGCCAAAGTGAACGGAAAAGTGACGGCCAATGGCGCTTGATATTTTGATAGTCGACGATGAAGAGGATATTCGCGATCTGGTTGCGGGTGTGCTGGAGGATGAGGGGTTCGACACCCGCACCGCCGCACATAGCGATGCCGCGATAGAAGCGCTGGCGGCGCGTCGTCCCTCGCTCGTGCTGCTCGACGTGTGGCTGCAAGGCTCGAAGATGGACGGGCTGGAACTGCTTGACGAGATCAAGCGGCGCGACCCCAGCATCCCGGTTCTGATGATTTCGGGTCATGGCAATATCGACACCGCCGTCGCCGCGATCCGTAAAGGTGCCGCCGACTTCATCGAAAAGCCGTTCGAGGCCGACCATCTGCTCCACCTCGTCGCCCGCGCGACCGAGACTGAGCGGCTGCGGCGTGAAAACCAGGATCTGCGCGCCCGCGTCGGCCAGGATGACGAACTGACCGGCACATCGGCGGCGATCAATGGTGTGCGCGCCACGATCAAGAAGGTCGCGGGCACCGGCAGCCGCGTTCTCATTTCCGGCCCGGCCGGTGTCGGCAAGGAAGTCGCCGCGCGCATGCTGCATAGCTGGAGCGGCCGGGCGGATTCGCCCTTCATCGTCGTCGCCGCCGCGCGCATGGACCCGGACCGGGTCGAGGAGGAATTGTTCGGTATCGAAGACCCGAGCGGTCTGGTCCGTCCCGGATTCCTGGAGCAGGCGCATGGTGGCACCCTCTATCTTGATGAAATCGGCGACATGCCGCTCACCACCCAGGGCAAGATATTACGCGTCCTGACCGACCAGAGCTTCACCCGCGTCAGCGGCCAGCGGCAGGTGAAGGTCGATGTGCGCGTCATCTCCTCGACGGCACTGGACCTCGCTGTCGAGATAGAGGAGCGCCGTTTCCGCGAGGATTTATTCTATCGCCTCAATGTCGTACCGCTCGTCATTCCCTCACTGTCGGAACGGCGCGACGACATTCCCTCGCTGGTCGACCATTATCTCGCCCGCTTCGCCGCCGACCGCCGCGTGCCCCCGCCGGAAATGGCAAGCGACGCGATGGCCGCGCTCCAGGCCAATGAATGGCCCGGCAATGTCCGCCAGTTGCGCAACGTCATCGAACGCACGATGATCCTGGCACCGGGCGACCGCATCGGCCGCATCGAACTCGACATGCTGCCCGCGGAAATGACCAGCGGCGGCGTGGGGGAGGGGGTCGGCCACTCGGCAATCATGGGCGCCCCCCTGCGCGAGGCCCGCGAAAGCTTCGAGCGGGAATATCTGCGCATCCAGATCCGCCGCTTCTCCGGCAACATATCGCGCACTGCGACCTTCATCGGCATGGAGCGGTCGGCGTTGCATCGCAAGTTGAAGCTGCTGGGGATCACCGATGGGAAGGACGGGTAGGGGCGACTTACCCACCCCGTTCGGTTCGAGCTTGTCGAGAACCCCGCGCGCCGTCCTCGACAAGCTCGAACCGAACGGGGGTTGGATTTGGCTGGCTAGACCTCCCTTCGCAATTGCGGTAGAAAGCCCCCAAGCCCGTCGAACCGCGACGGGCTGGCAAGACATTTCGCCTAGAAATGCAAGAGCGGGCAACGTCCCGCCAATAACGGAAGGCTGGAAGACATGGCCGATAAAGTGAATAATCTACAGGATATTTTCCTCAACCACCTGCGCAAGACCAAGACCCCGGTCACCATGTTCCTGGTCAAGGGCGTGAAGTTGCAGGGCATCATCACCTGGTTCGATAATTTTTCCGTGCTGCTGCGCCGCGATGGCCAGTCGCAACTGGTCTATAAGCACGCCATCTCCACCGTGATGCCCGCCCAGTCGATGGACCTCACTGAACTGCGCAAGATGGGCAGCGAGGAAAAGAAGGCCAAGCTGCTCCAGGAAATCTTCCTGACCGCCGTGCGCAAATCGGGCAGCCCCGTCACGATGTTCCTCGTCAACGGCGTCATGCTCCAGGGCGAAATCGCCGCCTTCGACCTGTTCTGCATGCTGCTGGAACGCGACGGCATGGTCCAGCTCGTCTACAAACACGCCATCTCCACGGTCCAGCCGCTCCACGCGGTCGACCTGACCGGCGAGAATGAGCAGGACGACTGAACAGCTACCGATCTCCGTTCGCCCTGAGCTTGTCGAAGGGCTGTACTTCTCTTCATAGGGTGAAAGGAAGTACAGGGCTTCGACAGGCTCAGCCCGAACGGGGGTGGGTGCTTGAACAGTGGACCCAAAGCGCTCCAGATGCTTTAACCCCGCATGGCCATATTCAACCGAGACTCCGATGACGAGGTCGCCCGCGGTGCGCGCGCCGTGGTCGTCCACGCCGAAACCCATGGGCAGGGCAATGCTGGTGATAGGCGCGACAGCGACGCCCGGCTGGAGGAAGCACGCGGCCTTGCGCTGGCGATCGGCATCGACGTGCGCGCCGCGCAGGCGTTCCGCGTGCGCGACCGCAAGCCCGCCACCCTGTTCGGTAGCGGCCAGGTGGAGCAGATCGCCACGCTGGTGATCCAGGAAGAGGCCGAACTGGTCATCGTCGACAACGCCCTGTCGCCGGTCCAGCAAAGCAATCTGGAAAAAGGCACCGGCGCTAAGGTCATCGACCGCACCGGTCTCATCCTCGAAATCTTCGGCGAGCGCGCCGCCACCAATGAAGGCCGCCTCCAGGTCGAACTCGCCCATCTCGATTATCAGGCAGGTCGGCTGGTGCGCAGCTGGACCCATCTAGAGCGGCAGCGGGGCGGCTTCGGCTTCCTCGGCGGTCCCGGCGAAACCCAGATCGAGGCGGATCGCCGCATGATCCGCGATCGCATGGCGAAAATCCGCAAGGAACTCGATCAGGTCACGCGGACTCGCGGCCTCCACCGCGCGCGGCGGCAGAAAGCACCCTGGCCGGTGATCGCACTGGTCGGCTATACCAACGCCGGAAAATCCACGCTTTTCAACCGCCTGACCGGCGCAGATGTCATGGCGGAAGACCTGCTGTTCGCCACGCTAGACCCCACCATGCGCCAGATCGCGCTGCCCGGTCTCGACAAGGCGATCCTGTCCGACACGGTCGGTTTCGTCTCCGACCTGCCCACCCAGCTCATCGCCGCCTTCCGGGCGACGCTGGAGGAAGTCCTGTCCGCCGACATCATCGTCCACGTCCGCTCCATCGCCCATCCCGACAGCGAAGCGCAGCGCGACGATGTGCTCGACGTGCTGAGCGAGTTGGGCGTAGCGGGCGAGGGGGCCTTGTCCAAGGATGGCGAGGCGGCCGATCCAGTGCCGATGATCGAAGCATGGAACAAGCTCGATTTATTGGACGCCGAAGCCGCCGCCATCGCCCGCGAAACCGCCTCCCGCCGGGATGACGTCGTCATCCTCTCCGCGCTGACGGGGGAGGGCGTGGAAGCCCTGCAACGCGCCGTCAGCACGCGCCTGACCGCAGGCGCACGCGTGCATAGATTGCGCCTGGGCGCCAACGATGGCGCGGGCCTGGCGTGGCTCCACGAACATGGCAAGGTGCTTGAGAGCCGGGTTAAGGACGACGCGATGCTGGTCGAAGCCCGCCTGTCGGACGCAGTCGTCGCGAAATTTTTGAAGCGGGAGAGGGCCTGAACCTTCTCCCCAAGGGGAGAAGGATACCCAGCCTTAGAAGCGTAGCGACTTAGGCGAAGTTGGATGAGGGGAAGGGGTGCCAGGCCGGCGCACGCCGCCGCTGCCCGATCGCCGAGGTGCGACCGTTAATTCATCGACATGAGCTGTTTGTGTGACAATGCAATGGTGGAGAAATTGAAATGAGAGCCGCTGTTTGGTTTTTTCAACGGTTTGCATTTTTCTTCGCGCTCTTGGCGGGATTAATGGCCCGGCATACTTTGCTGGCTGACGAGTCCCCCTGGTGGCAAAAATTAGCAATCACTCTTGCTGTCGGAATTCCATTATACCTGTTGCTTCATAAAGACGGCGTGACCACCAACCGGCCAAAGCACAATCGTAACAGTCCGTTCCGGTGAGCCTGTTTGCTAAACTCACAATCCGAATCACAACCCCCGCCACATAACCAGCGCATCCACAAACCCCAACACCGGATGCGCAAAAGCCCCCGGCAGAGTCCCCACCACTTCAAACCCCATCGACCGCCACAGCCCCACAGCGCGGACATTGCTCGCCACCACGGAGTTGAACTGCATCGCGCTGAAGCCCATTTCCCGCGCCAGCTCCAGCGACGCCGCGCACATCCGCCGCGCAACGCCGCGTCCGCCTGCGTCCTGCGCCACCACATAGCCCGCATTGGCGACATGCGCGCCGCCGCCGCTCTGGTTCGCGCGGATGTAGAAGACGCCCAGCACTGCGCCATCCTCCTCCAGCACCCGCACCGTGCGATCGGGCGACAGCCAGAGGGTGAGGGCGTCCTGCCGCGTCAGGTCACGCGGCACCGCCAGCGTCTCGCCCGCGCGGATCACAGGTTTCAGGATCGCCCAGATGGCGTCATGGTCGGCGGGGGTGGGGGGACGTATCATGGTGCCTTATCCAAATATTCAACGTCATCCTGAACCAAGTTCAGGCTGACGGAGGAGGAGAAGGCATCGCATCACTCCCCGCTTTTCACCCGGCCCCAAAGCGCCTCCTTATCCTCCAGCGCCAGTCCCGCAAAAGCATCCCCCGCCAAAGCCTCCATCCGGCGAAACCGCCGCTCGAACTTCGCATTCGCCCCGCGTAACGCGACCTCGGGATCGACCTTCAGGTGCCGCGCCAGGTTGACGCAGGCGAACAGCAAATCCCCCACCTCATCCTCACGCTCGGCGGGCGTCGCGGCTGCCTGCACTTCGTCCAGTTCCTCCACGATCTTCGCCACGACGCCGACCGTATCGGGCCAGTCGAACCCGGTCCGCGCCGCGCGCTTTTGCAACTTTTCGGCACGCAGCAATGCGGGCAGGGCGATCGCCACCCCGGCGATCGCGCTCGGGTCCGGCTCCGTCTCGGCACGTTCGGCCGCCTTGATCGTCTCCCATTGCGCATGCCCGTCCTCACGCGGAACCGAAGCCTCGAACACATGGGGATGCCGCCGGATCATCTTGGCGGTGATGCCGTCGATCACGTCCTGCAAAGTGAACGCGCCCAGTTGCTCGGCCATGCGCGCGTGGAAAGCGACCTGGAGCAGCAGGTCACCCAACTCGTCGCGCAGCGCCGCCATGTCGTCGCGCCCAATCGCGTCGGCGACCTCATAGGCTTCCTCGATCGTGTAGGGCGCGATGCTGGCGAAATCCTGTTCGATATCCCACGGGCAACCCGTCGCCGGATCGCGCAACCGCGCCATGACGGTGGCGAGCGGCATGATATCGGCGGGGCTTGGGGTGGCGGACATGGCGGACTTTCTGTGTTCCTGCTAAATAGAGAAGTCACAATCTGTGCCATATAGAAATGTCACAGGTT
>CAZLSU010000068.1:0-17412 GCA_964562225.1 uncultured Sphingobium sp.
AATACCGACATCGGCCAGGTCATCGTGCTGGCCTATCTCGACGCCTACACCAAGATGGTAACGCAGATGGGCGGCCTGCCGGACAATGCGGCGGCGGCGGCACCCGTAGCGAAGTAGGTCGGGTTGTTTGTTGGGGAGGCGTGGGGGAGTTATTCGCTGCGCCTCTTCCTACGCGCCGTAGGTCATTCGACACAGGGTATGGATGGCGAAAGGGCACGGCGGCCTATTCCCCTGTCGGACGTAAAGCGCTCCTTGGCCTGGACGATTGAAGTTCTGCTGGAGACGATCAAGAGATCCCAGAAGTTCGGCAGGGCCACTGCCCGGCGAATCATCACGGCATTGGACGATCCGTGCATGATAGGCAGCGCGTTACCATCCTGCGGATTTTGGTACTTGCGGATCTGGATTTGTGCGCGGTGAGGCGGATCGAGAATAAGCAGATCGTGATTATCGTGGTGAACTTGATGCCCTTTGCGGTTGGACGGAAGCGACTTGATGCAATGATGGATATTGATAAAGTGGCGTGATCCGCAGTTGACTGTTAACCACGCCACTCAGAGATCGCAGTCAAGCCGCAACACATCGTTCCTGTAAGGCCGACATAAAAGACTAACAGTTTCTTCCTGCTGACGCAAATAGGAACGATGTAGGCATTTTCCGGATTGCGCATCCGGAACAATCTCTTTAGTAGCAATATCGGGGCCGCCGTTAGCGCGACGGCCCCGATCGGAGGCAGGCATCCCACCTCGCGCTTTACCAAGCCACGACGCTCTAAAGGGCCTCCATCTGCTCGTCAATCGGCACAGGTGCCTGCGTGTCGATGAATGGAGGTACATCTGTCTCAAAACGCGCAAATTCAGTGCATCAATAAAATGAATAGGCAAAGCGCTCACGACCGCATTTCGCATGTCGGCGGAGCATCGCCCTCCCGCTGGAAGCTGACCCAAGCCGAAGCCGTCACCGCTATTGAGACTGGTCAATGGCAGTTTTACGTTAATTCGGGCGGCAGCACCGTATGGGTCATTGTTACCAAAAGCGCTGCGGGCAATAAATATCTAAAAACGCAGAATGACGGTGAACAGCCAAATAATCTGCTCAGCCTTCCTGAATGCCCCTGACGATAACGTGATTGATAGACGCGGCCACGGAACGGCCGCGCTTATCAAGATTGTGGAGCGAACAGAATTATCGCTGCGCAGGTGCGCCTCTCAACAATCCCTCGGTACTTAAATCCTCATCGATCTCCGGCCAGTGGATACCATAGCCACCACCCGCGACTTCCCACACTGCACGCTCTTTTGGGGTAGCGTGAGCAAGACGCGGATACCACGCCAACGGCACGGAGATGGTCCGCCCATCCATAAGATCGACGATCAGGCTATCGTCGTCACAGCGGACATCGGCAACACGTTCATCGGTGATCCTAGCCGAAATATTCATGCCATGCCTCCAGCAACGGCTGCGATGTTCCGCCACCATGGCGATTATGCCATTGATTCCGATCGACGAAAGCCGGTGTTCTTTGCGTGTGCAACCGAATCTAGCCAGACCTTTAAGGACGCGCCACCTTTGTCGATATGGACATGAGGCGGCTCGTTGGGTTCGTGGCTATAGAAGTAAAAGCGGTAGCCATCGACACGCAAGACAGTTGGCATCAGTGTCATCCTTACAGTGATGCCAAACTACCTATCGCATAGCATTTCTGCGCGTCCAGGGCATGCCCCCCTCAATCATGCTCCCTGCCCCCAGCGCCCATATACAGTTCCGACCCCTTCTCCTTGAACATGGCGCTCATCTCTTCCATGCCCTTGATCGCGGCGGCCTTGCTGGCGGCGGCCGTTTCCGCGCCCGTAGGCCCGGTCGCGATGAAGCCTTCCACGCCCTGATTCTGCTTGGTGGCGAAGTCGCGGACTTCCTGCGAAATCTGCATCGAACAGAATTTCGGCCCGCACATCGAGCAGAAATGCGCGGTCTTGGCACCTTCCGCCGGGAGCGTCTGGTCGTGGAACTCCTCGGCCGTTTCCGGGTCCAGCGACAGATTGAACTGGTCGCGCCAGCGGAACTCGAACCGCGCCTTTGACAGGGCATTATCGCGGACCTGCGCCGCCGGATGCCCCTTGGCAAGGTCGGCGGCGTGGGCGGCCAGCTTGTAGGTGACGACACCCACCTTCACATCGTCGCGGTCGGGCAGGCCCAGATGCTCCTTGGGCGTGACGTAGCAGAGCATCGCCGTGCCGTACCAGCCGATCATCGCCGCGCCGATCCCGGAGGTGATATGGTCGTAGCCCGGCGCGATGTCAGTGGTGAGCGGGCCGAGCGTATAGAAGGGCGCTTCGCCGCAGACCTGCAACTGCTTGTCCATATTCTCCTTGATCTTGTGCATCGGCACATGGCCGGGGCCTTCGATCATCACCTGCACATCCTGTTTCCAGGCGCGATGGGTCAGTTCGCCTAGCGTATAAAGCTCGCTGAACTGCGCTTCGTCATTGGCGTCGGCGATGGAGCCGGGGCGCAGGCCATCGCCCAGCGAATAGGCGATGTCATACGCCTTCATGATCTCTGTGATGTCATCGAAATGATCGTAGAGGAAGCTTTCGCGATGATGAGCGAGGCACCATTTCGCCATGATCGATCCGCCGCGCGACACGATGCCGGTGACGCGCTTGGCCGCCATCGGGATATAGCCCAGCCGCACGCCGGCATGGATGGTGAAATAATCGACGCCCTGTTCGGCCTGTTCGATCAGCGTGTCGCGGAAAATCTCCCAGGTCAGATCCTCGGCGACGCCGCCGACCTTTTCGAGCGCCTGATAGATGGGCACGGTGCCGATCGGCACGGGCGAGTTGCGGATGATCCATTCGCGCGTGTCGTGGATGTTGCGGCCGGTGGACAGGTCCATGACCGTGTCCGCGCCCCAGCGGATCGACCAGACCATCTTGTCGACTTCATTGGCGACATCGGACGCGACCGCGCTGTTGCCGATATTGGCGTTGATCTTGACCAGGAAATTGCGACCGATCGCCATCGGCTCTGATTCGGGGTGATTGATATTGTTGGGGATGATCGCGCGGCCGCGCGCGATTTCGTCCCGGACGAATTCGGGCGTGACATAGTCGGGGATCGACGCGCCGAAGCTTTCGCCGTCGCGCACATATTCGGCAAGGCGGGCGCGGCCCAGATTCTCGCGCTCGGCGACATATTCCATTTCGGGCGTGATGATGCCGCGGCGGGCATAATGCATCTGGCTGACATTGGCACCAGTCTTGGCGCGCAAGGGTCGCTTGATGCTACCGGGGAATTGCGCGACTCCGCCGCTGCGGTCTGGGCCTTTGAGGCCGTTATCCTCGGGCTTCAACTCGCGCGCATCATAATCCTCGACGTCGCCACGCGCCATGATCCAGTCGCGGCGCAATTGTGGCAGACCGGCCATGATGTCGATGCGCGCGGCAGGGTCGCTGTAGGGGCCGGACGTATCGTAAACGCGCACCGGCGGCTCACCACTGCTGGGTTCGAGATGGATTTCGCGCATCGCAACCTTGAGCGGCCCGACATGCACTTTCTTCGAGCCGCGGATCGGGCCAGTCGTAACGCGCATTTCGGTACGGGCGGGAATATCGGCCATATCTATCTCTCCTCAGGGCAAAGAGAGAATGCGCGCCGGGAAAGGCAACGCTCCCTCCCTCCGCCAGTGTCAACTGGATCAGGTTCAGCGGGTCGCGGTCCCATCAACCGCCTCTCAACCGTCTGTGGACGGTCCCCCGGGGATGCTGGACAGGATAGGGACAGCGCGGCACAAGGTCCAGCATTATGTCCGGCCCCCCCGACCTCTCGACGAAAGCTGGCCGCAAGGCGTGGCGGCATGAATTGCGCATGGTGGCGGTGCGCCCGCGCCGCTGGGGCTTATGGTTGCTGACGGTCGGTGTGCTGCTGATCCTGACGCCCGGCGCGCTGGGCGTGCATGACCTGATGGGCTGGTCGCCGCGCTTTCTGGGGATGGTGGTGGCTTCGCTGTCCGCGCCCTTCTTGATAGCGAGCGTTATCCTGCGGCGACGCTATCTCAACGCCCGGCGAACATGAACCCCGCCGCGCCGACGATGCAGGCAAAGGCCCCCAGATGCCGCCAGCCGATCGGTTCCTTCAGCACCAGGATCATGAACAATCCGAACACTAGCAGCGCCAGGCATTCCTGCGCGATCTTGAGCTGCCCACCGCTCCACCCCTGCGCATAACCGATCCGGTTGGCGGGCACGGCTAGGCAATATTCGATCAGCGCGATGCCCCAACTGATCAGGATGACCAGCAGCAACGGCCTGGTCGCCCCGCCCTTGAGGTGCCAGTACCAGGCGATCGTCATGAAGACATTGGAAAGGGCGAGCAGGATCAGCGTCGGCATGCGCAAAAGACCGAGAATCGAGAAAAGGGTGGGGGAGAGCCAGCGTCGCCCTACAGGCTCGATCCCCCTTGCTTTTGCCTCGCCCTTGCCGGTCTGACCGGCGGCATCTCTCCGAAATTTTTTATCGGCGCGGCAGTTCGCTTGATTCGCATAGAACGTCCCGACACAAAAAAAAAGGGCTGATCGAAGACCAGCCCATGAAAGTTTTAGGAGAGGATGCCTGAAAGGCGAGTTCCGTTTCGCTCGAATCGCATCATGCTGCAACTGCGTAAAATGTCGTTACGGTTGCAAAATATGCAACAAAGCGCAGAAATCGGCCATTCCGTAGCGTTTTTATGGCTGGCCGATTGTCCAAATAATATGCGTCATCGCATTTTCAGTGAAAATCGCGCGACTTGGGGAGGATGCGGACATTACGCGGATGATTCGCGGTGCGTGGGTGCTGGGGGTGCGAAAACTCGTCTGCGTGCGACAGGGCGATTCGCGCGGCATGAGCCTCCGATAGCCGGGATAGTTCAACAGTGCGGTCATGCACCCTGGTCGCTATCAGGTGGACGACCCCCTCCTTGCTGCGCTGAACCTCACCCTCCACCAGCATCAGGCGGGATGCCATAACCGCACGGCGCTGCATCTCGAACAGCCGTGCCCAGAGCAGGATGTTGGTGACGCCGGTTTCATCCTCGATGGTGATGAAGATCGCATTGCCCTTGCCCGGCCGCTGACGCACCAGCACCACCCCGGCGGTACGTACGCGCATGCCGTTTTTGGCCGCGCTGGTCTGCGCGCAACTCAATATGCCCTCGGCAGCGAAGACCGGGCGCAGGAACTGCATCGGATGCCCCTTGAGCGACAGGCGCGTCACCTGATAGTCGGCGGCGACCTGTTCGCTGAGCGCCATGGCGGGCAGCGCCGCATCCGGTTCCACACCTAGTTCGCGCGCGCCGCTGTCGCGCTTTCGGGCGGCAGCGAACAGCGGCAGTTCGTCAGACGGGGTGCGCCGTACCTCCCACAGCGCCTCGCGCCGGTCCTGCCCCAGCGACCGGCAGGCATCGGCATCGGCCAGCAACCGTAGCGCGCGGGCGGGCAGGGCGGCGCGGCGCGCCATATCCTCTATGCTGCCGAACAGACCGTCTGCGCGCGCCGTGAGGATCTGCGCCGCCCAGGCATCGCGAAAACCGTCGATCTGGCGGAAGCCCAGCCGCAAGGCGAGCGCAGGCCCCGTCCCTTCGCCCATGGCTGTGTGGCGTGAACGCAGCAGCGGCTCCAGGCTGTTGTCCCAGACACTCATATTGATATCGACATCGCCCACCGACACGCCATGGTCACGCGCATCGCGCACCAGTTGCGCCGGTGCATAGAAGCCCATGGGCTGCGCATTGAGCAATGCGCAGGCGAAGATGGCGGGCTGATGGCATTTAATCCAGGCCGAGACATAGACCAGCCGGGCGAAGGACAGCGCATGGCTTTCGGGAAAGCCATAGCTGCCGAACCCCTCGATCTGCTTGTAGCAGCGCTCGGCGAAGTCGGGTTGGTAGCCACGCGCGGTCATGCCGTGGACCATCTTGTCCCTGAACTTGTCCATCCCCCCGATATTGCGGAATGTCGCCATCGACCGGCGCAGCTGGTTGGCCTCCGAAGGCGTGAAATCGGCAGCGACGATTGCCAACTTCATCGCCTGTTCCTGAAACAGCGGGACGCCATATGTCTTGCCCAGCAAGGATTGCAGTTCGTCGGGCGGGCCATGTTCGGGATCGGGTTCGGGAAACACGACTTTCTCTTCGCCGCAGCGCCGCCGCAGATAGGGGTGCACCATATCGCCTTCGATCGGGCCGGGCCGCACGATCGCCACCTGTACCGTCAGATCGTAAAGCGTCCGCGGTTTGAGGCGCGGCAGCATATTGATCTGCGCGCGACTTTCGACCTGGAAGACTCCGATACTGTCGCCCTTCTGCAGCATGGCGTAGACGGCTGGGTCTTGGGCATTAAGATCGACCGTCAGGTCATGGTCTCCCAAGTTGTGGTCGCGCATCAGATCATAGGCTTTGCGGATGCAGGTGAGCATCCCCAACGCCAATATATCGACCTTCATCAGGCCCAGCGCGTCGATATCATCCTTGTCCCATTCTATGAAGCTGCGATCATCCATCGCCGCGTGATGCAACGGCACCGTCTCGTCCAGCCGGTTCTGGGTCAGCACGAAGCCGCCGACATGCTGCGACAGGTGACGGGGGAAGGGCGCATCGAGCAGTTGGTCGAGAAGCGCGCGAAGCCGAACAATCTGCGGATTATCGAGACTGAATCCCGCATCGACGATCCGGGCGTCCCCCATGTCGCCCGAATAGCTGCCCCACACGGTACTGGACAGGCGTGCCGACACATCTTCGCTAAAGCCCAATATTTTCGCCATGTCTCGCACGGCGCTGCGCGAGCGATAATGAATGACGGTCGCTGCTATGCCAGCGCGGTGCCGACCATAGCGTTCATAGATATATTGCATCACCTCCTCGCGCCGCTCATGCTCGAAATCGACATCAATGTCGGGCGGCTCATCACGTTCTTCCGATACGAAGCGTGAAAAGAGCAGGTCGTGCTTCTGCGGATCGACTGACGTCACGCCAAGCAGGAAGCAGATCATGGAGTTGGCGGCCGAGCCGCGACCCTGGCACAATATGCCCTTCATCCGGGCGTGGGCGACAATGTCGTGGACAGTCAGGAAATAATAGGCGTAGCGCCGCTCCCGGATCAGGCCGAATTCTTCATCAAGCAGTTTTTTGACCGATGGCGGGATGGTTGGGCCGTAGCGGGCATGGGCGGCGCTGATGGTCAGTTCCTCCAGCCATTGCTGCGCCGTCCATCCTTCAGGCACCGGTTCGTGCGGATATTCATAACGAAGCTGGTCGAGGGTGAAATGCACGCGTCCCAGCAGGCGGATTGTTTCACCGATCGCTTCCGGGCAGGTGCGGAACAATCGCGTGATTTCGGCGGGCGCATGGATATGCCGTTCCGCATTGGCCTCCAATAGCCGGCCAGCCTTTGCCATCGTCCTGCCTTCGCGGATGCAGCTGAGCGCATCTTGCAACGGACGCTGCGCCGACGTGGCGTACAGGGCGTCCATAGTGGCAATCAGTGGCACATCCGTGCGCGCCGACAGAGACTTGAATTCGGCCAGCCGCCGCCGATCACGGCCATCGCGCCGGATGGCGGCACCAAGCCAGATGCGGGTCGGTGCCAGTCGCGAAAGCCGCAATAGCAGTGTTTCCATGTCGGCCGGGCGCGGTGGCGGCACCAGATGCAAATGACCTTGCCTGATGGCTTCGGCAGGATGGCGGTCGTCCAGTTCATAGTCCACCGGTTTACGATGCGCGGTCTGTTCGGTGGCGGTCGAACCGGGCAGCACGATCAACAGCAAGTCGTCGAGATAGGCGGTCAGATCCTCATAGCGCAGGATGCAGTCGCCCTTGATTGCGCGCAGATTACCCTGCGTCAGCAATTTGGTGAGTTCGCCCCATCCGCGCCGGGTAGCGGGATAAGCGACGATGTCGGGCGTTCCATCCACGAAAACCAGCCGCGCCCCGACGACCAGCCGCATATCGGTTTCACACGCTTTCTCTTCTTCCGGTGTCAGTTCAGGAGACTGACCGGCTTCCTTCTTGGCTGCGATCATCTCCGCCCGCGCCTTTTCCGGGGCGCGTTTGCGCGCCACATGCGCCCGCACCACGCCTGCCACGCTATTACGGTCGGCGATGCCGATACCAGCCAGCCCTAGTTCGATGGCCCGGCCGACCATGTCGGAGCCATGCGATGCCCCGCGCAGAAAGGAGAAATTGGTGGCGGCGACCAGTTCGGCGAAGGCAAGTCCATCAGCTATTTCCGCGCGGGGGCCTTCCGCGGGCTTGCCCTTTTCCCCTTGGCTTGCCAGCCGCGCCTGCTGCCGGCGGTCCGCCGATTTCGGCCTTGCCGGACCAGGCCCGCGCCGCGCTTTCATGCGAACAGGCCGTGCAGATACCAGCCGGGATGCGCCGCTTCCGTCCCATATAGCCCGTGCCGGAAGATCCAATAGCGGCGGCCGCGCACATCCTCGACCCGATAATAGTCACGGGTGCGGTCATGGCCCTCCAGCGCCCCGTCAGGTGCCAGCCACCATTCGGGCGCGATCCGCTCCGGCCCTTCATAACGCGTCACCTCATGCAGCGCGCGCCGCCAGCGGAAGCGGTGCGGCGGGCCGTCGGGCACCTGCGCCACCACGTCGATCCGCTGCGGCGGGTCGAACAGATGGAGCGGACGCATGGGCGGGTCATGTGCGTCCTGCGCCTGCGGCCATACCCCCGATGCCACGCTTTCGACGGCGGGCAGCGCGAGCTGTGCCTGCTCAGGAATATGGGTGTCGCGCGGTTCCAGCCGACAAATACGCTTGCGGCCCGTGCGCACCGACAGCCGATCGATCAGCGCCGCGACATCCTCCTGCCCCCGCGCCTCGCCACCCTCCAGCGCGAGTTGGCTCGCCGCCAACGGATCGGCGCGCGGTACGGAGAGGCGCAGCATGTCGAAGCCGAAGCCGGGATCGAGCGGATCGGACAGGGCCTCGATCCGTTCGCGCAGCAACCGCATGATCGCGGGCGCGTCGCGGACCGGCAGGCTGGTTTCGACCCGCAGCGGAAAGGCCAGACCATCAGCGCGGAAAAACACCGCCTCGAACCGTCGTCCGCCCTGCGCCCGTTCGGCCAGTTGCCGCCCGGCGTCGGTCGCCATCTCCTCCAGCACAATCAGCGCATGGGCGGTGCTGCCCATCGGTTCGGCGAAGCGCCGCTCGATCAGAATGGCGGGACGGGCGCGGCGGGGGGCGAGCGGCCGCGCGGAAAGGCCGAGCAGGCAATGGAGCGCGTCGACCGCTTCTTCCCCGAAACGCGCCGCGATGGCGGCGGTGGGGCGTGTCGCAATATCGCCGACCGTGCGCAGCCCGGCGCGGCGCAATGCCAGCAATGCCTCTGCCTCCAGCCCCAGCGCGTCGACGGGCAAGCGGCGAATCGCACTCTCTTCGTCCGGGGCCGACCCGGCGGCGAAGCGGGCGAGCGCATGTGCCGCCTCCGCCGTATGCGCCAGCGCATGGCGCGCCCGCATCCCGTGGCGCGCGAGTCGCGCCATCACGTCCTGCACCAGCGCGTCCTCACCTCCCCAAAGATGCGCGCAACCGCCGATGTCGAGCATCAGCCCCGCCGCCCCGTCGAGGGCCGCGATCGGCGTATAGCGCGCGCAACCGTCGCACAGCCGCTCCAGCCAGTCCTGGTCGGCATGGGGATCGACGTCGAAAATGATAATCTCCGGGATCTGCGCCCGCGCGTCGGCGAGCGCCATGCCCGGCGTCAGGCCCTGCCCCAGCGCATCCTGATCCAGGCAGGCGAGCCGCATCGCGCCGCGCACCAGTTCCGCCGTCGCGCGCGGGCCGTCGCCTGTAGCCCACAGGTCAGGCCGCGCGACCCGAAGCCGGTCGAGCGCCAGAAACGGGAACCACAGCGCCAGATAACGCCGTGCCTCCCTCCCCTTCTGCCTGTCGTCGCTCGCATTCACCGTCATAGTCTCCAAAACATGCCTGTTGCGCCCGCCAGATGAGCCGCCACCGCATCCCGTCCCGCCCGGCCCGGCGGCGCAGCAGGGTGAGGTCGAAGGCGCTGTGCCCCGGTGCGTCGCCCGGCAGCGGCACGGAGGGCGCGGCGGCGACCCGCCATCGCGTTTCCGCCGCGCTCGGCACCGGATCGCTGCCAATCAGCAGCAATAACGCCGTCACGCCCGATGCTTCCGCCGCCAAAACCAGCCGCCGACTGGCCGTCAGGTCCAGCTTTCGCTGGCGACCCCGGCATTCGACCACGACGGCACCCAGCGCCGCGCAGCGCAGCGCATCGAGCGCCGCCTGCAAAAGCATCGCTTCATCCGCCATCACGCCCAGCAGCAGCCGGGCAGGATCGATCCCCAATGCAGCGAGACCGGGACCATAGGGAGTGCCGCCCCCGCCCATGCGCAGCCACAGCAGCGGCGCGCCCGTATCGCCCGCCGCCAGCCGGGCGAGCAGCAGTGCCAGGCCCTCGCCCGCACCCTCCTCCTCGCCCTCACAAAGCAGTTCATGAACCCGCCCGCGCGCCAGCCCGCCATCGAGCGCCCGGTCGAGCATTTCATGGCCGGTCAAGAACCGTTCGGCACCAACCGCTGGCCGTCCCCGGTCGAGGGCCGCTATGGATTGCCGCAGCGCGGCCAGCGATGGTGCCGACTCAGTCATGATAATATGTTCCTGTTATGTTCTATTTCAACCGATGGCACGGCGCTGTCAATGCGGTGTCGTCATCCTTCTGGCTTACCTTGGCCGTGAAAAATCCCTAGATCGCCCCTGATGCCTTCCCTCCCCTTCCGGCCTTTCGCGGGTTTCGAGCGACCGGCGCTTTCCCGCCGCGCGATCGCGCTGCTGCTGGCGATCGTCATCCACGGCCTGCTCATCCTGATGCTGTTGACGCTCGGGCCGCAATTTTCGCCGCGCAAGAAGGATAAGAGCCTGCCGGTCAGCTTCTCGCTCGCGCCGTCGCCCGCACCCGTCGCCGCGCGCGAAAAGAAGGTGGCGCGCAAGCGGGAACAGAAGGCCGCGACCCCCGCGCCCAAAACCACGCCATCCCCGCCCGCGACGGAAACGCCGCCGACGCCCGAACTGCCCTTCATCGTGCTCAGTCGACAGGATTTTGCAGGTGCCGACATCGGCAAGATGCCGAGCCGCGACAAGGGCGGGGCATTGGCGGGCAGCGAAGGCGGCGGGACGCAGGGACCGGGCGAAGGGCCGGGGGGCGAGCAATTATTCAATGCCGACTGGCAGCGCCGACCGACCAATGCGGAACTCGCGACCTACATGCCCCCCAACGCCCCGCCCAACGGCTGGGGCATGGTCGCGTGCCGAACGATCGAAAATTATCAGGTCGAAAATTGCCGCCAGCTCGGCGAATCGCCGGTCGGATCAGGCTTTGCGCGGGCCGTGCGACTGGCCGCCTGGCAATTCCGCGTCGTCCCGCCCCGGATCGGCGGTCGACAGCAAGTCGGTGCCTGGGTCCGTATTCGCATCGACTATATTCAGGGCATTGCTCAATAATTCAGGGCATTGCTCAATAGCCTAAATTATGTGTCAAAAAGGTCGCAATCGCGCCATTTTTGTCGCTCCCGTTGCATAAGGCGACGCCGAGAGTAAGACGCTCTTTGAAAAGAGGAAAAGCAGGACATGGCCAAACCCGAAGCTTGGCGGCTCAGCCCCGATGCTTACGCCTTCGTCACCACCCTCGACACGCGGTTCGGGGACATGGATACGATGGGGCATATTAACAATGTCGCCATTTCGGCCATGTTTGAAACCGCCCGCATCCGCTTTCACCATCATATGGGTCGCCATCCGCACGAACATGCCGTGCGCTGGCTCGTCGCGTCGGTTTCGCTCAACTATGTCGAGGAGGCCCATTTTCCCTATCCGTTTGAAGTCCATTGCGCGATCGGCCATATCGGCAAGACCAGCTGGACCGTATCGTCCGCCGCGTTTCAGAAGGGCGTGTGCGTCGCGACATGCGACACCACCGTCGTCACCCATGGCACCGAAGGACGCCGCATCATCGATGACACTGTGCGCCAAGTGATGCAGCACAACTTCCTGCGCGGCCCGGAATAATATTACCGAAAGCCGTGCATTCGGCGCGACCATTGGAATGCGATGACGCCCGCCTTGGCAGGCTGAATCAACGCGGCGGCGAGCATCAGCGCCAGCCCCGGCCATAATAGCGCCTGAACCCCCAGCGGAATCTCCAGCGCGCTGTTCACCTCGATCATCAGCGGCACCAATATGTGCCCCAGCGCCAAGATGACGATATAGGACGGGAAATCGTCGGCCTGATGCACGTCCCATGGCTGGCCGCAATGGCCGCAGGCAGAGGCAGGTTTCAGGAAGGCGCGAAACATCCGCCCCTCGCCGCAGGCCGGGCAGCGCCCCCGGATCGCGCGGGCCAGCGCCGGACCGAACGGACGGTCGGCGGCATCAGGGACAGGCTGGTTAGGCATCGCCCCTAGAAATCCGGCTTTTCATAATGGGCCGGCGGTGCGATCACCTCCATCCGTTCCGACAGCAACGGGCGAAAGGACGGGCGCGACTTGAACCCGGCATACCAGCGCTTGACCGTTTCATGCCCCGTCCAGTCGATGCCGCCCAGATAGTCGGCGACCGACAGATGCGCCGCCGCCGCGATATCAGCGAGGCTGAGCGTCCCGCCCGCCATCCAGCTCCTATGGTCGAGCAGATAATGCATATAGTCCATATGCACGTTGGCGCGCTTCATCGCCTCACGCAGGACGCGCGCGTCGGGCGGTGCGCGCTCGATCAGCCGCTTCTTCATCCGCTCGTGCAGCAGCGGGCCGACCACATCGTCGTAGAAATTTTTGTCGAAAAAGGCGGTCAATCGCCGCACTTCGGCGCGGCCCGCCGCGGTGCCCGCTATCAGCGGCACCTTTTCGACGGTCTCCTCGAAAAATTCGCAGATCGCCTGGCTGTCGATCAGCGTGATGCCTTTCTCCTCCTCCACCATGACCGGCGTCGTGCCGGCGGGATTAAGGTCGAGAAATTCGTCGCGCATCGCCCAGGGCGATTCGCGCACCAGATCATAGCCCACACCCTTCTCGCCCAGCAGCAGCCGGACCTTGCGGGAAAAGGGACAAAGGGGAAATTGGTAAAGCTGCCACATGCTGTGCCCCTGTTAGGCGCGGGCGCGGCGGCGGGGAAGCAGCAAATTGTTTGATGACGAGCATCCTATCCCGCTCCAACCTCCAGAAATCCGCTGGCGACCAGCCGAGTGGCAAGCGCCACGCGAATATCGTCCCCTATCGGGCCGGGAATGTCCGCGACGCGGAATAGCGGTGTCGCGGCGATGAAGCGCAACCCTGCCTCTGCGCCGCGATGCACGAGGATATGTTCGCCCGGCTGGATGAAATCGACCAGGTCGTCGGTCGTCACCAGATGGGCGATGGCAAGTGGGCTGTGGCGGACATAGCTTTGCAGGGTCAGCGCCGGGGGCTGGGCCTGTCCGAGTTTGGGCATGGCACCGATCAACCGCGCGATGCGGTGCGAAAAGGCGTCTGCCATGAAGGCGGGCGATGCACTGGCCTGCATCAATTGCACCAGCCCGCGCTGGACGGCCGCCGTGGCTTCGTCCAGTCCTTCTCCGCGCGCTAACGCGTCAGCCCGGCCCGTCGCCCCCTCCCGCAGCGGCCGGTCGATATCCGCCAGCCGGTCGAGCGCGGCCTGGATCGCGTCCCGTACCGTCACCGGCGACAGGCCGATCGACAGATGGATCGATTCGCTGGTCGATTGCACGCAATGCGGCGTGCCACGCGGCAGATAGAGAAGATCGCCGGGTGCCAGATCGACGATCCGGGGATCGTGGAGTTGGGGAGGCACTTCGGCGGCCTGCTTCCAGGGATTGGCGAGCGCTGGCGGCTCCTGCGAGAGGAACCAGCGTTTGGTGCCGACCATCTGAACGACGAAAATGTCATATTCGTCATAATGGACCGGGGCCTGCGCCTCCGCCGCGCTCCAGAAGATCGCAGCATCGACGGTGGCGAGCAGCAATTGCTCCATGGCACGGGTCAATTGCACCAGCAGCGGGCTGAAACGCGCGACGTCGGGGATGCGAACGGTGTAGCGCCCGGCATGATAACGGTCGATCAGGGTGCGGAAAGCAGCCGCGTCCGCAACCGGGGCAGGCATTGGCGGTGCCCCCACAGGCGCATGCGCGTGGCAGGTAAGTCGCGGCGCATGGCTGGCAAAAGCGCCCAATATGGTGGCGCGAACATCGGTGCCCAGCAGATCGCCACGCGCTTCCTCGACACCGCGCCCGCGCGCCAGCAAAGGGGTGCGCCCCATATGCGTGTCCATGAAATGATCATAGGGTGTGCTGCCGAGCAGCGCCTGCATGACGGCTTGCGCCTGCGAAACTATCATCGGTCCAGCCTTTCGCCTCTGCCTTAATGCGAATTTTCCACTGGCGGAATGCCCCGCACGCCCATCGCAGGGCCGGAGACGGAGGGTTCGAGAAAAATTTTTCCTTCGACCAATCGCCTATTGCCTTTTCCCGGTGCCGCATCCGTCCACGCGTCGCTCATGGTCATGCCATGAAACGAGTCGGCCAAGCGACGAGTCGAGTCGCTAATCTGTCATTTACCCTCTTGCGCGCGCCGGGGGCTGTGGCACTATCTGTGGTATCAGGACGACGGGGGTCACCCAACAGATTGTGTTACAAATGCCGGGCCATTCCCGGTATAAGGATTTTTCGTCCTTGTGATTCACTCGGTTGGACGCACATCGGGGTGCCGGTTTGGTGAAGGTCATGCTAGGGTAGGCGCTTCGCCCGAACCCGCTTGAACGAATCGAACGAAGCAGGAACACTCGCGAGATTACTTAGGGGCGCACACATGGATTTTCGGGATAGCCGGGACCAAGGTCAGGACACAGGTACGAACGACATGGCAACGATATTGGAAGACCGGACCGACACGGCGCAGACGCCCGCCAGCAGCCCTGTCGGTAGCAGCCCCGCGCCCAAGGCCGCACCGCTTTCTTCGTCGGCCGTGCAGGAACGGCGCTTCCCGGTCGTCACGGATTCGACGCGCGATGCATTGCTGACCGACTTCGGCAAGGAGACGCTGAAGGATCGCTATCTGCTGCCCGGCGAATCCTATCAGGACATGTTCGCCCGTGTCGCGGCCGCCTATGCCGACGATCGGGATCATGCCCAGCGGGTGTACGACTATATTTCCAAACTCTGGTTCATGCCGTCCACCCCGGTGCTGTCGAACGGCGGCACGGGTCGTGGCCTGCCGATCAGCTGCTATCTCAATTCGGTAGACGACAGCCTGGAAGGCATCGTCAACACCTGGAACGAGAATGTCTGGCTCGCCTCGCGCGGCGGTGGCATCGGCACCTATTGGGGCAGCGTGCGCGGCATCGGCGAACCGGTCGGTTTGAACGGCAAGACCAGCGGCATCATCCCGTTCGTCCGCGTCATGGACAGCCTGACGCTGGCAATTAGCCAAGGTTCGCTGCGTCGCGGGTCTGCCGCCTGCTATCTCGACGTGTCGCATCCGGAGATTGAGGAGTTCCTCGAAATCCGCAAGCCAAGCGGCGATTTCAACCGCAAGGCATTGAACCTGCACCACGGCGTCCTGTTGACTGACGCGTTCATGGAAGCGGTACGCGACGGTCGCGAATTCATTCTGCGCAGCCCCAAGGACGGGTCCGAGCGCGGCAAGGTGGACGCGCGTTCGCTGTTCCAGAAGCTGGTCGAAACCCGCCTCGCCACTGGCGAACCCTATATCGTGTTCAACGATACCGTGAACCGCACGATGCCCAAACATCATCGCGACCTGGGGCTAAAGGTCTCGACGTCGAACCTCTGTTCGGAAATCACCTTGCCGACCGGGCGTGATCATCTTGGGCAGGATCGCACGGCGGTCTGCTGCCTGTCGTCGATGAATCTGGAAACCTGGGACGAATGGAAGGATGAAAAGCTCTTCGCCGAGGATATCATGCGCTTCCTCGACAATGTGCTTCAGGACTATATCGACCGCGCGCCGCCCGAAATGGCGCGCGCCAAATATAGCGCCGGGCGCGAGCGGTCGGTGGGTCTGGGCGTCATGGGTTTCCACAGCTTCCTACAGGCCCGCAACATCCCGTTCGAGGGCGCAATGGCCAAGTCCTGGAACCTGCGCATTTTCAAGCAGATCAAGGGCCAGGTCGACGAAGCCTCGATGCAGCTTGCGATCGAGCGCGGTCCCTGCCCGGACGCGGCCGACATGGGCGTGATGGAGCGTTTCTCCTGCAAGATGGCGATCGCGCCGACCGCGTCAATCAGCATCATCGCGGGCGGCACCAGCGCCTGTATCGAACCGATCCCTGCGAACATCTACACCCACAAGACGCTGTCGGGCAGCTTCTCGATCAAGAACCCCTATCTGGAAAAGCTGCTGGTCGAAAAGTCGAAGGACTCCACCAACGTCTGGAATTCGATCCTGGAAAATGGCGGCAGCGTTCAGCATCTCGATTTCCTCTCGCCTGAGGAAAAGGACACGTTCAAGACCAGCTTCGAGATTGACCAGCGCTGGTTGCTCGAACTCGCCGCCGACCGGACGCCCTATATCGATCAGGCGCAGTCGCTGAACCTGTTCATCCCGGCAGACGTCGAAAAATGGGATCTGCTGATGCTCCATTTCCGCGCATGGGAACTGGGCATTAAATCGCTTTACTATCTGCGGTCAAAGTCAGTGCAGCGCGCCGGTTTCGCGGGCGGCGTGGAGGCCGACAATACGATCGACGCCCCCAAGTTCGAGCTGGAAAGCACCGACTATGACGAGTGTCTGGCCTGCCAGTGAGGGCATGAAGTCCGGCGCGACGGCTGATGCCGCCGCGCCGGACGCCTCACTCTTCCTCTTCAAATGTCACAGCAACGTCGGCATTGGCCGAGAGCCGCACAGTGCCGTCCTCGATATCGGCGATCAGGCCTTGGCTGATATAATGATGATGCCCCTGATGCGACCCTTCTCCGCTGTCCTTCTTGGTCAGCTTGATGCGGTCGCCGTCGATATGGTCGACGGTGCCGACATGCACCCCGTCCGCGCCGATGACTTCGGCATGTTCCTTGATCTGGGTCAGATCGACCATGATAATTCTCCTGTGCTGGGGCCAAAAACCCTAGGGGTAGCGGCTCTTAAACGTGCCGACCCAACGCAGGTTGCAACCGCCCTTCACCCGTAACGATATTCAGCCGGAGTCCGCCGCCATGCCCCTTCTCAAAGCCTCCAAGGTCTACAAGCCCTTCGAATATCCCTGGGCCTATGAATTCTGGAAGCGCCAGCAGCAGCTTCACTGGCTGCCCGAGGAAGTGCCTCTGGGCGAGGATTGCCGCGACTGGGCGCAGAAGCTGTCCGATCATGAGCGCAACCTGCTGACGCAGATTTTCCGC
>CAZLSU010000069.1:0-17241 GCA_964562225.1 uncultured Sphingobium sp.
TGCGCCAGAAGGCGACCGGCGATTATGAGGCATGGAGCCCCGACGCATCATGATGCGCCATCCGGCGGGGTCTAAAGGGTCAGGCTTGGCCCTGCCGCTTCTCGCCGCCACGCTGGCGCTCACCGCATGCAGCGATAATGAAATGCCCGCCGCCAACCAGACCGGCCCGGTCAAGGTCGAAGGCAGCAAGATCAGTAATCGCGGCTCGACCAGCCTGCCCGGCACGCCCATGGCGGATCGCGTCGCGGTGATCGGCCTGCTCAACAAGCGCAACGGCCTGACCCGCGACCTCACGATCAAACCCGGCGAAGCCTTGCGCGCGGGCGACGCCATCGTGCGGCTTCAGGCGTGCGAAACCAGCGCGCCCTGGGAAAATCTCCAGGAAGTCGGCGCCTTCGTGCAACTCGACATCCGCTCCAGCGCGGACGGCAAATGGCGGCGCAATTTCTCCGGCTGGCTGTTCCGCAACCGTCCCGACCGCAACGTCGTGCAGCACCCTATCTATGACGTCTGGGTCAAAAGCTGCACGATGGAATGGCCGCAAACCGGCCCCGCCACGGTCAAACTGGGCGACAAGGGCGAACCGGCATCCCCCGGTCGCGCCGCCAGGCCGTCGAACGCCAGCGAAGCCGCAGACCCCGCGCCTGCCGCCGGCACGCCCGCCCCCAGCGCCACGCCGCCCACCGCCGCGCCCAGCAACTGAAGATAGGCGCTCTGCGCAATCTCCACCGCGCCCAATGACCGCAGATGATCGGTCATGAACTGGCAGTCGAGCAGCGCGAACCCGCCGAACCGCAGCCGCGCCACCAGCCAGGCGATCGCCACCTTCGACGCATCGGTCCGTCGCGACACCATCGATTCGCCGAAAAACGCCCGCCCCAGCGACACCCCGTACAGCCCGCCGACCAGTTCGTCCCCGTCCCAGCATTCGACCGAATGGGCAAAACCAATCTCGTGCAAATGCCGATAGGCCCGCTCGATCGGCCCGTTGATCCAGGTCGACGGCCGGTCGGGCGCAGCCTCCGCACACAGCGCGACCACCCTCGCGAAATCGCGATTGGCCGTCACCGCAAACCGCTCCTGCCGGATCACCTTCGCCAGCGAATGCGACAGATGAAACCCATCGAGCGGCAGGATCGCCCGCTTCTTAGGCTCCACCCAATAGACATCCTGCGCCGCGCGGTCGTCCGACATCGGAAACACCCCGATGCTATAGGCTTGCAGCAACATCAGCGGATCGATCATCATCCCCGCCAGCTTAGGGCGCGATCATTTCGCCGCGCAACGCCCAACCGCAGATTCGACCGCTATTCATCCGCAATGCAGTGCGTGGAGAATGTTCGCGCAGAGGCGCAGAGCCACCAATAGAAAGCTGCATCGAGCATGACTCCTTTGCAATTCGATATAATGCTCCCCGGCGCAGGCCGGGGTCCAGTCCAAGGCTTGGGGACTGGACCCCGGCCTGCGCCGGGGAACAATCTCACATAGGCTCCCCTATCTCTCTGCGGCCTCTGCGCCTCTGCGCGAACGATCCATGCGCCTGCCCTTCCAGTAATTGACAGCAAATCGCAGCGCCCTACCCTACCCCCATGAAAACCCGCGCCCTCACCCTCGCCCTCCTCCTCGCCACCCTCCCCCTCACCGCGCACGCCGCGCCAGATCCCTATGCCGCCCGCATCGCAAAGATCCTCAAAGCCACCCCGCTGATCGACGGCCATAACGACTGGGCCGAAGCCCTGACCGAAAACGCCAAGGACACCCGCTGGACCCTGCCGCTCGAAACCCTCGACGCCAAAATCTACAACACCGACATCACCCGCCTGCGCGCGGGCAAGGTCGGCGGGCAGTTCTGGTCGGTCTGGGTCTCCGCCGACAAGCCCGAGTTGCAACAGGTCAAGGACACGGTCGAACAGATCGCGCTCGTCAAGGCGCTGGCCGATCGCTACCCCGCCACCTTCCAGCTCGCCACCACCGCCGCGCAGGCCCGCGCCGCGCACCGGGCGGGGCGCATCGCCTCGATGATCGGCGTGGAAGGCGGCGGCCAGATCGACGAGAGCCTCGCCGTGCTGCGCGCCTACAAGGCGCTGGGCGCGGGCTATCTGACGCTCACCCACAGCAAGACCATCGCCTGGGCCGACAGCGCCACCGACAATCCCCGGCATGACGGCCTCACCCCCTTCGGCGAGAGCGTCGTTCTCGAACTCAACCGGCTCGGCATGCTGGTCGACCTCAGCCATGTCAGCGAAGCGGTGATGACCGACGCTTTGCGCGTGACCAAAGCCCCTGTGATCTTCTCCCACTCCAGCGCCCGCGCGCTGTGCGACACCCCGCGCAACGTGTCCGACGCGATCCTCAAACAGGTCGCGGCCAATGGCGGCATCGTCATGGTCAACTACGCCCCCCAATATATCTCCGAAGCCCGCCGCGTCTGGGGCGCGGCCCGCAGCGCCGAAATCGCCCGCAACAACGCGCCCCCCTTCGGCGGCCTCCACATCGGCGATCCGGCAGCAGCCAAGGCCGCACTGGAAACATGGGAAAAAGCCAACCCCGAACCGCTCGCGACTTTGGCAATGGTTGCCGACCATATCGACCATATCGCCAAGGTCGCAGGCGTCGACCATGTCGGCCTCGGCGGCGACTATGACGGCGTAGGAAGGATGCCGGAGGGGCTGGGCGGCGTGGACACTTACCCGGTGTTGCTGGCCGAAATGATGCGCCGGGGATGGAGCGATGCGGATATCGCCAAGCTTGCGGGGGAGAATATCCTGCGGGTGATGGGCGCAGCGGAGACGGTTGCGGCGAGCGATTGAAAGCCCCTCCCCTTCAGGGGAGGGGTTGGGGTGGGGGCCATCCCCAAGCGCGGCGCGATCCGGAGAACCCCCACCCCCGACCCCTCCCCTGAAGGGGAGGGGAGAAGATAGCGACCGCCCAGTATGGCCCTTGGCTTGATCCAATCCGTTGTGATCGATCAGTACACGGGGGGAGGCTGCTGCGGTCTTCCGTTCGTGGCCTCAGTGTAAAAAATCGCAGCGAATGGAAGGGTCAGCAAAAATATCGGCAGAATGATGCGCTTTGCCCAGTAGGCCGATTTTTTGCTCCTTAAAACCAACTGCAAAGCATAAAGTAAGGATATTGGTAACGTTAGCAAAGGCACAATAATTATAAATAGACTGCTATCTAAATTCTCAAAGTCGGAATTTACAAGAAGCGTTATTGCAAATCCTGCCTGCAGAAGAACCGCTAATATAACCAATAAAATAAGTAAAAACACAACTGCACGTTAGAAAATAGAGTCTTCTTTTGAATGATATTTATAGATCATTGGACTATGACCCCTTTATCACCACCCTGCCGCATGGCGTTCTATTCAAGCAAGATACATCGAAACCGCGCATCGTCCCCTTGTCGATCGCACCTACCTTGTGCAACGCTCTGGCCGAAGCATGAATGGCGGCGAAGGCGTCGCTCTTGTGATTGTTCTTGCTCATGATGCGGCCTCCCGCTTACGGCCAACCTTACCCCAATCCGTTCGTCCTGAGTAGCCATTGAGCTTGTCGAAATGGCGTATCGAAGGATCGGGCGGCGCGCATACCCTTCGATACGGGTCTTCGGCTTCGCTCAGCCCCTACTCAGGGCGAACGGAATTGGGTGTGCTTCGGAACATCCCCCTGTCCTACACCTCCACCCGCTGCTAAACCCGCAACAGCCTCTTTCTCTCGTCCGGCACCCACCCCAGCGCCCCACGCAACAACCTTTCCAACATTACTCACAAAATATCAAAACGAGCGGGAAATATGCGAAGTTAAGCCCGCGCACCCGCGCGAATCACACCCCGTGATACGCCCGATACCACTCCACGAACCGCGGCACCCCCGCCTCGATCCCGGTCGTCGGCGCAAAGCCGATGTCCGCCGCGATCGCGCTGATATCGGCATAGGTCGCCTGCACGTCGCCCGGCTGGATCGGCTGGAAATCAATCACGGCCTTCTTGCCGCACGCCTGCTCCAGCAGGGCGATGACCTTCATCAGCTCCTCGGACCGGTTGTTGCCGATATTGTAGAGCCGGTGCGGCGCGCGGCTGCCGCCTGCCTTGGCCGCGCCGTCGTCGGCCGGGGGATGATCCAGGCAGCCGACCACGCCCGCGACGATATCGTCGATATAGGTGAAGTCGCGCTGCATCCGGCCATGGTTGAATACCGGGATCGGCTCGCCCGCCAGGATCTTACTGGTAAAGATCCACATCGCCATGTCGGGCCGCCCCCACGGTCCATAGACGGTGAAGAAGCGCAGCCCCGTCATCGGAATGCGGAACAGATGGGCGTAGGTCTCGCTCATCAGCTCATCCGCCCGCTTGGTCGCGGCATAGAGCGAAATCGGATGATCGGCCCGATCCTCGACCCGGAAGGGCAGGCTGTCATTGCCGCCATAGACCGACGATGACGACGCATAGACCAGATGCCGCACGCGCCGCTCACGCGCCAGTTCCAGCATATTGACATGCCCCGCCAGGTTCGAGCGCACATAGGCATGCGGGTTCTGCAACGAATAGCGCACCCCGGCCTGCGCGCCCAGATGCACGATCGAATCGAGCACATGCCCGTCGAGCGCCGCCTGCACCGCATCCAGATCGGCAAAGTCCAGCTCGACGAAGGTGAACAGCTTGCCATGGTCGGCCTGCAACCGGGCGATCCGGTCACGCTTCAACGACACCTGATAATAGTCGTTCATATCGTCGATGCCAATCACCGCCCTGCCCTGCGCCAGCAGCCGGTCGGCGACATGCATGCCGATGAAACCGGCCACGCCGGTGACCAGCACCGTCATTCTGCGGGCAAGGTCATGGGAGCGAACTGACCATAGCCACCCTTGAAGAACAGAAGCGGCTGCCCTTCCCGCGCGACGTCGAGCGCCTGCACCTCGCCCAGCACGATATAATGATCGCCCGCCTCATGCACCGCGTGCAGCGTGCAGTCGATCCAGGCGAGCGCGCCGTCCAGGATCGGCGATCCATTGTCGGACAGGCGGTGCGCGATGCCGGCGAACCTGTCCTCGCTGGGGCGGGAGAAGGTGCGGCACAGCTCCTCCTGATCGTCCGCCAATATATTGACGCAGAAACGACCGACCGTCTCTATCTTCGGCCAGCTACTCGACCCCTTGTCGGGAAAGAAAGCGACCAGCGGGGGATGCAGCGATACCGATGTGAAGGAGCCGACCACCATGCCCGCCGCCCGGCCATCGTCATGCCGCGCGGTGATGACGCACACGCCGGTCGGATAATGGCCCAATATCTGGCGGAAGAATTTGCCTTCGATGGCGGTACTCATGCTCCGTGCCTCTCATGTGATTGCCGCGCCGCAGCATCTATCGCTTCAGAGCCAATATAGGTGGCGATGTAAAGAGGGGAACGGGCGCATTTAGCTATTCCCTAATCTTTGCCGCCTATGGCCGATGCCATGGACATGGCGTCTCATCCTTCACCCAAGGCCGCGCAGGCGTGCGCGCTTTCCAACGGCCAGCGCGCACGCTGGGCCGACCTTGCGGAACAGGCCGCCGAAGCCAACGCCTTCTACGCGCCCGATATGCTCCGTGCCGCGCTCGATCATCTGGCCGGTGAACCGGCGGTGCGGCTGGTCGAGGCGCATGCAGGCCCGCTGCTGATCGGCCTCCTCCCGGTCGAGATCGCATCCAGCCACGGCCGCCTGCCGCTGTCCTGCGTCACCAACTGGACGCATCGCCACTGCTTCTTCGGCGCGCCGATCCTGCGCCGCGGGCATGAGGCTGCGGCTTGGGCGGATTTCCTGGCGCAGCTCGATGCCGCCGACTGGGCGCCGCATTTCTTGCACCTGACCGGCATCGACGCCGCCGGGGCCAATGCCGCCGCGCTGGAGCAGGTCTGCACCAACCAGCGCCGCGCGCGGCGCGAAGTGCATCGCTACGAACGCGCCCTGCTCCGCTCGGACCTTGACGCGGACACATATTGGGACACCCATGTCCGCGCCAAGAAGCGCAAGGAAATCCGCCGCCTGCAAAAGCGGCTGGCCGAAACCGGACATGTCGCGGAAAAGCTGCTCACCGACCGTGCCGACCTGCCCCGCTGGTGCGGCGAGTTTTTGGCGCTGGAACAGGCCGGGTGGAAAGGGCAGGAGGGCACCGCGCTCGCCTGCAATCCCGCCGACGCCGCCTTCTTCCGCGCCGCCTGTGCCGCCGCGTTCGACGCCGGGCGGCTGCATTTCCTGCGCATCGACCTGGATGGCCGCGCCATCGCCATGCTCGCCAATTTCCGCCACGGCGAAGGGGCCTTCTCCTTCAAGATCGCGTTCGACGAGGCTCTGGGCCGCTTCTCCCCCGGCGTACTGATCGAAATCGCCAACCTGCGCGCCGTACAGGGCGACGCGACGATCGGCTGGATGGACAGTTGCGCGGCCCCCGACCATCCGATGATCGACAGCCTGTGGGCCGAACGGCGCACGATCGTCCAGTATCGCGTCGCGCTCAAGGGCACGGGACTTGGCCGGCTGCGTCGCACGGCCGCATTCACGCTCGCCAACGGGGTCGAGCGGCTGGCCGCCATGGCGAAAGGACAAGCATGACCGCCCATAGCCCCATCCATATCGGCCAAGCCTTTCCCGACGACGCGCGCCTCGCTTTCGCTGCCGCCTATCCCGATCATCCGACCAAGCTGCACCATGATCTGGTCGGCCATCCGCTGCTGACGCTCGACGCGCTGGCCGCGCTGGCGGAACGGATGCCACTTGCCAGCGTCGAATATAATAAGGGCGATCTGCCGCTGGGCGTGCTGGCGCAGGACACCCCGGCCAACGGCCTGAGCCTGGGCGAAACGATCCGCACGATCGAGAGCAACGGCAGTTGGGCGGTGCTCAAAAATGTCGAGCGCGACGCCGATTATGGTGCGCTGCTGGATGCGGCGCTGGCCGAACTGGAACCGATCGTTGCGCGCGCGACCGGCGCGATGCTCCATCGCGAAGCCTTCATCTTCCTGTCCTCACCCGGCAGCATCACGCCTTTCCACATGGACCCGGAGCATAATATCCTGCTCCAGATAAGGGGCCAGAAGGTCGTGACCATCTTCCCCGCCGATAACGAGGAACTGGTGCCGCCGCAACAAAGCGAGCATTTCCACGCCGGCGGCCACCGCAACCTGACCTGGCGCGACGATTTCCTCTCGCGCGGCGCGGCTTATCCGCTGACACCGGGCGAAGCCGTGCATGTCCCGGTCAAATGTCCGCATTTCGTGCAGAACGGCTCGGCCGTATCGGTCAGCGTGTCGGTGACATGGCGATCGGAACGCAGCGTCGCGGCGGGCGAACTGCACAGCCTCAATGCGCTGCTCCGCAAACGCGGCCTGCCCATCGGGACGGTCGGGACGACGCCCGAGCGCCAGTCGATCCGGCGGCTGGCCTACCGCATCATGCGGAAGCTGGGCGCTTAAGCACCCGCCGCAGCACCGCCTCCGCCTCCAACCGGGGCGAAAACCGCTCCAGCGCCCACCATTCCAGCGATTCCTCGCCAGTCGCCAAGCTCTGCTTGTACCGATCCTTGCCTGCCAGCAGCGAATAGAGCCGCTGCCCAGCATCGGCATAGCGGGCTACGGCAGCGGCATGACACAGCAGACCCGGCTTGTCCTTCGCCCCGGTCGGCGCGACGAACGCCGACTGATAATTCATCGCCCGCCCGCGATAGATGAAGTTGACGAGAAGGCCGACCAGCCCGTTCGCATCGGAAAAGCGCAGCAACTCGACCTCGCCATTGGTCAGCCCCCGGACCAGCAAGGCGCGCACGAACCCGATGAATGCCGGATCATCCCACGCATTATCGGCATGACGCCCTGTGTTGAGCGCCGTCATCTCGGCAAGGCCCGCGTCAATCGCCACCGCATCGGTGACCACCTCGATCGCAGGCAACGCACCACCCCGATCCTTGATCGCACGGCGGATCTGGCTGCGCGTATTGGCGCTCAGCAGCGACAGATAGTCGCCCCCCGCCCCGCGCACCGCGTCGAGATCCACCTGATAGACGGGCGAAACATCGTGCCGGACGGCGCGGCGATGGTCCGCCTGAAGCAGCGCCGAATCCGCGGCGATGCCGCTCAACTTCAGCACGCGCCAATCGTGCCGCCCTCCAATCGCGGACAGCGCCATCCCGGCGGCCGCCTTCTCGCTACCCGTCGCTGCCAGCAGACCATTATATTCGACGAACGGCCGATCGGCCTGCGCATTGCCCGACTGGTTGAGAAGCAGGGTCGCCGCGCGCCCCAGCAGACGCGGCTGCATTGCATGGCCGATCAGCGCCAGCGCGACGTCCGCGCCCGCATCATCGCTGACGCACAGCAGATCGGGGCGGATCGGATAGCTTTCCAGCCACGCTCCGGTCCAGGTCCAGCCAAGAAAGAAGCTGCCCGACGCGAGCGCCTCAAGCCCCTGCCAGCGAGGACCGAGCGTAGCGATATCGGGCATCGAAATGAAGGACGCGATCATCGCCCCCTTGTCGCAGAGCAAGACGCGCGGTCAAGCGGCTGGCGGCAAATCAGATGGCGATGCGCAAGGCGGGATCGACCGTCCCGTCATCGCGCACACCCGCGCGCCGCAGGTCATGCCCCATATGGCCGACGACGAAGCGATACCACATCACGAAATCAGCCCGCAGCGACCAAAATGGATAGCGCAATGTGGCAGGGCGATTACCCTCGATCAGGCCGTGGCTGGCCCAGGCGAAACCATAGCCCGCAACCGGCAGGACAGCGCCCAACCACCAGCTTTGCGCAAAGGGGATGATCGACAAAAGCAGTAGCACCAGGGTTGTTCCCACATAATGCATCGCACGGGTTCCGGCGCAGGCATGTTCCTGCAAATAATAGGGCCAGAAATCCCGGAAGCGGGTCACCTTGGTCATGCTCGTTACATAGCCGGAACCATGTCTACGTTAAGTGTTTTTCCCCGAGCCGCCTTTCTTTTCGGACGAGAAGAGGAAATAGTCATAAGCCGCGCGCGCGGCCTCCGCCATTATGCGGTCGCGGACCTCATTGCCTTTATAATCCTTCATCACGAATATCGAGATGGCGAACATCTGTCCGTCGGCCATGGTGACGATGCCGACATCGGCCCCCAGCCCGTTCAGCGAACCGGTCTTGTGCATGATCTGCGCGCCCGGCGGCAGCATGCCCTTCAAGCGCTTTGCCCCCGTGCGGCAATGCGCCATGATATCAATCAGGGCGACCGTGCTTTGCGCCTTGAGCAGCTTGCCGGTGCGTATCCCCACGAGCAGGTCGATCATCGCCTGCGGCGTCGACGTGTCGCGCGGATCGGTGGCAAAGCCGATATTGGGCAGGTCGCGCGCATCGCGTTCGCGTAAGGCGGCGTCGGCCTCCATCGCGGCCTCCACATTGCGCTGGAACGATCCGCCGCTCCCCGGCGCGATCCCCATCGCCCGGTACAGAAGCTGCGCGGTGTTGCTGTCGACCCGCAGGCCCTTCACCCCCGCCGCCTTCACCCAGGCATCAACGGCCCCCGCCCCGCCCGCCAGCGCCACCAGCACGTCCGTCGCCGCATTGTCGCTGCGCGTCAGCATCAGGTCGAGCAGATTATGGACCGAAAGCGCCGCGCCGGGATGGGGCAGCAGGTCGGATATGCCGCCCGAACGCATTAACGCCTGATCGACGGTCACCACCTGTGGCAGGGTCAGTTGGCCCTGGTCGATCATCGAGAATATCTTGCCCGCCACCGCGACCTTGTAGGTGCTGGCCATCGGGAATAATGTGTCGCCGTTGATCGCGATCCGCTCGCCGGTCTGGAGGTTGCGGATGGCGATCCCCACCGTGCCGTCCGACAGCGCGGCGAAACGCTGCAATTCGCCCTCCAGCCGGGCCTGCGCACTCTGGCGCTGCGCCGACACGGCCGGGCCAAAGGCGTCGGCGGTCGGCAGCGGCGTGGCGAACAGGCCGACCGCAGCGATAAGGGCGCAGAACTGGCGCGAAATGAGCATGGGTCTGCTATTTCCGATCCGCGCGCGGTCGGCAAGCCTGTTTACCGCGATCATGTTGACTTAGCGATCAAGGCCGGGCCATTTGCCCCGCATGACCGACACGATAAAGCTGCACGAAAGCTGGCGCGCGCCGTTGGCCGAAGAATTTGCCTCGCCCTATATGGCCGCGCTCAAGGCTTTTCTGGCGGCGGAGAAGGCCAGCGGCAAGCGCATCTTTCCCAAAGGCAGCGAATATTTCCGCGCGCTCGACCTGACCCCGCTCGACCGGGTCAAGGTCGTGATATTGGGGCAAGACCCCTATCATGGCGCGGGGCTGGCGCACGGGCTGTGCTTCAGCGTGATGCCCGGCGTGCGGACGCCCCCGTCGCTGGTCAATATCTACAAGGAAATGAAGGCGGACCTGGGCGTCGCACCTGCCGCCCACGGATTCCTCGAACATTGGGCGCGGCAGGGCGTGCTGCTGCTCAACAGCGTCTTGACGGTGGAAATGGGCCGCGCCGCATCGCATCAGCGCCAAGGCTGGGAAAAATTCACCGATGCGATCGTCCGGCTGGTCAATGCCAAGTCCGACCCCGTCGTGTTCATGCTCTGGGGCGCTTATGCCCAGCGCAAGGCGGCGTTCGTCGACACCGGCCGCCATCTGGTCATCAAGTCAGCGCACCCGTCACCGCTATCGGCGCATAACGGATTCCTGGGCAGCCGCCCCTTCTCGCGCGCCAATGCGTTTCTGGAGGCGCAGGGACGCGGCGCGATCGACTGGGCTTTGCCTGCGGAATAGCCGCTCCCCGGCACGCCAAGGCCAAACAAGACAAGGCCCGGTCCCACTCGCGCGGGCCGGGCCTTTTTCTCTATGATCTTTGGCTCTCTCCGAACCGTGCAGGCTCAGCCGTCGTAGTCGCCGCCGATATTCTGGTTGCGCGGCGGCGCGGCTGCGGTCAGGCGCAGGGCCTCGGCCGACTGCGCGATCGAGCCGATTTCGTCCGGCGTATCGTCATCGTCGATCTGCACCTTCTGAAGCGATGCGACGACCGACGCGTGCAATTCGTCGGGAAACACAGTTTCCTCGGCGATTTCGCGCAGCGCGACGACGGGGTTCTTGTCGCGGTCGCGATCGACGGTCAGTTCCGCGCCGCCCGAAATCTCACGCGCGCGCTGGGCTGCGAGCAGCACCAGGTCGAAACGGTTGGTAACCTTGTCGACGCAATCTTCGACGGTAACGCGGGCCAATAGGGCCTCCTGAAAAATAGGGGATTCGTAAAGCGCAGCGCCTAGCAGCGCGACCGGTCCGAGTCAATGAAAAGGCCATAAAGCCGTGGCATGACCCGCCCGATCCGGGCATGAGAGCGATCATGAACAGACATGCACCAAGGTCGGGCGGGGAAGACGGCATCGTCCGTTACAGTCTGGAAGGCAACCAGCTTGCCGTGCTGGACCAGGGTCGCGCGCTGCACGATGCGCTGGTCGCGCTGATCGACGGCGCGCAATTTTGCCTGAAGCTCTATTATTATATCTGGGCCGACGACGCGAGCGGCCGGGCGATGATGGCGCGGCTGATCGCGGCGCGCGACCGCGGCGTGGCTGTCACCCTGATGGTCGATGCGTTCGGCAGCAGCGGCACGCCGCAGAGCCTGTTCGACCCGTTGATCGCGGCGGGCGGCCATTTCGCCTGGTTCGGTGCCCGGCGCTCCACCCGCTACCTTATCCGCAATCATCAGAAGATGGCGATCGCCGACGACGCGCAGGTGCTGATCGGCGGTTTTAACGTGGCCGACGATTATTTCAGCGATGCCGATGGCGACCATTGGGCGGATCTGGGCCTGCTGCTCGCCGGGCCGCAGGTCGAAGCGATGGTGATCTGGTACGGCCAGCTCTGGCGCTGGGTCTCGACCCGTCGCCAGCGCTTCCGCACGCTGCGCGCGATGGTGCGCGGCTGGCACCCGGTTTTGCATCATGACAGCCATAGCCGTTTCCGCTGGCTGATCGGCGGACCCACCCGGCGGCTCAGCCCCTGGGCGCAGGTGGTCAAGCATGACCTCAGCCAGGCCCGCCGGGTCGACATGGTGATGGCCTATTTCTCGCCGGGACGCGGCATGATGAAGCGGCTGGCCGCCGCCGGGCAGCGCGATGGCGCGCGGCTGGTCATGCCATCGCGGTCGGACAATGGCGCGACCGTCGCGGCGGCGCGGCTGCTCTACGGCCCTCTGCTCAAACGCGGCGCGGAAATCCTGGAATATCAGCCGGCCAAGCTGCACATGAAGCTGATCGTCATCGACGACGCGGTCTTCATAGGGTCCGCCAATTTCGACATGCGCAGCCTGTTCCTGAACCTGGAGATCATGCTGCGGATCGAGGACAAGGATTTTGCCGACGCGATGCGCGCGCGGATAGACCGTTACGCCGCGCAAAGCCGTTTGGTGACGATGCGGGACTATATCGAAAATCGCGGCCTGCTCGAACTGGCGAAGGAATGGATCAGCTATTTCCTGGTCGGCGTGCTGGACTATACCGTCACCCGCCGCCTCAATTTCCACAACCCGGACATCGATTAGGGCGCCGTGAGCGCGGCGCGCACCATGACGACGGCGATGACGACCAGATAGACGCCAAAGATTTTCTTGAGCGGGGTGGCGGGCAGGCTGTGCGCGGCGGCGACGCCATAAGGCGCGGTGATCATCGACATCGACGCGATCGCCAGCGTGGCGGGGATATTGATATAGCCGAGCGATCCCCAGGGCAGGCCGGTTTCGCCATAGCCGATGATCGCAAAGCCGATCGTGGTGGGAATGGCGATCAGCGTACCGATGCCCGACGCCGTGGCGATCGCCTTATGGATCGTGCGGCCGCACAGCGTCATCACCATGATCGCGATGGTACCGCCGCCGATACCCAGCAGGGAGGAGAATGTGCCAAGGCCCCCGGCGATGCCGACCCGCAAAATGCCCGACGGCATGGTATCGCTCAACACCTTGCCGCTGACCTTGGGCAGCAGGAAATTCAGCGACATCAGCGCCACGCCGCAGCCAAAGATCATCTTGAGCGTGTTGCCGTGGACATGGCCAGCCAGCATCACACCTGCGCCGCAGCCCAGGATGATCCATGGCGCCCAGGTCTGGAGTACCTCGAACTCGACCGCGCCGCGTTTGGCGTGGGATAGCAGCGAGCGGATCGACGTGACGATGATGGTGGCGGCCGAAGTACCGATCGCGACATGGGCGATCGCCTCATGCGTCCCGCCCAGCAGCGGCAGCACCACCAGCAATGCAGGCACGACGACGAAACCGCCGCCAATGCCGAATATGCCGGCGGCAAAACCGGCGACCAGCCCGGCTGCCAGCATCGACACCAATGGAACAGCCCAGCTTGCGATGTCGTGCATCAGCACACGCCCATGCGGTTAAGGACGTTGAACACCATATTTATCACCATGATGCGAACGAGTGCCTCTCTTCGGCAATGATAGACGGACAGCGTCGACCCGACCATGTCCTGCCCAAAGAAACGAACGACATCGGCAAACCCGTAAGCTGGCGACCGCCTCGATCATGCGCAATCGCCAGATTATTTTCAGGCCACGGCGTCTTCGGCCGGTGTATAGGGCAGGTCCAGATCATCGGCGACCGCCTTGTACGTCACCTTGCCGTCCCACACATTCAGCCCCGCCAGCAGGTGCGGATCGCGGCCCAGCGCGCCTTTCCACCCCAGGTCGGCGATGCGCAGCGCATGGGGCAGCGTCACATTGTTGAGCGCGTAGGTGCTGGTCCGCGCGACCGCGCCAGGCATGTTGGCGACGCAATAATGGACGATCCCTTCGACGATGTAGGTCGGCTCCGCATGCGTCGTGGCATGGCTAGTCTCGAAACAGCCGCCCTGGTCGATCGCAACGTCGACCAGCACCGCGCCCTTCTTCATCGTCTTGAGCATGTCGGCGGTCACCAGCTTGGGCGCGGCCGCGCCGGGGATCAGCACCGCGCCGATCACCAGGTCCGCCTCGGCGATGCAATCGGCCAGATTGGCGCGATTGGAAAAGCGCGTCTTGGCCCGTGCCTCGAAATAAATGCCCAGCTTTTCCAGGATTTCCGGATTGCGATCCAGGATCGTGACGTCCGCCCCCAGCCCCGCCGCCATCTGCGCCGCGTTGAAGCCGACCACGCCGCCACCGATCACCACGACCTTGGCCGGCAGCACGCCCGGCACCCCGCCCAACAGCACGCCGCGCCCACCATGCGCCTTCTCCAGCGCGGTCGCCCCCGCCTGGATCGACATGCGCCCCGCCACCTGGCTCATGGGCTTCAGTAATGGCAGGCCGCCGCTGGCGTCGGTCACCGTCTCATAGGCGATGCAGGTCGCGCCCGATGCGATCAGGTCGCGTGTCTGGTCCGGGTCGGGGGCAAGGTGCAGATAGGTATAAAGGATCTGCCCCGGCCGCAGCATCGCCCGCTCGCCCGGCTGCGGCTCCTTGACCTTCACGATCATTTCGGCCCGCGCGAATATCTCGGCGGCGGTAGCGACGATCGTCGCACCCGCCTTCTCATACAGCGCATCATGCGCGCCGATCCCCTCGCCCGCGCCCTGCTCGACCAGCACGTCATGTCCGTGCGCACTGAGTTCATGGACGCTCTCGGGGGTCAGCCCGACGCGATATTCGTGATTCTTGATTTCCTTGACGGTGCCGACGATCATCGGGTTTCTCCAATTTATGGCCGCCCGCAAGCGGCGTTGCGCCCTCCTAACGTCTACGTCAACGCAGCGACACTCAAACCGGCAGCGCGGTCGTATATTTTGTCACCGACAGCGCGAAATGCGACGAGGCTCCCGCGACCGAAGGGTGTTTGAGCAGCATCCGCATCAGGAAATGCTCATAGTCGGACACGTCCGCCGCCACGATCCGCATCAGATAATCCCACTCGCCCGACATGAGGTAGCATTCCATGACCTGCGGATGCGCGTCGACGAACGCATGGAAAGCCTCGATGCTCTCGGCCGAATGGCTCTTCATCCGCACGTTGCACAATACGTTGACGCCGTGCCCCAGTTTCTCCGCGTCGGCGAGCCGGATCGCGGGCTTGAGCACACCCAGATCCTCCAGCGCCCTGATCCGCCGCCAGCAGGACGGCCCGGTGCTGCCCACCTTTTCCGCCAGGTCGGCATTGCTCAGCGAAGCATCGCGCTGCAACTGCGCGACGATGCGCCGGTCGAGATCATCCAATATGACGCTTTTGCTCACCGATCATGCCCTTCACGAAACATTCCGCCGCCCCAGCCGCTATGGCGCTATAGTTTGAAAAGCAATCATCGTGATAATATGAAAAGATAAGGTCCATGGCCAATGCTGATCCTTTGCCCCCGCCGGGTGCCGCGCCCGACTGGACCGTTCCGCAGGACTGGGACCGCTACACGCCCGCCGAACATGCGATGTGGGACCGATTATTCGCGCGCCAGGCGGCGATGCTGCCCGACCGTGTGACGCCCGAATATATGGCGGGGCTGGACATATTGCGCATGACCCATCCCGGCATCCCCGATTTTGCCGAACTGAACGAACGGCTGATGCGGGCGACCGGATGGCAGGTCGTGGCCGTGCCCGGCCTGGTGCCCGACCGCGTCTTCTTCGACCATCTCGCCAACCGCCGCTTCGTCGCCGGGCGCTTCATCCGCAAACCCGACCAGCAGGATTATCTGGAGGAACCCGACATCTTCCACGACGTGTTCGGTCATGTGCCCCTGCTCGCCCACCCCGTCTTCGCCGACTATATGCAGGCTTATGGGCAAGGGGGCCTGCGCGCCGCCGATATGGGATCGATGGCGCGGCTGGCGCGGCTTTACTGGTACACGGTCGAATTCGGCCTGATCCGCGGCGATGACGGCCTTAAACTCTTTGGCGCGGGCATCGTCTCCTCCTATGGCGAATCCCGCTTCGCGCTCGAAGACCCCTCACCCAACCGGCTGGGCTTCGACCTCAAGCGCCTGATGCGCACCAACTACCGGATCGACGATTATCAGGAGAGCTATTTCGTGATCGACAGTTTCGACGATCTGTTGCGGCAGACGGTGGAAACCGACTTCGGCCCGCTCTATGGCGATTTGGAAGGCGCGCCGGATATCGATCCCGACGCGATCCTGCCGACCGACATCGTCTTCACGCGCGGAACGCAGGCATATGCGCGCAAAGTTATGCGCTAAGGCTTTACCCGCACCGGCACCGGCGCATTGCACAGGTCGACACCCCCGGCGGGCAGGATGTAGAAATCATCCTTGCGATTGGCCCGCAGCCGCAGATATTCCACGAAGGTCGGCGACAGCGTATCCATGACCTGAAAAGCCGGACGATCCGCCACCGGCAAATCGCTCGCCAGCCGCACCGCAAGGATGGGCACCTGATGCTCGTCCTTGGTATAGAGGCTGAGTTCACCCGACCCGCGCGGCAGGCTGGACAGATTCTGAATGCCCTCGATCACCCGGCCGACCACCGCGATATTGCGATCGAGCTGCCGCGTCGCCTGACCGATCACCGTATAGAGTTCCGCGCCGGTGCCCGCGTCCGGCGACGCATTGCGCCCGACCCCGACCATCGCATAACAATGGGGCAGCCAGGCCGCCTCGCCATTCATCGCCACCGGCCAACCATCAACGAACCCCGCGCTCGGCGCATAGCTGTCGGGCGAACCCAGCGGCGTCACCGCCAGCCGCACATTTACGATCGACCGCGCATAGGCTTCGGGCAGCCCTTCCTTCACTCCGGGCGGCAGCGTCTTCTTCTCGGTGGCATCACCCCATTGCACGACATAATTATCCTGCACCCGGTTGATGCTGGTTCCATCCCACCAATGCGCCTTGGCAAGCGTACGGATATTGGCGACATGCGCGGGGGCATAGGCCGGAGCGAGCTGGATCACGACCCGCTTGCCGCCCTCTATCGTCATGACCAGCAATTCATCGGCCGGAATATCGCGCCACGCGATAGCGGGCGCCTGAGCGACAATGGCGGCCGGGGTAATCGGCGGAGTAATCGGCGGAGCGATCGGCGCTTGGCCGGAAACGGCGGACGCGCCAAGCGCAAAAGAGAGCACGGCCGCGCTAAGCAGAGGCATTATGTAGGACATAGCGCCATCAAGCCCGTCACGCGCAGAAAGTAAAGCATTGCCCTTGCCTATACCCCCGCCCCGCGATAGGGAGCCGCCTTCCAGCGATATGCGGAGCGGTGGCCGAGTGGTCGAAGGCGCTCGCCTGGAAAGTGAGTATACG
>CAZLSU010000070.1:0-16975 GCA_964562225.1 uncultured Sphingobium sp.
CGCCATTACCCCAACGGAAGCATCAAAGTGCCGGTTTTTGCGGGTGTCCAGCTGCTTCCGAGATTTTCCTCGTTCCAGGATCATGACTCATTGATCAGAGCCGGAATCCCCTGGCGCACCCTGCGCGCCATCTCCGGCTTGGTCAGCCAGATTTCTGCCAGGACGTTGCGGGTCATCGGGCCAGTTATCGCGGGCACCCGGATATCCCCTATGATATCCTAAAAAAGGCCACGCGGTTCTTCTCGGGCCTGCGGCCTTGAGGTTCGGGTTCGTGCAGAGCTGGCGTCATGTATGGTCGGTCGAGACGATCTGTCGGGTGATGCAGGTCAGGCCTCGTGGCTATCGTTCATGGCGCGTCCGGCCCATGTGTCGCCGGGACCGGACCGGCATGCGAGTGCTGGCCCATATCCTGGAACAGTATAGCCTCAGCCTTGGCAGCCATGGCCGTCTGCTCGGCATCATCTTTTTGCCGGACGATCGCCCCAGCCCGCCGCCTGCGGGATGGATCGGCGAAGTGACCGGCGCCGGCAGTTGGGAACTGCCCCAGTCGGCGGTGCTGGTTATTGGGCCGGGGCGCGTCACCCAGTCGCTCCAGGTCATCCCGGACTGGCTGGACCGGCCGGAATCGGACGAAATATTGGCGCGGTTGCGCTAACTGGAACGGCTTTAGCCGGGAAATAGGCCGATAAGCTTGGCCAGCCCGGTTTTGAGTGCCGTCCGCTCGTCCCTGCTCGGCGAGATGCCGATGCGTACCACGGTCAGCTTCTGGCTGGGTGATACGAGAATATATTGGCCGTTATGACCAACGCAGCCGAACAGGCTGGTCGGTGCTTCGCCGGGCATCAGCGCGCTTTCCTCGCTTTGCCGGTTCAGCCACAGATGCCCGCCATAGGCGGCGTTGCGCTTCGACGGGCTGGTCATGAAATCGATCCAGCGCTCAGCGACGATCTGATGCCCGCCGACCCGGCCGCGATTGCGCAGCAACTCGCCGAACCGGCCATAGTCGCGCGCGGTCATGTGCAGGATACTGCCGCCGATGAAGGTGCCCGCCGCGTCATATTCGGGGGTCAGGCTCGCCAGCTTCGCAGGCCCTTTCAAGCGACCGTCGATGAACATCCGCATCGCGCGCTGGCGGATTGCGGGATCGTCGCTGTTGGTCAGTTGCCGCGTCATCAGGTCGGAGAGGATGACGCTCGTCCCCGTGCTGTAGGAAAAGATCGCGCCGGGGGCATGGGCCTGCGGCTTACCCTCGGCAAAGCGGGCCATGTTGGCCGCGCCATCAGTGAAAAGCATGCGGATCGTGTCGGCGCTCGCCACCACGTCTGCATCCTCGACATGGCCCAGCCCCGACGACATGGTCAGCAACTGCCGCAGCGTGATCCGCCCGCGGGGATCGCCCGGCTGGTCCCAGGCCGCCATCGGCACCGGCGAATCGAGCGCCAGCCGACCGTCCGACACCATCAATCCGACCAGCACCGCCGTCACGCTCTTGGCGATCGACCAGGATAGCAGCTTCGTTTCAGGACCATAGCCGGGCGCGTAGCGTTCCGCGACGATGCGGCCGCGATGCATGACCAGCAAGGCGCGGGTTTCGCCCATATCATCATCGGCGAAGATCGCATCGATCGCGCCGCGCAATGCCGATTCGCCTGCTTGGGCGTCCGCAGCCACGTTGTAGAGCGGCGGCGCATCTGCAGAGGCTGCCTGCGACACGCCCAGCGCCGTAAGGGAAAGCAGCGCCACGCTTGCGCCGATGGTCAATATGGTCTTGAAGTCGCGCCGCATCAGGCGGCTGCCTTTAGCACGGCCTGCGCGAAAGGGGAGCATGACCAAGCGAGGTTTCTGGACTTACGGGTTGATCGCGCTGCTGTCGGTCCCGATGGCGCTGCTTGCCTGGAACTGGAACGCGCTGCGCGCCCGTGCCGCCGTCGGCGCTGGCCATGGCGCCCGGATGATATGCTCCTGCCGCTATGTCGAAGGCCGGTCGATGGAGAGCTGCCAGGGCGACAAGGAGCCGGGCATGTGGATCGTCGGGTTGACCGACGATGCGGAGGCCAAGGCGGTGGATGCGGACGTTCCCCTGCTGGCATCAGCAAGGGCGCGTTACCGGCCCGGCTGGGGCTGCCTGTTCGAGCCTGCCCAATAATCCTGACGGGGGTTATCAAAGCCGCCGTGCCACCCTACTCTCTCCTGCATCAGGAGCGGCCGGACACAGGCCGCCGCAAAAATCAGGAGAAACATATGTCCGGCGAAACCGAAGCCGATCTGACGGGCGTACCCGTCCCTACCAACAACCGCCGCCGCCCCAAGCCCGCGATCATGGAGATTGACGGGCGTAAGCTGAAACCCGCGACGCTGATGATGGGCCATGGTTATGATCCGACGCTGTCGGAGGGGTCGCTCAAACCGCCGATCTTCCTGACCTCCACCTTCGCGTTCGAGAGCGCGGCGGCGGGCAAGCGGCATTTCGAGGGGGTGACCGGCATCAGGCCGGGCGGGGCCGAGGGCCTTGTCTATTCGCGCTTCAACGGCCCCAACCAGGAAATCGCCGAGGATCGGCTCGCCGTCTGGGAGGAGGCGGAGGATGCGCTGCTCTTTTCCAGCGGGATGTCGGCGATCGCCACCACCCTGCTGGCGCTGGTCCAGCCGGGTGACGTCATCGTTCATTCCGCGCCGCTCTACGCCGCGACCGAGTCGCTGATCGGCCGCATATTGGGGCGTTTCGGGGTGCAATGGCTGGACTTCCCCGCCGGTGCGACCGAAGCCGAGATCGGCGCGGTGATCGAGAAGGCGAAGACGCTGGGCCGGGTCGCGCTCATCTATCTGGAAAGCCCCGCCAATCCGACCAACGTCCTGGTCGATGTCGATGCCGTAGTCGCGCGGCGCGACTTTCTGTTCGCAGGGGAGGCGCATATGCCCCCGATCGCGATCGACAACACCTTCCTGGGACCATTGTGGCACAAGCCGATCGCCCATGGCGCTGACATCGTCATCTACTCGCTCACCAAATATGCCGGCGGGCATAGCGATCTGGTCGCGGGGGGCGTGCTGGGCACCAACAAGCAGGTCAATGTCATCCGCATGATGCGCAACACGATCGGCACGATCCTCGATCCGCACAGCGCCTGGATGTTGTTGCGCAGCCTGGAGACGCTGGAATTGCGGATGAGTCGCGCGGGCGAGAATGCGGCCAAGGTCTGCGCCTGGCTGCGCGATCAGCCGCAGGTCGAAAAGATCATCTATCTCGGTTTCCCGCAGGATGACCGCCAGCGCGACATTTACGAACGCCATTGCAGCGGCGCGGGATCGACTTTCTCGCTCTATCTGAAAGGGGGGGAAGCGGAGAGCTTCGCTTTCCTCGACGCGCTCAAGATCGCCAAGCTGGCGGTCAGCCTGGGCGGCACCGAAACGCTGGCCAGCCATCCCGCCGCGATGACGCACCTGTCGGTTCCCGCCGAACGCAAGAAGGCGCTGGGCATCGACGATAATATGGTGCGCATCTCGATCGGTTGCGAGGATGCCGACGACCTGATTGCCGACTTTACCCAGGCGTTGCGGGCGATGGCAAAATTGGGGGCCTGAGATGAGCGAGCGTCCTGTCGTGCTGGTGGTGCAACCGCTGCTGGCGGGGTTGCTGCCCCTGCTGCGCCAATCCTATGATGCCCTCGCCGCCTGGGAGGAGGGGAGCGAGGCGCGGTTTGCCGAGGTGGAGGCGCTGGTCGCGGCCGGTGAGTTCCGGCTCGATCCCGCCTGGCTGGAGCGGATGCCCAAGCTGAAACTGATCGCCTGCTTCACCGTAGGCTATGATGGCGTCGATATCGGCCGGGCGCGGGCGCGCGGGATATCCGTGACCCACGCCCAGGATGCCAATGGCGAGGATGTCGCCGACCATGCGATCGGCCTGATCCTTGCCCACCGCCGCCGCATCGTCGAGGGTCATAACCACATCCTGGCGGGCAAATGGAATGACGGACCCAAATTATTCTCCCGATCGCTGGAGGGCGCGCGGATCGGCATCGTCGGGCTGGGCGGCATCGGCATGGGCGTCGCGCGACGGGCCGAAGTGATGCGGATGACAATAGGCTGGTGGGGGCCGAGGGCGAAGCCGGACATGTCCTGGCCCCGCGCGGCCAGCCTGATCGCTCTGGCGCAGGCGAGCGACATCCTGGTCGTGGCGGCGCGCGCGGACGCCGGTAATGTCGGGCTGATTGATGCGGGGGTCATGGACGCGTTGGGACCGCAGGGCTTGCTCGTCAACGTATCGCGCGGACAGGTGGTGGATGAGGATGCGCTGATCGCTGCCCTGCGCGAGGGTCGGCTTGGCGGCGCGGCGATCGACGTGTTCTGGCAGGAGCCGACCGATCCGGTACGCTGGGCCGATGTTCCGAACATTGTCCTGACCCCGCATACCGCAGGGGCGACCGATGCCGCAGTGGCGCGGATGACGCAGATGCTGCTCGCCAACCTGACGGCGCATTTTGCAGGTGCGCCACTGCCTACGCCGGTACGCGACGCCTGAACAAAGCGCGCGGACGTGCGTTTTATGCGCCGACATGATGGGGAAGGAGCGCCGGTGAACAAGGGGGGGACGCGCTTGTGGGCGCGGCGGATCGGCATCGGCCTTGCCTTGACCGGAATATTGCTGCTTGTCCTACTGGCCGCCTTTCCCTGGGGGATGCTCAAGGGCGTCATAGAGCGCCGCCTGTCCGACCGGATCGGCCGCCCCGTGACGATCGCCGCGATGACGCGCGATGAAATATTCTCCCTGCAACCCACCGTCCGCCTGCGCGGCGTCCGCGTGCCGCAGCCCGACTGGGTGACGTTCAAGCTGGGTGACCTTGCGCAGATCGGTGAGGCCAAGCTGCGCTTTTCGGCGGTGCGCCTGCTGGCGGGCGATCTTGCAATCGAGAGTCTATATGTCCGGCAGGCGCGCGCGCAGCTTTACCGCACAGCCGACGGACGCGAGAACTGGACCGGCGAAAAGAGCGGCGGCGATCAATCGGACGGGGGCCGCCCGGCGATCCGCACGCTCATCGTGGCCGACAGCCGCATCGCCTATCGCGATGACAAACGCGGACGATCGGTCGACGTCGTGCTGGCGGTCGATAGCAAGGGGCTGCGCGTGAACGGCACCGGCGATATCCGGGGACATGCCGTGCGGGTCACAGCGAAGGGCGCGCCCATCCTGAACGTCAAACCCGGCATACGCTGGCCCTTTGCCGTAGACATTGCAGGCGACGCAGTCGGTTTCGCACTGAAAGGCGACATGGATGGCCCGCTCGATGTCGGCCATTTGCGGGGCGATGCGACCGCGCATGCGGTCGACCTTGCGCTGCTCGATGCGATTATCGAGGCGGGACTGCCTGGCACACAGCCGGTACGCCTGACCGCGCGAGTCCGGCGGGAGCGGCCCGACTGGATTGTCGATGCGCTCAAAGGGACTATCGGCCGGTCCGACATCGCGGGCCGCGCCACGATCCGCAAACGCGACGGCCGTACCCGGATCGACGGGACGATCCGATCGGCGCGGTTTGATTTTTCCGACCTGTCGTCCAATGAAGGCAAGCGCAAGGCGGCGGCCAAGCGCGCCGTGGCGGGCGACCGGATCGTGCCGGACACGGCGATAGACCTCAAGCGCATGGCGCGCACCGACGGGCGGTTAAAATTACGCGCCGATCATCTGCTGTGGCCGGGGTCGAGTCCGTTCCGGGGGCTATCCAGCACGCTCAGCCTGGAGCGCAGCCGGCTGACGCTGGAGCCGATGACGCTCAACCTGACGCGCGGGGTGCTGGCGGGACGGATCATCGTCGATCAGCGTCAGGGTGGGCCAAGGCTCGACATCGACCTGACCTTGCGCTCGGCCCGGTTGCTCGATTTCTTCCCGAACACGCAGATCGACGGCAGCCTGATCGGCAAAATCGCGCTGACCGGGCGTGGCGGCTCCGTGCGGCAGGCGGTGGGCGTCTCCAGCGGCACTATTGCGCTGGTCGCGCGCGACGGCGTCATCCCCGCGCGTACAGCGTCGCTGCTGGGGCAGGATGTGGGCAAAGGGCTGACCGTGGACAAGGACAAGCAGGCGGTGCTGCGCTGTATGATCACGCGGCTGGACGTGCGCGGCGGCATGGCGCGGCCCAAACCGGTGCTGATCGATACCTCGCGTGCGCAAACCCGCGCGACCGGCACGATCAACCTGGCCGACGAGCGGCTGGCGCTGAGCCTGACTGGCGCGCCCAAGACGCGCGCGCTGCTGCGGTTGGAGGGCGCTGTGCCGATTGGCGGGACGATCAAGGCACCCCAGATTCGCGTGCCGGCGGAGGCCAAGTCGGCGGGCAATGTCCTCAAGATGCTGGGCCACGCGATCACCGGCAAGCAAGGCGCGCGCGCGACCGATGCGGATTGCGATGCCCTGGCGCGGTCGGCGCTGCGCTAGTCCCAGTCGACCCTTTCCCACCCCCGCTCCGCCGCGAGCCTTGCCAGTGGTGGATGCGGGTTGGCGGCGAAAGCGATGTCGGCAAAGTCCAGCATCGGTGCGTCGGATACATGGTCCGAATAGGCGCGAATATGCGTCGTCGACCGGTCGATCGCCTGGGCGGCCATCCACGCCTTGATCATCCGCAACTTGCCCGTGTCGTAGCAATTCTCTCCCGCAATCTTGGCGCGGACATAACGTAGATCCTGGTTAAGATGGTCGGTTGCTATCACCGCGTCGAAGCCCAGCCGTTCGGCGATCGGCGTCACATAAAGCCGGTAGGAGGCGGTCGCCAGCACCAAAGTATAGCCGTCCGCCTTGTCGCGCGCGATTTGCGCCACGGCTCCGCCTCGCAGATTGCCGCCGACCACCTTGTCGGCATAGCTTTCGATATGGGGCGTCAACCGGGCGCGTTCGACGTTGCGGCCGATCATCAGTGCCTGATTGATTTCCTTGAGCTGCTGGCGGGTCACGACCTTGAGGATATAGGCCAGCATCACCAGCGGCACGAGCGGCAACAGGATCAGCCGCCACGGCGTCCGGTGCAGCGCGACATGCACCAGGAATCCGGTATAGGTGCCGGTGAAGGTCACGGTGCGATCCATATCGTAGATCGCCAGCCTGTGCATCATCATGCCGTTCCCGAAACTTTTATCGCCGCTGACACGTTCTGTCTGGCGAATGGGCCGTTTCGGCTTGCCGCGCAACCGATATTGGACCAGTAATCGCCCCATATGATACAAGCCGCAGACTTCAGCCAGGACAGCCGCGATGAAGGCACGATCATCAGGCTGAGCGGCAATCTGGCGGTTGCCTGCCTCAATGACCTGCCTGCGCGTCTCGATGCCATAGACGGCCCGGTCACAGCGATCGACCTGGCCGATGTGGCGCATATCGACACGATCGGCGCATGGACCGTCCACCGTACCGCACGCCGCCTGGACACGCAGATCACCGGCGCAAGCGAAGACGCCCAGCGGCTGATCGAGGAAGTCGGCAAGTTTGACGAACCCGTCGCCATCCGCCCCGATCATCCCCCTGCGATGCAGCGCGTTCTGGGCCAGATCGGCGATGCGACGATCACGGCGGGCACGACGCTGGTCGGGCTGCTCGGTTTCTTCGGCGCGACACTCATTTCCAGTTGGGCGCTGATCCGCCACCCCAGCCGCTTTCGCATCAACGCGGTGGTGCAACGGTTCGAGGTGGTCGGCGTTGCGGCGCTCGGCATTATCGGGTTGATGAGTTTCCTGATCGGCATCGTCATCGCCCAGCAAGGGTCGGTGCAACTGCGCCAGTTCGGCATGGAGATGCTGACGATCAATCTGGTCGGCCGCCTGACGTTTCGCGAACTGGGTGTGCTGATGACCGCGATCATGGTCGCGGGCCGATCCGGCTCCTCCTTCGCGGCGCAACTCGGCACGATGAAGCTGACCGAGGAAATCGACGCGATGCGGACCATCGGCGTGTCGCCGATGGAGGCGCTGGTGCTGCCGCGGACCATCGCGGTCGTGGTGATGATGCCGCTGCTGGGCTTCTACGCCTCCGTGATGGCGGTCATCGGTGGCGGTTTCCTGTGCGCGATCGCGCTCGACATCCCGCCCGTCACTTTCATCCAGCGGCTGCGTGAGGTCGTACCGATCACCGATCTGTGGGTGGGCCTGCTCAAGGCACCGGTGTTCGGCCTGATCATCGCGATTTCCGGCTGTTTCCAGGGAATGCAGGTCAAGGCCAATGCAGAGGAAGTCGGCCTGCGCACCACGGCCGCCGTCGTCCAGGCGATTTTCCTGGTGATCGTGCTGGACGCGATGTTCGCGGTCTTCTTCACCTGGATCGGGTGGAACTGATGACGCCAGACGAACAGGAACGCGCCGAGGACGAGCGGATCGCCGAAGCGATGGCGCACAGCGAAACCGCGATTTCGGTGCGCGGCCTCAGGAACAGCTTCGGCGATCAGGTGGTGCATGATGGACTCGACCTCGACGTGCGCAAGGGCGAGATATTGGGCGTGGTCGGCGGCTCCGGCACCGGCAAGTCGGTGCTGATGCGCGCGATCATCGGTCTCCAGACGCCGGACGAGGGCGAGATCCATGTCTTCGGCGAATCGATGATCGGTCGATTGGATGATGAGGCGCTGGCGATCCGCAAACGCTGGGGCGTGCTGTTCCAGGGCGGCGCGCTGTTTTCTACCCTCACCGTCGCGGAAAATGTCGAAGTCCCCTTACGCGAATATTATCCCAATATCGGGTCGCAACTGCGCGACGAGATTGCCGCATATAAAATCCGCATGACCGGCCTGCCTGCCGAGGCCGGCCCTAAATATCCGTCCGAACTGTCGGGCGGCATGCGCAAGCGCGCCGGCCTAGCCCGCGCGTTGGCGATCGATCCCGATCTGTTGTTCCTGGACGAGCCGACTGCCGGTCTCGACCCGATCGGCGCAGCGGCGTTCGACGAGCAGACCAGGCAGTTGCAACAGACGCTGGGGCTGACGGTGTTCCTCATCACCCATGATCTCGATACCCTCTATTCGATCTGCGACCGGGTCGCGGTGCTGGCCGACAAGAAGGTGATCGCTGTGGGGACGATCGAGGAATTGCTGGCAACCGATCATCCCTGGATACAGGAATATTTCAATGGCCCGCGCGGCCGCGCCGCGACGGCGGCAGTCGACAAATATGCAGCATCCAAAGCTGCGACCGAGAAGAAGAACGCTGCGGCGGACGGAAGGCAATAGGATATGGAAACACGGTCCAATCATGTGCTCGTGGGCGCGGTCGTTCTGGGGTTGCTGGCCGCTGTCCTGATCGCCGCCTTCTGGTTCTCGCGCCTGTCGGACGTGCAGGACCGGGAGTTCGACATTTTCTTCAAGACATCGGTCAACGGCCTCGCGAAAGGCTCCAGCGTCAATTATTCGGGCGTACCCTCCGGTCAGGTCAAGTCGATCGAACTGTGGAAGCGCGACCCCAGCTTCGTGAAGGTGCGGATCGCAGTCAAGGACGGGACGCCCGTGTTGCAGGGCACCACCGCGACGATCGCGGGCGTGGGCTTTACGGGCGTCAGCGAAGTCGTGCTGGACGGCGCGGTCAAGGGCGCGCCGCCGATTGGCTGTCCGACGGAAAATCCTCTGGCCGCCTGCCCTGACGGCGTGCCCGTCATCCCGACCAAACCCGGCGCGCTGGGCGAGCTGCTTAACAATGCGCCGTTGCTGCTGGAGCGTATATCGACGCTGACGGAGCGGCTGACTGACCTGCTGAACGACAAGAACCAGCAGAGCATCGCGGGCATATTGGCTAATGTCGAGCGGGTGTCCGGAGCGCTGGCCGATCGCAGCCCTGAAATCGCCGCGACGCTGGCCGAAGCGCGCGTCGCGGTGCAGCGCACGGGCGTTGCGGTCGAGCAGATCGGCAAGCTGGCGGCGACCACCGAATCGCTGCTGAATGACGAAGGCCGCCCACTGATGGGCGATCTGCGCAAGAGCGTGCAGTCGGCGACGCGCAGCATCGACACGCTCGACAAGACGATCGCCGAGGCGGCACCGGGCGTGCGGACATTCAGTACGCAGACCATGCCGGAGGTGAACCAGCTCGTCCGCGACCTGCGCGAAATGTCGCGCGCCTTCCGCGGCGTCGCGGAAAAACTCGATCGTCAGGGGGCCGGTTCGCTTGTCGGCACGCCCAAACTGCCCGATTATAAGGAATGAGGAGGCTTATCATGGCCCGTACCAGAACCACGCCCAGAAACGCGCCGAGGACCGCTGGCGCACTGATCGCCATCACAGCCATGCTGGCGCTGTCCGGCTGCATTTCCTTCGGCGCGAAGCCGCCGCCGCAATTGCTGTCGCTGAACGCTGACAAGATGGTGGCACCCGGCACGATACGCCGCGCCGGGGAAGCGCGCAGCCTGGTGGTAGCCGATCCCGACGCGCCCAAGATGCTCGATACCGTTCGGGTGCCAGTGCGCACCAGCCCGACCGGCATCGCCTATGTCAAGGATGCGCAATGGGCCGACACGCCGCGTCACCTGTTCCAGTCGCTGCTGGCGGAAACCATCGCCGCAAGCGGCAACCGCATCGTGCTCGATTCGGGCCAATATTCCACGGACACCGGCCAGCGGCTGATGGGTCAGATCGTCGATTTCGGCATCGACGGGTCCAGCCGTAACGCGATCGTCACCTATGATGCGATTCTGACCGGGGATAATGGCGCGGTGATCGCCAAGCAGCGTTTTTCCGCAAGCGTGCCCGTGGGCGCGATCGACGCCGCCACGATCGGCGCGCCGCTCAACGCGGCCGCCAACAAAGTCGCGGCGGATGTCGCAGTTTGGGTGGCGGGAAGCTGACGCTAGAGGCTGGCGCCTGAACTGATATCGGGTCCGGCACCCGCTTCGGGCGTATCCGCGATACCACCGGCCAGAATGAAGCGCCGGTCGCAATAGCCGCAATCGACATAGCCATGTTCGTCGATTTCAAGGAAGATACGCGGATGGCCGAGCGCGGCGGGGATATCGCCCGACCCGTCGCAGGAGATGCGGGACTTGGCGACGCGGATGATTTCGGGGGGCTGGATCATGGATGATGATCTAGCAGCGGCGACGGCGCGCGGCAACATGCCGCTGCGTGAGGGATCACATCAAACGGTAGCGCGGGCGGCCGCAAGATATTTTGCCGCCCTTGCCCTTACGCACATCGGCAATCAGGATTCCATCAACGGCATCACGCGCCAGCCCCACGGATATCACCGACAGCGGGGATAACATCAGGAGCAGCGGTGCCGTGGAACCGGTGATGAACAGCGCGATCGACATGACGCAGAAATATGCCGTAGCGCAGCTTTCCCCAGGATGAACATTACGGAGGCGGAACCTGGCAGCCTATTCTTGCGCACACTCTGCTGACAAAGACCGCCAGCGCTATATTTTCGGGAGGAAATGGTGGGCGATGACGGGCTCGAACCGCCGACATTCTCGGTGTAAACGAGACGCTCTACCAACTGAGCTAATCGCCCGCACAGGGTGTCCCGGCTTCTAGGCGAATATGCGCCAGCGTCAAGCTGCGATCGGCTTTACCCCGGAGCACCGGCCAGCAGCCGTCGGCTCGATGCGAACCAGCGGGCCAGCGCGTCCGCCGCCTTGTCCGCCAGCTGGATGAACACGCGGCGACCATCGAGCGGATCGGCATGCCGTTCCACCAGCGCCTGATCGGTCAGCGTGCGAATCCAGCGCAGCGCCGTCGTCGGCGGCACGGCCGACGCGATGCACAGGCTGGACACCGACACCCGCTCCCCATCCAGCCGCGCCGCCAGCAGGTCCAGCATCATGTCCCATGCCGGGTCGGCGAACAGGTCGCCGGGCAGGAACTGCGCCCTTAGTCGCCGCGCCCGCAGCAGGTCGCGCACCTGGCCGCTACTCATCTCGTCGAGTGGCGAGGGCGGCTTGACCATGTCCAGCGGGGCCAGCGCAGGCATACCGATATAGTCGCTCGGCCGGTCGGAAACATTGAGACCGCCGGGGAAAGTCGGCAATGCCGGACGACGTGCCCCTGTCAGCATTTCCAGTGTCCGCGCCAGTCGCGCGACTTCCGCGCTGAGTTCGCGCAACTGGATGCTTTCGCCCGAGATATCATGGACCTTGTCGCTAAGGCGCGGTCGCACCGATGCCGTTACCAGTGCGGCCGCCAGATCGGCCATGTCAGGTTCGCAGAGCAATTGCGCCGTGCCGCTGCGCGCGGTGGCGAAGGCGAGGTCCAGCGCGTCGCGCCCGGCGACGATGATCAGCGCGACGTCGCCCAGCACCGCCAGCGTTTCCAGTTGCACCAGCAGCCGCTCCAGCACGGCATCGGCTCGCTCGCAGCGCAGCAGGACGACATCGTGACCGCTCTGCCCGTCCAGCCGCGCGGTCGCCTGCGACAATGGCACCAAAGCTTGCAGGCGAAAGCCGGCCGCGTCGGCGAGCGCTTCCATATCGGCGGCATCGGCATGATCGTCGATCACCAGCAGGCCATATCGAGGCGGTTCGTTATTGAGGAAGTGGGAGGGCGCGAATGGCAGCGCGCCATTATAGTCATAATCCATATCGGCAGCTCCCGTGCTGTGTTTGTTCCGTGTTAACGTAAATTGGGTATGCTGCGACAGCCTCTTTCCTCCAGAATGAATTGAATCGAACGGGAAACCGCGTGCAAGCCATGTATCGGTCCAGATTCGAGTGGAACCGGCGCAAATATGGCAATCCCCTTTGCCGCCGAAACGGATGCAGTTGTGGTTTCACCATAGTGTTTGGCAAATGCACTGTCGCTTGCTGGACTTAGGTGCGGGTCGCCCTACATAGGCGCGATGCCGCCAGATTCCCCCGACGCCCGCCCGATCCCGCCGATATGGGCGACGCTCCGCCGGTTCCTGCCTTATCTCTGGCCCGCCGACGCGCCCGCGCTGCGCCGCCGCGTGGTCATCGCGATGGCTCTGGTGCTGCTGGCAAAGGCAACCGGCCTGCTGATGCCCTTTGCCTATAAGGCGGCGATCGACCGGATGGCACCGGGGATGGAACCGGCGGTCGCCCTCGCGATCGCGCTGGTGCTGGGCTATGCGGGCGCGCGCTTTGCAGGCGTGTTGTTCGACAATCTGCGCAATGCGGTGTTCGAGCGGGTCGGGCAGGAGGCCGGGAGGCGCTTGTCGGACCATGTGTTTGAACATCTCCACCGCCTCTCGCTGCGCTTTCACCTCGACCGACGCACCGGCGCGGTCACCAAGATCATCGAGCGCGGCACGAAGAGCATCGACACGATGCTATATTTCCTGCTGTTCAACATCGCCCCGACCGTGCTGGAACTGGTGGCAGTCTGCATCATCTTCTATGTGAAATTCGGCATCGGGCTGGTGGTCGCCACGCTCATGATGGTCATGCTCTATATCTGGTTCACGCGGACAGTGACCGAATGGCGCAACCAGTTACGGCGCGACATGGTGGACATGGACACCAATGCGGTCGCCCACGCCGTCGACAGCCTGCTCAATTTTGAAACGGTCAAATATTTCGGGGCCGAAGCGCAGGAATCGCGGCGCTACGCCACCGCGATGCGCCGCTATGCCGACGCGGCGGTCAAGAGCGAGAACAGCCTTGCCTGGCTCAACATCGGCCAGTCGCTGATTACCAACCTGATGATGGCGGGCGCGATGGGCTATACCGTCTGGGGCTGGAGCCGGGGCAGCTTCACGACCGGCGACGTGGTACTGGTCAATACGCTGCTGGCCCAGCTTTTCCGGCCGCTCGACCTGCTCGGCATGGTCTATCGTACGATCCGCCAGGGGCTGATCGATATGGAGGCGATGTATGTGCTGATCGACACGCCACAAGAGATCGTGGACGCGTCGGACGCGCCCGCGCTGCACCCCGAAGCGGGCGAGGTGCGGTTCGACCATGTCGTTTTCGGCTATGATCCCGAGCGGGTGATCCTCAAGGATGTGAGCTTCACCGTGCCCGCGGGTCGGACACTGGCGATCGTCGGGCCGTCCGGCGCGGGCAAGTCCACCATCGCGCGGCTGCTGTTCCGTTTTTACGATATCCAGGCGGGGCGCATCCTGATCGACGGGCAAGCGACCGATGCGGTGAGCCAGGCGTCGTTGCGCCAGTCGATCGGCATCGTGCCGCAGGACATGGTGCTGTTCAACGACACGGTCGGCTATAATATCGGCTATGGCCGCGAAGGCGCGAGCCGGGCGGAGATAGAGGCGGCGGCGAAAAGCGCGTCGATCCATGATTTCATCATGAGCCTGCCCAAAGGATACGACACCCGCGTCGGCGAGCGGGGGCTGAAACTGTCGGGCGGCGAGAAGCAGCGCGTGGCGATCGCCCGTACATTGCTTAAAGACCCGCCGATCCTGGTGCTGGACGAAGCGACCAGCGCGCTCGACAGCCGCACTGAGGCGGAAATCCAGGATGTCCTGCGCCGCATCGCCCGCCGCCGCACGACGCTCATCGTCGCGCACCGCCTGTCGACCATCGTCGATGCGGACGAGATCATCGTGCTGGATCAGGGGCGGATCGTCGAACGCGGGCGGCATGCCGATCTGGTGCGGGCCGACGGGCTGTATGCGCAGATGTGGAATCGGCAGGCGATGGAGCGGGAGGAGGTTGTAGATATGCACCTTTATCCGGCGAACAATTTGTAGTAACAATATCGTATGGATGTTCGGTTCGGGTGGGATTCGGCAAAGGCCGTCAGCAATCTCGCCAAGCATGGAATCGGTTTCGAATTGGCCATGCATGCATTTGCAGATCCGTTGGCACTGACTGCGCAGGATCGCATCGAAGGCGGCGAATATCGCTGGCAGACGTTGGGCATCGTTGAAGGCTGGCTGTTGCTGCTGGTCGCCCACACCATCCGCGACGAACGTGACGGCAGCGAAACAGTGCGGATCATATCGCGCGACGGCGAAGGAAAGGAAACGTTATGAACGGGAAACTCGCTGACCGGCGGATGGATTTCGCTGCCGTGCCGACGCTGACGGCCGACGAGAAGGCGCAACTCGCGGCGCTGGCAGCGCAGGACGAGGCATTTGTTGATACGGGTGATATTCCAGAATTGGGTGAGGATTTCTGGGCATCGGCCGAGCGCGGGCGCTTTTATCGGCCGATCAAGCAATCGACCACGGTGCGGATCGACAGCGACGTGCTGCACTGGCTGAAATCGAAGGGACGCGGCTATCAGACGCGGATCAACGCGATCTTGCGGGAGGCGATGGCGCGTGATGAGTAGGTGAGTTTGTAGCAGATGGCCTTGCGGGAGCCGACAATCCTCGTCACAACGCCGACATGTCGACTATTCATCTTGTTCCAGAAGATCTGCGTACCCTTTATAATGTGAAGGAGTGGCGAAATGCGACCGGCATCCTCGCAACGGCTTGCCCTGATGAATGGGCAGAGATTATTGAGGTGCTACGCAATTTCCGGCTTCTGCGTTCACAGGTACAGGCTGCCGGAAAAAACCGCTCGCCTATCTCGCGGGGAATTGATGGTCGCTTCTATGAAATGGGTTGGGTTGAAAAGAAATTCGATACAGCAATCACAATCGACAATCAGGTTTATGAGAGTCCCACACATAAGGTCGATTGCTTCAAGGGGCGAGTCGCCCTCGAATTGGAATGGAACAACAAGGATCCCTTTTTCGACAGAGATTTGAACAATTTTCGCCTGTTGTTTGATTTGCGGGCCATTGACGTTGGCGTGATTATCACCCGCGCAACGGAGTTACAGGGGATCTTCAACAAGCTCGGGAAAGGCTCATCTTATGGCAATTCCACAACTCATCATGAAAAGTTGTGGCCCCGCTTGGACGGTGGCGGCGGTGGCGGTTGTCCGGTCCTAACCTTCGCCATCACACCGGAACTTTATATCGATGACGGACCGCCAACCGCCACTTCACAAGATGCAATGCCAATTGTCGATGATGATGAAGATGCTGAGTCTTGAACGCTACTCTGCTGCAATTGCGCTGTTGTAGCTGTAGGTATCCCAATCAGGCTTATAGCTATCGTCCGCCTGATTGCCCCAGACAGTCCAGCCCTTGCGTGCGCCACGGCTGAACATTTCTAGACGCGGACCCCATGAGCAGGATTCTATGATATCATATTGTTCATCGGGCTTGCGGCTATGCTCGCGTTTGCGCGTCTGCATCATGTTGACCTGGCTGCGGCCCGGATCGAGCGTGCGCGCATTCTTGCCCCGCACGCCAAATAGCAGGATTTCCGTGACGTTTCGGAAATAGAAGCCGACGCCTCGCCCATCCGATCCGCCATCCTTGCGGATCTTGTGCCAGACGATGTTGGAAATGTAGCGATATCCCCAGGCATCCATCACCTTAAGACCTTCGGGCAGCAAGGCGTTGGGAACCCAAAGGTAGAGGTGCGAAGGGTCGGCAGCAATGTCTGCAACCGGCAGCGCGCAAATGTCGTCCAACGTCATCGTTCCATAACGATTCAACCGCTTATGCTCGGGCGCGACCTTACCGGTGCGATTTTGAAACTGCCAAGGCGGGTCGGCGAGAATAGTGCCGAACTGCTTGCCCCTCGCTGTCGCGAGGAGATCAATGTGAGCGTCGAGTGGATCAATAGGTGGGAACATAAATAGATCATAGCCGCTCAGAGATCACGGTCCAGCGGCAATTCAACCTTTGGAAAAATCCTGCCCCTGGGTCTTGATCGCAATCTAACGAATCACTCCGCCGCGATCCCCGCCTGCCTGAACATATCCGCCTCGCCCTCGTCCGGCGCGCTGTCGTTGGCCTTGAGCTTCTTGCGGCGGTCGAACGAATCCCACACCTCGCTCCACTGGCCCCGCGTCGCGCCCTTGGAATATTCGGTCGCGCGGGTTTCAAAGAAGTTGGCGTGCTCTACGCCGTTCAATAGCGGGGCGAGCCAGGGGAGGGGGTGCTCGTCGATCATGTAGATGGGTTTGAGGCCAAGCTGCCCCAGCCGCCAGTCGGCGATATAGCGGACATATTTCTTGATGTCCTTGGGCGTC
>CAZLSU010000071.1:0-16968 GCA_964562225.1 uncultured Sphingobium sp.
AAATGCGGCGTGCCCGAGAGGGTACCCAGGGTTCGAATCCCTGCCTCTCCGCCAAATTTACCGGCCTTCTCTCGACCCGATCAGGACCGGCGATCTTGCCTATGCGATTGCCGTGACCAGCCATGCCTTGCCTGGGGCAGCAATGCCAGCAGGGGTTTCAAAGGGCTTGTAGAGCGCGATCAGCTCATCCTGGATCGCACGGAGCGTTTCGGGAGGAATCGACGCCTTGTCGTCCGCGAAGGGAAATGTCCCGAGCAGAAAGTCCACCGCCGTCTCGGCGCTGCTCTGTTCTCCGCCGACCATCACCGATCCTGTCCATGGCGTGAGCGTGATGTCGCTAAAGCCCGCCTGCTCGAGCAGGGCCGTGAAGCGCTTAGGGTCTGCCAGGGAAAAGGGTCCGGGTGCGAGCGGGTCTGGCGGAGGCATGGAGATATGCTTGGCAACGATGGCGAGCACGCTACCTACCCAGACATTGTCCTGCGGCGCTGCCCAGACCGCCATGTCGGCTGTGCCGCCCTTGACCATCAGGCCGTGCAGGTTCTGGAATGCCGCTGTCGGTTCCGCGAAGAACATGATGCCAAGGCGCGATATGAGACGGGCGAACGGTGCGCCTTGCGGCTTGAGTTCGGCGGCATCGCCGGCCTCGAAACGCACATTGCGCAATCCGGCATCGGTCGCGCGCCGCGCAGCCTCCTTCACCAGTGCTGCGGAAATATCGACGCCGCAGACGCGCCCGCCGGTCCCGACTTGGAGCGCCGCCTTACGAGAGGTCCAACCGCCACCGCAACCAATGTCGAGGACATTTTGCCCCGTTTGCAGCTTTGCATGGTCGAGCAGGGCAAGCCCAAGCGGCCGAAGCATCTGTTCAAAACGGTCGACCTGAGCCAGCCAGCGATCGCCCATCTCTCCAGCCCAATCTTCGCCGTCGGGATTATGTGCGTCCGTCATCTCGTCCTCTCCTCCAAGGCCAGGCAACCAGAGTCATTGCCCCGGTGTTTCGCCGCAAGCTTGAGCAGCGAACTGGTCGAATGCTTCCAGGGCCTGCGCCGCATATATCAGGCTCGGACCCGCGCCCATGTAAAGCGCCATGCCCATGGTCTCCAGAATTTCGTCGCGGGTCGCGCCCTGCTTGACGGCGGCCTGCGAATGGAAGGCCACGCAGCCGTCACAGCGGATCGCAACCGAGATGGCGAGCGCGATCAGTTCCTTCGTCCTGGTGTCGAGCGCACCGGCTTCAGTGGCGGCGCGTGCCATTGCCGAGAAGGCCTTCATTACCTCTGGAGTGCCCAGGCGTATTTCCTTGATCGCGCCGGTGAGTTCGGCAGCCATGGCTGGCCAGTCCTTGTGCATCATGCTTGTCCTTTTGGTTCAGGGGTGGCCGAGCAAGGCCGCGAGCCGATAGGCCGCCACGATGCGGTCAGTGCCCGCACGGGTCGATCCCGCCTCGGCAGCGATCGCCTCGCGCTCGGCGTCGAGCAGGTCGAGTTGAGGCTTGATACCCACGCGCACCTCGTGGCGGACACTCTCGAGTGCCTGCGTGGCGGCTGCCGCCTGGTCTCCCGCGGCCTGCTCGACGAGTTGGGCGGTGCGCACGTCCTGGAAGGCGGATATGACCTGTTCCTCGACCTGCATGCTGGCGGCCCGCATCCGCGCATCGGCGGCGCGGACCTCGCTGTTCGCTTCGGCAACCTTGCCCGACACACGGCCGCCGCTGAAGAATTCCCAGCGCGCCCGGATGCCGACGGTCGCGCTGTCCGCGCGATAGTCGGGGAAGAACTGGTCGCGTACCGTTCCGGCTTCGGCAAAGGCGCCGACGGTCGGCAATCGCTCGGCGCGCGCGCCCCGCGCTCCTGCCTGCGCGGCGCGCAAGCCGGCCTGAGCCTGGACGAGCAGAGGGTTGCTCCGCATCGCCTCCGCCATGGCCTCGTCAAGCGTCGCGGGCAGTGGCGGATTAGCGGGCAAGGGCTGCAAATCGGTGGGCTCAAGGCCGGTCAGGTTGGTGAAATGCGCGCGAGCCGAGACCTGCATGCCCTGCGCCCGCGCCAGCCCGGCACGGGCCTCGGCCAGGCGCGCGCCGGCCTGCGCAACGTCGGTGCTCGGACTCTCTCCGGCCCGATAGCGCAGCCGTGCCTGGCGATTAATCTCTGTGGTCTCGGTAAGCAGCCGTTCGTAGAGAGTCAGCATGCGCGCCGCTGTCAGCACGTCGCCATAAGCCTGTGTCACGGCCATGGCGAGCCTGGCACGCGCGCCGCTTTGCCCGGCCTGCGCGCCCGCAATCCCGGCGCGTGCGCGATCAATCCCCGCGCCGACCAGCCCACCGGTAAAGAGCGGCTGCTCGACCGTTACCTGCGCCGCGCGCGGAGTCACATTGGCGGCACCCAGCCCAAAGAAATTCTGGGGATCGAGGCGGCCATAGCCGATCGTCCCGCTTACCGTTGCGGTCGGTAGCCGTCCCGACCGCGCCTGATCGAGGCGCGCCTTGGCCGCGTCGGTCTCCGCATCCGCGACGACGATCTCGGGCGCATGGCGCATCGCTGCCGCAATGGCTTCCTCAAGCGTCGTGGCGTTGGCCGTCATGCTCGCCAGCAGCGAAGCGGCAAGCCCCAGTGTCAGGCGAGCGAGACAGCGGGATCGGTTCATTTGAACGCGGTCCCCGACCGGACGCCCATCGCCTTGAAGACGATCGCGGCGGGGCAGACGCCGGTGAAGCCAGCCTGAATCATGTTGAGGCCCGCAAAAGCCGTAAGTGCGATCCACCAGGGATGGATCGTGAGAGAGAGGACGACGCCCAGAAGGACGACACATCCGGCGAAGATCATGACGGCGCGATCGAGAGTCATTGTCGCATTCCTTTGCTGGTGGAGAGTAGCGGTCACATCCGCAACTTGCGGATGCCCATGACGTGGAGGGCGAGCTTCTCGTAGAAGGGCTCGCTCTCGCCCTTGCGCACCTTGCGCAGAAAATATTTCTCGAAGCCGATCTTGGCGAGATGGACCCATTTGCCGCTCGCCGCCCAGTTGACGTTGCGCGGCGGGATCTGCGGCTGCGCGACGAAGGCGACGCCGCCATCGCCGAAATCGGCGAGGCACACGGCGTTCCAGGTCGCTTCGGCGGTCGGCTCCTTGCCGTCCAGGATCAGGGCGAGGTTCGCAGCAATCGCGGTCACCATGCTTTCGATCATGAAGCCGGTCTTAGGCACGCCGACCGGCACCGGCGTCGGGCCGGTGGGCGGGATGGCCACGCAGACGCCGAGCGCGAAGACTTCGGGGAAGGCCGGGTTGCGCTGGTGCCTGTCGACCAGGATGAATCCGCGCGGATTGGTAAGCCCGGCAATGTCGCGAACCGCGGGAACGCCCCTGAACGCGGGCAGCATCATCGAGAAGGCGAAGGGCAGATCGTGCGTCCTGGCGACCGCGCCGCCCTCGGCAATCTCCTCGACGTGCATCATGCCGGCATCGACCTTGGCGACGCGCGCATTGGTGATCCATTTGATGTGCCGGTCGCGCATTTCGCTTTCGAGCAGGGACTTGGTATCGCCGACGCCATCGAGGCCGAGATGACCGATATAAGGCTCGGCGGTGACGAAGGTCATCGGCACCTTGTCACGGATCTTGCGGCGGCGCAGCTCGGTGTCGAGGATCAGCGCGAACTCATAGGCCGGACCGTAGCATGAGGCACCCTGGACGGCGCCGACCACGATCGGCCCCGGATTTTCGACGAAGCGATCGAACGCCTCTGCCGCAGCGGAGGCATGAGCCGTCTGGCAGATCGAAACGGTATGGCCGCCATGCGGTCCCAGCCCTTCGATTTCATCAAAAGCCAGATCAGGTCCAGTTGCAATTACAAGATAGTCGTAATTGACTGACGTGCCGTCATTGAGCTCCAAACGCTTCTCTGAAGCGTGGAGACGCTTTGCGCCGACCGCCGTGAAGCCGATCTTCTTCTTCGCGAAGATGGGCGGCAGATGCACCTGGATGGCCTCGGGCTCGCGCCAGCGGACCGCAACCCACGGGTTGGAAGGCACGAAAGAATAGGTCTCCGAGTCGGAAACCATCATCACTTCGGCGCGCGCCTTTACTGCCGCGTTGATTTCATAGGCGGCGATGGTGCCGCCCAGCCCGGCGCCCAGCACCACGATCTTCGGCTTGTCCATGACTTCCTCTCGCACCTCTCAAGAACTGGCTTGACGGAATATAATGATTACACGATATATGCAATAAGCAAATTGACGGAGAATCTCATGTTTGGTTTCGGAAAGTCAAAATCGCATCGTGAGTTGCAGCCCCTGGAACTCAAGAGCATGCTCGCGGACGGTTCCGCGCTGCTCATCGATGTGCGCGAGCCGGACGAATTCGCAGCGGGCCACATCGCTGGCGCAGTGAACATCCCTTTGTCGACCTTTTCACCGCGTAATGTTCCGGATGCAGCCGGGCGAACGGTCGTGCTTCAATGCGCGGGTGGCAAACGCTCCGGCATGGCGCTGGACCGTTGCGCGCAGGCGCAGACGGCGATCGACACGCATCTGGGCGGCGGCATCGGCGCATGGAAAAACGCCGGTCTGCCGATCGTCAGCGGCAAATAAGAGCGAAAGGGTCGGGGATGCGCAGGATGACAAACTGGGTCTGGCTTGCGAGCGCATCGCTCGCCTTGGCTTCCTGCGGCGGCAAGGAAGAAGCCGAGCAAGCCTCCGCGACGCTCCCCGCCGGTGAGTCGCTGAAGCTTGCGGCAAGCGACATCGCCGACATGAAGGCGGTCGGCGCCGAGATCACAACGCGCGATTCGGCCGAGGCGCTCGCCCGGATATCGGGCACGCTTGTGAGCCTTGCCGTCCGCGAGGGCGATATGGTCGTGAAAGGCCAGCGCATCGGCACGGTCGTCGATGCGCGCCTGGGTTTCGAGACCAGCGCTTATGGTGCCCAGGTCGCCGCCGCGCAGGCCGAGGCCGCGCGTGCGCGCGGCGACCTCGCCCGCATACAGGATCTGTATAATAACAAGGTCTATGCCAAGGCGCGTCTTGACCAGGCGGTCGCCATGTCGCGCGCCGCTGACGCCCAGGTCGCAGCCGCACGCGCGCAGCAAGGCGCAAGCGCCAGCGTCGCCGGGCAAGGCGCGATCCTTGCGCCGGCCACCGGCCGGGTGCTGCGTGCCGACATCCCGGCCGGATCGGTCGTCGCGCCGGGCATGTCGGTGGCGACGATCACCGCCGGTCCGCCGCTGCTGCGGCTCGATCTGCCGGAATCGCTTGCCGGGCAGGTGCGCAACGACGCGCAAATCCTGGTGGCTGAAGGCGATCTGCCCGACGGGTCGCGTCAGGGCCGAGTGACGCAGGTTTATCCCGCTGTCACCGGGGGCCGGGTACGGGTCGATGCGACCGTGCCCGGCCTTTCGACGCAGCTTGTGGGGCGGCGCGTCGGTGTCTCGATCGAAGTGGGTAGGCGCGGTGCCCTCGTGGTGCCGCGCCGCTTCGTCTCGACGCGCTACGGCATCGACCAGGTCGATGTCGTGACGGCCGACCGCCGGGTGAGCGCCGTGCCCGTGCAGGTTGCGCCCACCGCCGACCCCGACAGGATCGAGATTCTGAGCGGCGTCGCGGCCGGGGACACGCTCTTCCTGGCGGGCGCGCGCAAATGAACCTCGGCATCTCCGGTCGCCTGACCCGCGCCACCATCATGTCGCCGCTGACGCCGCTATTTCTGATGGCGGCGATCGCGGTCGGGCTGCTCGCCATCTTCTCGATTCCCCGCGAGGAGGAGCCGCAGATCAGCGTGCCGATGGTCGACATCCAGGTGATGGCGCCTGGCCTCGCCGCTGCCGACGCCGTCGAACTGGTCGGCATTCCGCTCGAGACCATCGTCAAGAGCGTCGATGGCGTTGAGCATGTCTATACCCAGGCCGAAGATGATGGCGTGATGGTGACGGCGCGCTTCCTGGTAGGATCGGACCCAGAGGAAGCCGCGACACGTATCGACGAGAAGCTGCGCGCCAATCGGGATCGAATCCCGGTGGGCATTCCCGACCCCAAGGTCACGGTGCGCGGGATCAACGATGTCCCCGCAATCGTGCTCACACTCACGCCCAAGCCGGGGGCCGCCGGGCAATGGAGCGACCAGGCGCTCTATGATCTCGCCACCAAGCTGCGCACCGAGATCGCAAAGGTCGACAATGTCGGCCTCACCTTTCTGACGGGCGGCCGTCCAGATGAGATCCGGATCGCGCCGGACCCGGCCAAGCTCAACCAATATGGCGTGCCGCTCGGCAGCGTCATCGAAGCGGCCGGCCAGGCCAATCGCAGCTTTCCGGCCGGCAGCATTCGCGAGGGCGGCAAGGCAGTTTCCGTCACCGCCGGCCGCACTTTGTCCTCCGCGCAGGAGGTGGGCATGCTCACCGTCCGCTCGGCGCGCGGCGCACCGGTCTATCTGCGCGACGTCGCCGCCGTCAGCCAGGGACCACGCGAGGACCAGTCCCGAGCCTGGCGTTGGGCGCGGAGCGGCGACCAATGGTCGAGCGCGCCCGCCGTCAGCATCGCGATCGCCAAGCGGTCGGGCGCCAATGCCGTTGTCGTCTCCGAAGCTGTGCTGTCCAGGATCGAAAGTCTCAAGGGCAAGCTCATCCCCGATGGGGTCGATGTCGCTGTCACCCGCAACTATGGCGCGACGGCGAACGAGAAGGCCAATGAGCTGCTGTTCCATCTGGCGCTGGCGACCATCTCCATCGTCGTCCTGATCGGTTTTGCGATCGGCTGGCGCGAGGCCGGCGTGACCGCCGTCGTCATCCCCACGACGATCCTGCTCACCATGTTCGCCTCGAACCTCATGGGCTACACGATCAACCGGGTCAGCCTGTTCGCGCTGATCTTCTCGATCGGTATCCTGGTCGATGACGCCATCGTCATGATCGAGAATATCGCGCGCCACTGGGCGATGCCGGATGATCGGACCCGGACGCAGGCCGCGATCGAGGCCGTGGCCGAGGTCGGCAACCCGACCGTGGTCGCAACCCTCACCGTGGTCGCCGCGCTGCTGCCGATGCTGTTCGTCTCGGGCCTGATGGGTCCCTACATGGCGCCGATCCCGGTCAACGCCTCCGCAGCCATGGTCTTTTCCTTCTTCGTCGCGGTCGTGATCGCGCCCTGGCTGATGGTCCGCTTCGCGCGCAAGGCGCTGGCGGACGGAACGACGCATGCCGGCCACGCGCATGACGAGAGCGGTGGAAAGCTCGGCCGGCTCTATGCCCGCGTCGCCCACCGTGTGATCGACAGCCGCGCCTCTGCGCGCAATTTCCTGATCGCGGTCGGCATCGCCACGCTGCTTGCCTGCTCGATGTTCTATTTCAAGGCCGTGACCGTGAAGCTGCTGCCCTTCGACAACAAGTCGGAACTCCAGGTGGTGGTCGACATGCCCGAAGGCACCAGCCTGGAGGCGACCGGCCGGACGCTCGAGGATGTGGCGACCGTGGCGCGCAGGCTGCCCGAGGCGACCGCGATGGAAGCCTATGTGGGCACGTCCGCGCCGTTCAACTTCAACGGCCTCGTTCGCCACTATTTTCTGCGCAACAAACCGGAGATGGGCGACGTGATGGTCGCCTTGTTGCCCAAGGGCGAGCGCGACCGGTCAAGCCACCAGATCGCGCTTGTCCTGCGCCAGCAACTCAAGGCGCTGAAACTGCCCGATGGGGCCTCGATCAAGGTCGTCGAGACGCCACCCGGGCCGCCCGTGCTCGCGACGCTGCTGGCCGAGATCTATGGTCCCGATGCGCAGACCCGGCAGCGCACCGCGACCGAACTGGAAAAGATCTTCCGTTCGGTCCCCTATATCGTCGATGTCGATAACAGCTTCGGCCAGCCTCGACCCAGATTGCGCCTGATCCCGCAGCGCGACCGCATCGATTATTATGGGCTCTCGGAACGTCAAGTGGCTGACAGCATCGGCGCGCTGATGGGCAGCCAGACGGTTGGCTATGCGCCGCGTGGACAGGGCCGCACGCCATTGCCGATCACTATTGCCCTGCCGCAATCGGCACGGGGATGGTCGCAGACGCTCGCCAGCACGCCGGTCGCGGCAACGCCGGGCGGCGCGCTGATCGAGCTGGGCGCAATCGTGGATGCGCGCAACGAACAGGGCAGCCTGGCGATTTTCCGGCGCGACGGCCGCTTCGCCGACATGGTCACGGCCGAACTCGCCGGCGACTATGAGGCGCCGATCTATGGCATGCTCGCTGTCGACAAGGCGGTCGATGCCTATGACTGGGCGTCCAAAGGCCTCGCCAAGCCGACCATACGCCTCAACGGCCAGCCCGAAGATGAAGCCGTCACCTCGCTGCTATGGGACGGCGAGTGGGAAATCACCTGGGTTACCTTCCGCGACATGGGCGCGGCGTTCATGGTCGCACTGCTCGCCATCTACATCCTTGTCGTCGCCCAGTTCCGCAGTTTTAGGCTGCCGCTGGTGATCCTGACGCCGGTGCCGCTGACGCTGGTCGGCATCGTCATCGGGCACATGCTGTTTTCGGCGCCCTTCACCGCTACGTCGATGATCGGCTTCATCGCGCTCGCCGGCATCATCGTGCGCAATTCGATACTGCTGGTCGATTTCATCGGGCACACCGCGACGCCGGGCAAGCCGCTGCGCGATGTGCTGATCGAGGCGGGCGCGATCCGGTTCAAGCCGATCGTGCTGACGGCCGCGGCGGCGATGATCGGCGCAGCCGTCATCCTGACCGATCCGATCTTCCAGGGTCTCGCCATTTCGCTCTTGTTCGGCCTCGCTTCCTCGACCTTGCTCACCGTTCTGGTTATCCCGGCCATCTATGTGGTGCTGCGTGATGACGGGAGAGCGGCAAGCAAATGAAGATGACGGACGATGCGGCAGACATGCTGTGCGAGCGCGCGAGGGAAGTCGCCGCGTTCCTCAAGGTCGTCGCCAATGAACAACGCCTGCTTTTGCTTTGCCGTCTGCGCGAGGGCGAGGCTTCGGTTGGCGAGCTGGTCGACTTGTGCGGCCTGTCGCAATCGAGCGTGTCGCAGCATCTGGCGCGCATGCGCGAGGGCGGCCTGGTTCAGACCCGGCGAGATAACACGACAATCTTCTATCGAATTTCCAACACCAATGTGCAGGCGCTGATGACTTTCCTATGTGATCAGTTCGGCCAATAATCCCAACTGAACGGCCGGCGCGGCGAGACGATATGCGGGGCCGCGCCCTGGTCGTGGGGTTGATGGTAGCTAGAGAATCTTGGCGAACATTGCCGCGGACCCACGCGCAGGGCGAGGTGCCGGATGCTTGGTGCCGCTGGCGGCTTCTCCCGGTGACAGATTGGCCAGCCCACCCAAAAAGCGCGCGACTGTTTCCAGCGCCTCGGCCGCGACATTGTAATAGACCTGTTTGGCGGCGCGCCGTGTCGTGACAAGCTCTGCCTTGCGCAGGATGGCGAGTTGTTGCGAGAGGCCGGGTTGGCCGACGCCGGTCAAGGCTTCCAGTTCACCGACCGATTTCTCACCTTCCGAATGGATCGTATCAATCAGGCGAAGCCGCGTTTCATGGCCAAGCGCGCGCATTGCCCCGGCGATAGCCTCGATCTGGGTGTCGGACAGACGGTCTGGCATGCAATTAATCCGCCTTTCGGTCGGGCTGGGTCCGGTGGAACCAGCGAGGATCATCGATGCCCTTGAGGAGCGCAGCCTGATCCTGATGCGGCGGCAAAAGGACATCGTCGCCCGGATGCCAGCCTTGCGGCGTCACGACATTGTCGGCATCGACCCGCTGCAGTGCGGCGAGCACCCGCAGCATTTCCTCGACCGACCGGCCGATGGTGGCGGGATAGCAGATCATCGCCCGGATGATCCCTTCCGGATCTATGAAATAGGTCGAGCGCATCGTCGCCGCGTCCGGCGACCGGTCGGAGATCATGCCGTAAGCGCGCCCGATGATGAGCGAGGAATCCTCGACGATCGGGAAGCTGACGGTCACGTCGAATGCGTCGCGAATGGCCTTGATCCAGCCCAGATGGGAATAGAGGCTGTCGACGGACAAGGCCAATAACGCGCAATCCAGCGCCGCGAAACGATCGGATGCCTGCGACAGGGCGACGAACTCGCTGGTGCATACCGGCGTGAAATCCGCAGGATGCGAAAACAGGACAAGCCAGCGCCCGCGAAAGTCCGAAAGGTTGATCACGCCCATTGTGGTGCGTGCCTGGAAATCGGGCGCGGCGTCGCCGATCTGAAGCATCTCTCTGGAATCGGCGGGAGCGGCCGTCGCGTCGGTCATTGCGGTCTTTCTGTCCGTATGTAGGGCGCGAACCTTTTCTACATGATTACATAAGATATGTAAGCAACAATTTGCCGATAGTAGGCTTGGAGAATGCGCCGACGCGAGTGGTCGCGAGTCACTTTCGCGGAGGAGTCCCGGCATATAGGTGGCGCGATTAGAAGGCTGCAGGACCGTTCAGAAGGGAAAGGCGAACTGGATCGCCACGATCGCAACGGCGGCGGTGATGAGGTTCAGCGGGAGGCCGACCCGAACGAAGTCCATGTAGCGGTAGCCCGCCATCTGGTAAACGATGACGTTGGTCTGGTAGCCGAAAGGCGTCGCGAAGGCCGCGCTCGCGGCCATCATGACGGCAACCAGGAACGGCCTTGGACTGACGCCGAGGCTCTCGGCGAGGGCTACCGCGATCGGCGTGACCAGCACCGCTACGGTCGCGTTGGAGAGTAGCTCGGTGAGGACCATCGTCACCATGTAGAGCACAATCAACGCCACGACCGGGCTGAGCCCATCGACGGTTGCGATCAGCAGGCTTGATGCCTGTGACGCCAGCCCGCTCTGCTCCATGCCGATGCCGATAACGACCATGCCGGCTATGAGGATCAGGATTTCGGGCTTCAGGCCCGAATAAGCCTGGTCGGCGCTGATCACCTTGAGCAGGATCAGCAGGACGGCACCCGCAAAGGCGGTGGCGGCGATTGGCGCCACCTCCAGGGCGGCCAGACCGATAGCAGCAATGAAGACCGCGACGGCGATGGCGGCCTTGGCGGGCTGGAGCGGGCGCGGCTGCGCAAACAGGCTGGCGTCGCCGATCTGGGCGCCATGAATTTCATGCGGATCGACCTCCGGGCGGTCGATCGGCGCACTCTCGAACTGTTTTCCGAGCAACCTGCTGCTGACCAGGAGCAGGTAAAGCCCGCCCGCGAGCGCGACAGGTACGCCCACCGGCGTGATCTCGAACAGCCCAAATCGCGGCTGCCCGGCGATCCGCGCCATGTCATCGACCAGCAAATTGGTCGAGGTGCCGATCAGCGTGCAGCAGCCGGTCAACACGGTGATGTAGGAGAGTGGCATGAGATAGCGCTTGGGGGACTGGCCCATGGTCGTCGCGACGTCGCGGATCACCGGGGCGCCCAACACGACGATCGGCGTCGAATTAAGGAAACAGGACACGCCGCCTATCATCGTCAGCAGCAGCCAGATGCCCTTGGTTCCCATCCGTTTGCACAGGTCAACCCCAAGCGCGATCGCGCGGTCGAGCAGCCCGGTCAGTTCGAGCGCATAGGCGATAACGAACAGCGAGGCGAGCGCCATGATCGCAGGGCTGGCGAACGCCGCCTGCACCTCGACCGGACGGACGACACCGGACATCAGCAGGATCGCCGCGCCGGTCAGCGCGACTACATCGGCACGGACCTTGTCCCAGATCAGCGCCCCGACCACGGCGGCGAGGACAAACAAGGTCAGGATCTGATCGACAGTCATCGCCTCTGACTCGGCGGAGCCAGGGGCGGAGTCAACGCGCAATGCAGAAAAAGCCACCTCAGGGGTGTGACGAAAGGACGATGTTTGCTACCCTTGCGCCATGCAGGAGCCTAGCCCCCGTAAAAGCCGTCTCGCAATTGCCGGTGGTCTCGTTGCGGCGATCGCGCTTGCGGGGGCGGGCTTCCTGGTAGGCCGCAGTTCAGCGCCGACTCCTCATGTTGCCCCACCGGTTGTCGTCCCCCCTCTTATGCCGGTTCAGGCCCCACCGCCGAACATGCCGGCAGCGCTCGACCGCGCGCAACTGCTCGCGCTGGCGGCTCAGGCGGCCGACGCCTTCGCGTCGCAAGAGTCCGCGCCCGAAGCCTTTGCGGCGGCGGGCGGGCGGCGGTTCGATCTGGTCTTGCCATTCGGCTGCGCGGCACCCGGCAGTACCGAAAGCCCAGGCACCATGCGCTGGCGATTCGATGAGAAGACCGCGACGTTGCGGATCACGGTCGATCCCGTGCTTTGGCGCGGCGATGAATGGGGTTATGCGGCTACTGAGGGCGAACCGGCCGCTTTTCGCGGGTTCTGGATAGCCCGCCCTTGGTCGAGTGCGACGAGTTGCGAGGCGTTCCGCAAGCCGAAGACCGATACGGGGAGTGATCCCGTCCTGCTTCCGGGCCAGACGGTCGCGATTGCCCGCCCGATCGATGAAGACGCGGGAGGCAGGCTTCGGCCCTATGAGGTGGTGCAGCGAGCGACGCCTGACGATTTTGACCCAGCGCGCGGGTTCCGCTTGCGCATCGTCGGGCGGCTGCAATCGGCTGCTGGTGCGCGGCCGATGCAATGCGTCCAGCCCGCCGGGGACGAACAGCGACCGCTTTGCCTGATCACCGCGTCCTTTTCCGAAGTTCGCATCGAGAATGCGAAGAGTGACGAAGTCTTGGCACGCTGGCCGATTGGCGATGATATTCGCGGCTCGGACGACATCGCAAACTGAATTCTGGGCGGTCGTCCAGGCTTTGTGGATTCCAAGAATCCGGCACCAACCATAGAGCAGGAGAATCCGCGGCGGGGAATCGAGCGCACCGAATCCTGTTGCCGGATCGGGCTGGACCAACACGAGATCGAGGCGTGCGGACGGTCGTGGCCAAGCTGATCTGCTAAACGTCAGTTATCAGAGGGCAACAGCGATATCGGTGGACTTCTACGGACCCCTGTGGAGGGGCGATAGGCGGAGACGGGGGACTTTTAAAGTCTTCAACTAGGAATTTGATATTAAAATCAATTCACTACGCCAAATGGTTGCTTCCCACATTCTATACCACAATCATCCAGTTTCCATAAGTGTCCACTGACGTCCGGGTACATTGAAAGGATATATTTTGGTTGTCCAGTCCAGAATATTGAACATCTTAGTTATCCCCAAGCCTCACATTGAAATCACCGCTTCAGTCGGATCTGACAGCTTTGGCTTGCGGGTTTGCAGTTATGATGGTGCCCCGGACGTGGTGTAGCTGGGACGGTCCCTCGCGTTTTCCGGCGTCAGCCTGAGCCGGTCATGTTCCGGGCACAGCCAAGAGCACGATGATCGGATTATCGCTGACCGGTGCCATGGTTTCAAGGGTCATGCAGCGGGCACGCCGGACAGCCCATTCGTCGCTCTGCTCCATGAGGATGGCGCCCACGAGCCGGGTGAAGGCGATCTCGTTGGGGAAGGTCGTGTAGGCCAGCACATCTGGCTCGGCATCGTCCATCAGGGTCGCCAGCTTGGGCAGCTTGGGCCGGATCTGATCGGCGACGGCGCGCCATTGCTGGCTGGCGGCTTCGGGCGTCTCCTGCGCAAAGGCGATGGCGATAAAGCGGAGAGGACGCGCCGACCGTTCTTGCCGGCATGCCTGTCCTGAGCTTTGGCCAGGGCATTGCGCATGAAGTGCACCCGGCAGCGTTGCCAGCTGGCGCACAGCAGCTTGGAGACCGCCGCCTTAATCCCTTCATGGGCATCGGAGATGACCAGCTTGACGCCGCGCAGGCCGCGCCGGGCGAGCTTGCGCAGGAAGGCGGTCCAGAACGGCTCGGCTTCGCTCGGGCCGATATCCATGCCCAGCACCTCGCGACGGCCGTCGCTGTTGACGCCGGGGGTCTGTTCCACCAGCGAACGCAGGTGGATCATGGGATCGGTCATCGTGCTTCCTTCCATCAGGTTCGAGTGTTGGAACCCAAACCTATCCGGAAATCACAGTGACCACCTCAACCCCCAGCTACACCACCTCCGGGGACACCATCAGCATGGCCGTTCAATTCAATGTTCTCCTCAAGAAAAAGCGAGGGTAAAACCCTGTTACATCAATGGATTATCAAGCGATGAGAACGGAAGGCTTTGCCCTCTGGTCATCGTGGCACAATACCACTATTGGGTGTGCCAATGTCATTGAGGGAACAAAATATGTCAAAAAGTGCCATCGTTACCGGAATCAGCGGCCAAGATGGCGCATATTTGGCGGAAAATCTGCTCGATCGCGGATATACGGTTTATGGTACCTATCGCCGGACCAGTTCGGTCAATTTTTGGCGGATCGACGAGCTTGGGATCTCCAATCACCCTCAACTTAAATTGGTTGAATATGATCTTACGGATATGGGGTCAGCGATCCGCCTCATCGAGACGTCCGAAGCGACCGAGATCTATAACCTTGCTGCGCAAAGTTTTGTTGGGGTGTCGTTCGATCAACCCATCACCACTGGCCAGATTACAGGATTGGGCGCCGCTTATCTTCTGGAGGCGATCCGTACCGTAAACAAGGATATTCGTTTCTACCAAGCGTCCACGTCCGAGATGTTTGGCAAAGTCCAAGCCATCCCGCAGAGCGAGGACACGCCTTTCTACCCCCGCAGTCCTTATGGTGTTGCAAAGCTATATGCCCACTGGCTGACGGTAAACTATCGAGAAAGTTTTGGTATTTTCGGCACTAGCGGCATCCTGTTCAATCACGAGTCTCCCCTGCGCGGTCGTGAGTTCGTCACCCGTAAAATTACCGATACCGTTGCAAAGATTGCTCAAGGCAAGGCCGACATCCTTGAGCTTGGTAATCTCGATGCCAAGCGCGACTGGGGCTATGCCAAGGATTATGTCGAGGGCATGCGGCTCATGCTGCAACATGATGTGCCAGACACTTATGTCCTTGCAACCAATCGTACCGAAACGGTCCGCTTGTTCGTCGAATTGGCCTTTGCTTACGCGGGCATTTCGCTCGAATGGTCAGGCAAGGAAGAAAATGAGATTGGTGTGGATCCGCAGAACGGAAAAACCCGCGTTCGCATCAACCCTGCCTTTTATCGGCCTGCTGAAGTCGATCTGCTGATCGGTGACGCCGGCAAGGCGGAGCGCGATTTGGGCTGGAAGCCCTCGGTCAAGCTCGAAGAACTCGCACGCTTGATGGTGGAAGCCGACATGCGCCGTAACGCCGCAGGCTGGTCGTTCTAATGCGAGTGGCGCTGACCGGAGCGACTGGGTTTACCGGTCGTTTCGTGACCTCTGCTTTGAAAAATGCAGGGCTTACGCCGGTCGCGCTGCGAGTGGATCTGCGGGATCAGGACGCGGTCGACGAGGCTGTCAATGCGACAGAGTTTGACAGCCTCATCCATCTCGCCGGCCATGCCTTCGTCAACGCTGCTGACTGGCAGTCTTTTTATACGATTAACCAGCTTGGAACATTCAATCTACTTGATGCCGTTGCGCGAAAAAAATTCGGTACGCGGTGCATCGTCGCGTCAAGCGCGCAAGTTTATGGTCCGCACGCCGAAGGCCTGATCGCAGAAGATGCTCCTAGTAATCCGACCAATCATTATGCTTTGAGCAAATGGGCTATGGAACTTGGCGCCGGGCTTTGGCGGGACAGGTTGGAAATCGTCACGACGCGGCCCTTCAACTACACAGGGATAGGGCAGGATACTCAATATTTGATCCCCAAGATCGTCGATCATTTTCGCCGTCGGGCCGATGTGATCGAACTTGGTAATACCTGGGTTCGTCGTGATTTTGGAGATGTTCGTTCGGTTGCGGACGCTTATGTCGGCCTTGTGCAAGCGCCTGTTGTCCCGTCGATCGTCAATATCGCGACCGGAACGGTATCTTCGATCAACGATATAATGGAACAATTAACGGCGTTGAGCGGCCATAATATCGATGTGCAGGTCAATCCTGCATTCGTACGGAAAAATGATGTAGAGATTCTTGGTGGAAGTGCAGAGACACTTCGCCAAAGCCTGCCGAATTGGCAACCGGTGCCGTTACACGCCACATTAGAATGGATGTATACAGCTCCCGATGAATAATTAATGAGCCATAGATATTTTGGTCTTATCAGCCATTGTTATTAGCAAAGTAAGAATTCTGGTTGTCTATATGATATCTTTTGAAAATGTCTCAAAAAGCTATCACATTCGGAAGTTCCGTAAGGATGTGCTCAGTGAGCTCAACTTCGAAATTCCGACCGGTTCTAGCCTAGGTATATGTGGTGCAAACGGGGCTGGTAAATCGACGCTTATGCGTTTGATATCGGGTGTGGAATCGCCGACTTCGGGAAAGATAACGCGAACCGTATCCTGCTCCTGGCCCATAGGATATTCGAGTTGCTTCCAATCCAGTTTGACCGGTGCGGACAACGCGCGGTTTATTGCTAGGATTTATAATAAAGATATCAAGCATCTACTAGATTATGTCGAGGATTTCGCCCAGTTGGGCCCTTATTTCTATCAACCTATTTATAGCTACTCTGCCGGCATGTTGGCGAGGTTGGCTTTCGGAGTATCCCTAGCGATCGAGTTTGATTGCTATCTGGTCGATGAGGTGACAGCCGCAGGCGATGACCGTTTCCGTCAACGATGCGAAGAAGCCCTTCATTACCGCCGATCAACCGGAATGCTCTTGATGATCAGTCACGATCCCAACACACTGCGTTCATATTGTGAACGCGGCGCTGTTCTGAACGCGGGAGGGCTAACCTTCTATGACACTATCGATGAGGCGATCGAAGTGCACATGCACAATCAGGCGGCGCACTGATCCGATCTTGCCGCCTGCGGGACGGAGGTGCTCAGTCCAGAGGAGGTGTTGACGCGTGAGGGGGGCGAGGTGGCCCAGGAAGAGCAGCGCCTGATATGATCCAGTTTTATCGATCAATCATAGCTGGACACCCGCAAAAACTCTGGCGGATTTAGGTTATTCGTGATTCATTGA
>CAZLSU010000072.1:0-16633 GCA_964562225.1 uncultured Sphingobium sp.
GCCGATCACCGAATATGGCTTTGCCGGCATCGGCACGGGCGCGGCGATGGGCGGGTTGCGTCCGATCGTCGAGTTCATGACCTTCAACTTCGCGATGCAGGCGATCGACCACATCATCAACTCGGCGGCCAAGACCAATTATATGTCGGGCGGGCAGATGCGCTGCCCGATCGTGTTCCGTGGTCCCAACGGCGCGGCCAGCCGTGTCGGCGCGCAGCACAGCCAGAATTACGCGCCCTGGTACGCCAGCGTCCCCGGCCTGATCGTCATCGCCCCATACGACGCAGCCGACGCAAAGGGTCTGCTCAAGGCCGCGATCCGCACCCAGGACCCTGTGGTCTTCCTGGAGAATGAACTTCTCTACGGCCGCAGCTTCGACGTGCCCAAACTCGACGATTATGTCCTGCCGATCGGCAAGGCGCGGATCGTGCGGCCGGGCAAGGACGTGACGATCGTGAGCTATTCGATCGGCGTGGGCCTGGCGCTGGAAGCGGCCGAGACGCTGGCGGGCGAGGGGATCGACGCCGAAGTCATCGACCTGCGCACGCTGCGCCCGCTCGACACCGCAACGGTGCTGGAGAGCCTCAAGAAGACCAATCGCATCGTGGTGGTCGAAGAAGGCTGGCCGACCTGCTCGATCGCCTCGGAAATCGCCGCCGTAGTCATGGAACAGGGCTTCGACGACCTCGACGCCCCGCTGCTGCGCGTCACCAACGAAGACGTGCCAATGCCCTACGCTGCAAACCTGGAAAAGGCGATGCTGATCGACGCAAAGCGCGTGGTCGACGCCGCTAAGAAGGTCTGTTACCGCTGATCAGACGGGGCAGGTCGATGCGGTGACATTCTCGCTGTTCGTCGGCATGCCCGGATCGCGGGAATCGCGGACGTTGAATGCGGAGGTTTCCTGGATGTCGTCCAGCGGCAGCCAGATCAGCGGCATCAGTCGTTTATAGCGATATTTGATTTCCACCACCATCACCTGGGTGCCGGCAGCGGCGGCCACGGGGTTGGAGGATGGACCCATGCCCGACAGCGTATCGTCGCTTTCGCCCTTGCCTTCCGTGCCGGATGGGGAGGCGAAGGCCAGCGCCCCGTAGCAGCGCTGCCACTTGATCGTTTGATAAGAGCCGCTGCTCTTGGGCTGGAGGCTGGACAGGATGATCCGACCGTTCGTGGTCAGGGCCATGCCCGACGCCGCCAGGTCCGCGCCGATGAACACGTCGTTGATCTCGGCTTCGCTGATCGGTTTGTTGTTGATCACGCTCTGCGCGCCCATGCGCGACGCATTGTCCGCGACCATCACCGCCAATTCGCCCACCCGCTTGACGGTGATGGCATAGTTGGTGAGTTCAAGCCCCGACGTCGCCAGGATCATGAGGAATGGCAAGACCATTGCAAATTCGGTCAGCGCCATGCCGCTGCTGTCGCGCAACAGGCCAGGCAAACCGCGCCGCCGCAGGACAGGCGCGGGCATCGTCGGTGTCCGGGTACCGGCGGGGGCGGGGGCGAATCTCGCGAACATGGAGCGGTTCCTCAGGTGCATTGGCCGGTCAGGGCTTCGGCCTGATTGTCGAAGGGCTGGTTGCGCAGGATGGTGCTGGAGGCGATGACGGCCTGGTTGCTCCATCCCAGTAGCTTGGCCATCGGGAACAGGCGGTTGTACCGCAGCGTCACCGTGTAGATGATCGCATCCTTTGCGCCGCCCTGCCCGCTGACGCCGGAATCCAGGTCGCGTGTGCCGTTGCGATTTGCGTCGTCGAACGTCTCATTATTGTTGCAGGTGCCGTCGCCATTGCCGTCGATAAAGGCTTCGGCCCTGGACTGGGCGCGGCCATAGCTTTTATAGGCCATGCGCGCGAACGTGAACTGGCCGTTGCCGACCAGGCGCTTCACGGCGGTCTCGACATTGGCGTCGAGCGTCGCGCGGTTTGCGTCGGTCGCGGTTTCCAGCGCCGATGCGCGGCCCGCCGCCTGAACCTCGCCCCCCAATATTGCCCGCGCGTACAGGAAATAGCCTGTATCGAACAGAAACATCAGGATCAGCACCAGGATGGGCGCGACGAAGGCGAATTCCAGGATCGTCGCGCCGCGCGTATCGCGAACCAGGCGGCCCAGCGATGCCCCCAGTGGCGCGACCGGGCCGACTGTTCCTTCCCCCGTCATCGCGTGATCCGCAACTGCGCGATCTGGGAGGCTATCTGTGCGAAAGTCTCTGTCAACTGGGCCGAATTGTCGGCCTGATAAGCCCGGCCAGGCGATGCGCAGTTGGACAGCAGCGTGGTCAGATCGGTGCCGAAGGCGATGACCCAGAGGGTGATATTCTTGTTATTCTTGGCGATCGTGCAGAGTTCGGACAGCCTTGCTTCGGTGATGGCGTTCTGACCGGCATTCGTCGGTATAGTTCCTGTAGGTGTACGACGACGCGCAACGGCCGACAGACCCCAGGCGTCATAGGCCTGAATGCGGGTGTCGGTTTCCCCGTCCGTCATGAAGATGAGGTGGCGCGCGAACCGGCCGTTCGCTTCTGCCGCCGCATGCTCGGCGGCAAACAGACCTTCGCGCGACATGAGCCGCAGGCCCCACAGCAAGCCGATATCATGATAGGTGTAACCGGCCGGTCTCAGTGCCGCCAGATAGGTCGTCAGCGTGGCCGAGTCGATTGCCGCCAGTTGCCGCGCGGCGGTCGGGCATGCGCCATATTCGGTCGTGTCACCGTTGGGCGTCAGATAATTGAGCGTCGCGTTGATGTTGACGAGGCGCGTCGATGTTTCGGCGCTGCCGCTATACACCCATCCGGTCGTCGCTGTCTTGCTGCTGCTGGCGCGACCATATACAACTTGCGGCAAATAGGGCTTCCACTGGGTTTCGGGCCGGGTGGGATCGGGGATCAGATCGACGTCCATGTCGTGGCGCGGAACGCTCGCATTCTCGTCCGATCGGCGGGTGGCGCGTTCTTCGATACACGCGCCGTTGGCCACATTCCATGGAACGGTACGGGGTGCGACCGGCTTTGTGTTGCCTGGTATGTCATTCTTGCCAAAGTCGTTGGTAACAGATGCGGTAAAGCTGCCGCCGCTCACCAAAGCATTCCCGTCCCCGACACCTTTGAGGTCGGCCGAAGGGTAAACTACTGGTCTGTATATCCAGTGATAATAATAGCCGTCGGCATTTTCCTGGCCCGCCTTTGGGTTGACAATCACCCGTTCCTTGCGGGTTTCCACCAGATTGTCATAGGTCGTCGGCGTGATCCAGCATACGCCGTTGGTCAGTTTCGCCGAGTAGCTTGTCCCGTTGCGGGTCCGGGTGCGATCGCGTTCACGCGGGACCGCCGTGTTCGACGGGGTCCATGCGGTATATGTCGATTTGTCACTTAACGTGCTGGCAGGCGCGACGCATTTTTCGGACGATCCCTGATAGGGTGTTCCGGGGGGATTGGTCGAGAATGCATCATTCTGATTGATGGTGTCCCCCTGCGTGCCGCCCTCCTTGGGCGACCAGCCGTCCGGCACGCGGGAATCATAGACGGGATTGTCCTGAATCCAGTTGCGCCGCAGCAGCATGCCGACGTTGACGGTCGACGAGTAGGGCACAAAGCCATAACGGATCGTCGCCCCGATGGGCTTCACATTTTCCAACGTGTTGTAGAAATCGGCAACCGCCGTGCGGAGCACAGCGATGCGGCTGAGCGTATCCCCAGGGTTGATGTCGTTCATGGACAGGGTGGTATCCAGCACGAACATCACGTCGGTGTTGGGCAATTGCAGGTCGGCGGTGCAGTTGGCCGATATCGTCTTGTTGGGGACGGCGAACAGCTTCATCAACGTCATGGGCACCGAAATGGTGGCCGCGCCATTGACCGCGCCCGCATTTGTGGCCGTGTAGGTTATGTTGGGATCGCCCGCGCCATATTTTCCATTGGGGAAATTGGTATGGAAGAAATTATTGGCGGTTTCTTCATTGGCCGTAGCCCAGGTGAGGCCCGACATCGATCGGCGACCGGCCAATGCGCCCGCGTCGCACGCCTGCTGGAGCCGGGTCTGCGTAAGATAGAGGCGGCTGATGTCGATGCCGCCGCCCACCAGGCCAGCCAGCGGGATCATGGCTGCCGCGACCATTGCCAGGGTGTTGCCGGCCGCGTCGTGACGCAGCCTGTTGCAAAATCCGATCGATTTTCCGATCTGCCTGCCCATATCCCGCTACTTCCCCATGTCTTTCCGGTGCAGCGATGCGTATCAACGCATGGCCGCTTTTCGCCTCATCGCGCCAAATGGTTGATATTTGGATAAATGGACCGGATTGGTTGAAAGGAACGTCGTGCGCGCGGGAGGATCAAACCCCGACACCGTTACGGTTTCGCCGCTGGCCACTCTGCTGGCGGCCTATGGCGGCATGGACGCCGCCCGGCATCGCCTGGTCTGGGCATACGATGCGCGGCTGGCGCAGTTGGTACGGTCGACCAGCGAGCCGATGATCGGGCAGATCCGGCTGGCCTGGTGGCAGGAGGCGTTGAGCGACCCTGCTGGCGTCAAGGGGCGGGGCGAGCCGCTGGTCGATGCGATGCGCGCGGCACGCCTGACGTCGCTGCCCGGCCTGTCGGCTATGATCGACGGGTGGGAAGGGATGCTGGGGGAGATCGACCTGGATCTGTTCGCGCGCGGGCGGGGCGGGGGTCTGTTTCAGGCGTTGGCGGGGGTCGCCGATGTCCCCGACTGGCTGGTGGATGCCGGGCGGGTATGGGCGCTGTGGGACTTGTCGGGGCATGTCGGCGATCCGGCACTGGCGGCGCGCGCCGTCGCGCTGGCGCGGGAAAGCCTGATCGAAGCCGCGCCCTGGCCGCGCGGGTGGCGGGCGATGCGGATCGCCCATGGGCTGGCGCGGCATGACGTCATGCGGGGACGGAGCGCGCCGAGCGGGTTGACGCCCGCGCTGTACATGCGACATTGGCGGGTGGCGCTGGTCGGGCGCTGATGGGAGCATTTATGGGGCGCTTTCTGGCGGGATCGATGGCGGCGCTGCTGGCGGTGGCCGGCGGGCTGTTCTGGTGGCAGGGCCATGCCGCGAACGAGGCGACGCCCGCCGCCGCTTATGCGCCACCCCCGCCGCCCGCCGTCCAGCCGCTGCCGGAGGGTGATCCCGATGCAGTGGGCGAAGCACCGCCGATGCCGGGGAGTGCATCGCCGCAAAACCGCGAGGAGCGACGCTTCGCCCGCTACGACCGCGACCGCGACGGGGCGATCACGCGGGTCGAGATGATGGGCAGCCGCACCGCTGCCTTCAAGGCGCTGGACAAGGACCGCGACAATCTGTTGTCGTTCGAGGAATGGGCGGTGGCGACGGCGGATCGGTTCGGGGCGGCGGATGGTAATAAGGACTGCAAGCTGACCCCGGCGGAGTTTGCGGTGACCGCGCCCAAGCGGGCGGCGAAGGCGAAGTGCCGCTGCTGACCCCACCTCCGTTCGCTTCGAGCCTGTCGAGACGTGGCGCGGGGCTTCTCGACAGGCTCGAAGCGAACGGAGGTGGGGCGGAGCGTCTAGACCATTTCCAGCCCCGCCATCCATTCCGCCATCGAAGCCCGCGCCCGTGACGTATAGGCTTCCTTGCGCTGCTTCTTCTTGACGTCACCCAACGGCGGAAAAAGCCCGAAATTGACGTTCATCGGTTGATAGTCGGCGCTCACGACATTGCCGGTGATATGCCCCAGCAATGCACCGAGCGACGTGTCGGCCGGCGGTGGCATCATGACTTCGCCGCGCAGTTCCGCCAGCGCGAAACGGCCCGCCAGCAAGCCCACCGCGCTGCTTTCGACATAGCCCTCGCACCCCGTCATCTGCCCGGCGAAACGGATATGCGGGGCGCTTTTGAGGCGGAGCGTACCGTCGAGTAGCTTGGGGCTTTGGATGAAGGTGTTGCGGTGGAGACCGCCGAGCCGCGCGAATTCGGCTTTCTCCAGGCCCGGAATGGTGCGGAACAGGTCCACCTGCGCGCCATGCTTCATCTTGGTCTGGAAGCCGACCATGTTCCACAGCGTGCCGCTGGCATTGTCCTGCCGCAACTGGACAACGGCATAGGGCCAGCGGCCGGTGCGCGGATTGTCCAGCCCCATCGGCTTCATCGGGCCGTGGCGCAGCGTTTCCGGCCCGCGCGACGCCATTACTTCGATCGGCATGCAGCCCTCGAAATAAGGGGTGTTGGTCTCCCATTGCTTGAACTCGGTCTTTTCGCCGTCGATCAGCCCCTGGACGAACGCCTGATATTGGTCGCGGTCCATCGGGCAGTTGATATAATCCTTGCCCTCGCCGCCGCCGGGACCGATCTTGTCCCAGCGATTGGCCATCCAGCATTGCTCCATGTCGATGCTGTCGAAATGGACGACCGGCGCGATCGCGTCGAAGAAGGCGAGATGCTCCATGCCGGCCGCGTCGCCGATGCTGGCGGCGAGCGCCGGGGCGGTCAGCGGGCCGGTGGCGACGATGGTCATACCATCGCTAGGCAGCATGTCGATCCGTTCCCGCACGATCTCCACATTGGGATGGTCGGCCAGCGTGCGGGTGACGCCCTGCGAAAACAGGTCGCGGTCCATCGCCAGCGCCGATCCGGCGGGCACCTTGGCGAGATCCCCCTGCGCCATGATGAGCGAGCCGAGGGCGCGCATTTCCTGATGGAGCAGGCCGACCGCGCTCTTTTCCGCGTCGTCGGAACGGAAACTGTTGGAACAGACCAGTTCGGCCAGCCCCTCGGTCTGGTGCGCGGGGGTCATGTCACCGGACCCGCGCATCTCCGACAGGCGGACCTTCACGCCAGCCTGCGCGAGTTGCCAGGCGGCTTCCGATCCGGCGAGGCCGCCGCCGATGATGTGGACTTGATGACCGCTCATGTTTCTTAACTTCCCATATTTCCCGCCGATCGCGCAATTTTATGTCGCGGCATGATGGGGCGGCGGGAATGTCCGCGCGGCTATAGCCGGGTCGATCAATGTAGGACAGCGGCTTGACAATAGCGCCGCAAATCGGCTTATCGCCGCCACGGGGGTGCGGTCCCCAGCCTTCGCTGGCGCGACGAGATCGGGCTTTTGGTTCTGGCCAGTGTCCTGCGGCGGCTTTGGAGAGGGCTTTTAAGGCAGTTACCCCTTCACCCGCGCCAGCCCGTTCGCCGCTGATAGCACCGCCTTGACCGACGCCGTCGCGACATCGCTGTCGGTGCCGACGCCGAAGATGGTGCGACCGTCCGGCGTCCTGCATTCGACATAGGCGGCGGCGTTGACGTTGCTGCCAGCGCCGACGGCATGTTCGCTGTAATCGGCGATTTCCAGTTCGACGCCGAATTCGTCGCGCAGCGCGGCCAGCACGCTGGAGAGGAGGCCGTTGCCACGCCCGGAAATGCTGCGAGTGCCGCCTTCATAGCCGATCTTGCCGGTGAAGATCCGGTCGCCCGCCGCGCCGCTTTCATGATAGTCGAGCAGCTTGTAGGGCTGGTCGGAGACGAGGCAATAATGGCCCTCGAACGCGGCCCAGATGTCGGCGGCGTTCAACTCGCGGCTGCTTTCGTCGGCCATCGCCTGCACCACGCGGCTGAAATCCGCCTGCATGCGCTTGGGCAGTTTCAGCCCCTTATCCTGTTGCAGCACCCAGGCGACGCCGCCCTTGCCCGACTGGCTGTTGACGCGGATCACCGCTTCATAGTCGCGGCCCAGATCCTTGGGGTCGATTGGCAGATAGGGGACGTTCCACATCAGGTCGTTGCGTTCTTCCTGGGCGACGAAGCCCTTCTTGATCGCGTCCTGATGGCTGCCGGAAAAGGCGGTGAAGACCAGTTCGCCCGCATAGGGGTGGCGCGGGTGGACGGGGAGCTGGTTGCAATATTCGACCGTCTGGATGACGTCGTCTATGTCGCTGAAGTCCAGCGCGGGGTTGATCCCCTGGGTATACATGTTGAGCGCGACGGTGACGATGTCGCAATTGCCGGTGCGCTCGCCATTGCCGAACAGGCAGCCTTCGACCCGGTCCGCGCCCGCCATCAGGCCGAGTTCAGCGGCAGCCACCCCGGTGCCGCGATCATTATGCGGGTGCAGCGAAATGACGACGCTGTCGCGCTTTGAGATGTGGCGGCACATCCATTCGATCTGGTCGGCATAGATGTTGGGGCTGGCCGCCTCGACCGTGGCGGGCAGGTTGAGGATCAGCGGTTTTTCCGGCGTGGGCATCAGGATATCCATCACCGCCTCGCAACATTCCAGGCTGAAATCCAGTTCGGCGGTGGAGAAGGTTTCCGGGCTATACTCGAAATGCCAGTCGGTGTTCGGCTGGGCGGCGGCGTTGTCGCGCAGCAGCTTGGCGGCGGTGACCGCGATCTCCTTGATCTGCGGGCGCTCCATGCCGAAGACGATGCGCCGCCAGGCGGGCGAGACCGCGTTGTAGACGTGGACGATCGCCTGTTTCGCGCCGCGCAGGCTCTCGAATGTCGTGGCGATCAGGTCTTCGCGCGCCTGGGTCAGCACCTGCACCAGCACATCGTTGGGGATGCGGCCGTCCTTGACCAGGCCGCTGATGAAATCGAACTCCGTCGCGCCGGCGGAGGGGAAGCCGACCTCGATCTCCTTGATCCCGACTTTCAGCAGCAGGTCGAAGAAGCGGGTCTTTTTTTCCGCGTTCATCGGGTCGATCAGCGCCTGGTTGCCGTCGCGCAGGTCGGTCGACAGCCAGCGCGGCGGGGCGGTGATCGCCTTCGAGGGCCATTGGCGGTCGGGCAGATCGACCTGCGGGAAAGGACGATATTTTTGCGAAGGGTCGGTCAGCATCATGGGAAAGCTACTTTATCACGGCGGACGCGCGCGTGGGGCGCAGCGATCCGGGTTACGACTGTCAGCGATGAGGCCCTTAGGCGTATCGACGCTGCCCATAAGCGAAGGGCAACGGAAAAACCACGCCTAAGGGCGTGTAAGTCGTAGCAGGGAGAGAAGCGTGCGCTGCATGATGGGGGTGGCATAGCGGCATCGGGCGCGGGGCGCAAGAAAAAGGCCGGGCGTCTTGCGATGCCCGGCCGGATGTTTGGAAAGATCGGAAAGATCAGACGTGGCAGGCTTGGCTGCCCTTGCCCGGCGCGGTGATGGTCACTGCGGCGCCCGAACCCTTGACCTCATAACCACCCTCGGCGGTGAAAGGCTGGCCGGCTTCGGCGGCGGTCAACCTGGTCGCGTCGCCGGTCTTTTCGGTGCGCAGCAGGGCGGTCTTGTCGTCGCTCATATAGTCGACGAAGAACAGGCTGTTATCCTTGCAGCGGAACTGCTTGTTGGCTTTCACCGACGGCGGCAATTCCACCGGCGCCGCATTGGCGAGTTCGCCGGCCAACGGATCGGCGGGACCGCCGACGACTTCGGGTTCATTGGAACCGCAGGCGGAGAGCAAGCTCAGCGAGGCGGCGGCGATCAAAGGGATATAATATTTCATAGCGATCCTGTTATGTGCGTTTGCAACATAGTGCGTCAATGATTAACTGTAATGAATTGAAAACTGCGTGTCCTGCATCGGGTCATGACGATTCTGCGCGGCAAACCCGCAGCCTGGCCCGTCACGGCTTGACCCGATGACCCGGCGGGGCCAATGCAGGGCACTATGACGGACCATCCCAATCCCGCTCCGGACGAGCTTTCGACCCTGTCTTTCGAGGATGCGCTGCGTGCGCTGGAGGGCATCGTGCGGCGGCTGGAAAGCGGCGACGTGCCGCTCGACGAGTCGATCAGCCTCTATGCGCAGGGCGAGGCGCTGCGTAAGCAATGCGCCGGGCGGCTGGCCGATGCGGAGGCGCGGATCGCCAAACTGACGCTGGACGCCAGTGGCGCGGTGACAGGCGCGCAGCCCTTTGGCGCGGATTGAGGGCGTGACGGAGGCGGGCAAGCCGGGGGCATTGGTGCGCGATCGGGCGGCGGTGTTGGCGGCGGCGATCGACCGGGCGTTCGAGGATCTGTTGCCGTTGCCCGACGATCCGCGACGGCGGTTATATGCAGCGATGCGTCATGCCGCGGTCGGCGGCGGCAAGCGGTTGCGGCCGTTGCTGGTGCAGGCGACCGCGGACCTGTTCAACATCGCGCAGGATTCGGCGCTGCGGGTTGGCCTCGCGGTCGAATGTATCCATGTCTATTCGCTGGTGCATGATGATCTGCCCGCGATGGACGATGACGATATGCGCCGGGGCAAGCCGACCGTGCATAAGGCGTATGACGAGGCGACCGCGATTCTGGCGGGCGATTGCCTGCACGATCTGGCGTTCGAGATATTGGTGGACGAGGCGACCCATGGCGACCCGTTCGTGCGCTGCGAACTGGTGCGCGCGCTGGCGGTGTCGAGCGGGCCTGCGGGCATGGCGGGCGGCCAGATGATGGATCTGGAGGCGGAGAAGGCCAGCTTCGACCTGCCGACCATCACCCGCCTGCAACAGTTGAAGACCGGCGCACTGATCGGTTTTTGCGTAGAGGCGGGGGCGATTTTGGGGCGGGTGCCGCCCGAGGCGCGGACCGGGCTGCACGGCTATGCGCGCGACATCGGCCTGGCCTTTCAAATCGCCGACGACCTGCTGGACGTGGAGGGTGACGAGGCGCTGGCGGGCAAGGCGCTGGGCAAGGACGCGGCGGCGGGCAAGCAGACTTTCGTGTCGCTGCTGGGTGTCGATCGCGCGCGTGAGCAGGGGCATCTGCTGGTCGAGCAGGCCAAGGCGCATCTGCACGGATATGGTCAGGAGGCCGACCTGCTGCGCGCCATCGCGGACTATATCGTGGAGAGGGACCGATAGGATGAGCAAGCAGCGCATTGGCGTCTATCCGGGCACGTTCGATCCGGTCACGCTGGGCCATATGGACATCATCCGGCGCGGCGCGAAGCTGGTCGACCGGCTGGTGATCGGCGTGACGACCAATATCAGCAAGTCGCCGATGTTCAGCGACGAGGAACGGCTGGCGATGGTGCGGCGCGAATGCGCGGAGATCGACGCGGATATCGTCGTGACCGGGTTCAATTCGCTGCTGATGGACTTTGCCGAGGCCCAGGGGGCGGGCATCATCATCCGGGGGCTGCGCGCGGTCGCCGACTTTGAATATGAATATCAGATGGCGGGGATGAACCAGCAGATCAACAGTCGGGTGGAAACCGTTTTCCTGATGGCCGATGTGGGCCTGCAACCCATCGCGTCGCGGCTGGTCAAGGAAATCGCGCTGTTCGGCGGGCCGATCCATAAGTTCGTCAGCCCCACGGTGCGCGACGAAGTGGCGGCGCGGGTCGAAGAGGTCGGGCGCAAGGGCGACTGATCGGTGTGTTTTCGTCGGATCGGGGATGCCGCTCAGGCGCGGTTCAGTTGCCAATCGTAAATAGCGCGCTATCAGGACGAACGCTCGGGCGGGCAGGATTGCCGGCAGGGCCTGTTGAAAGGTGATTGGACTCATGGGTTTCACTTCCGCGCTGAAGGCTCTGGCGATTACGGGCGCGCTGATGGCGGCGACCGGGCCAGTTCTGCCAGGGGTGGCCTTGGCGCAGGGCGCTCCCAAGAATGAGGACGCAAAAAAGGCGGAAGCCGCCGCGCGCGCCGAGTTGCAGGCCAAGGCGCTGGAAGGTGAGACCGCGGCCAAGCTGCCGCCCGCGATGATCCCGCTCGATCCCGCTAATGTGTGGGATCTGGACCTGTCGACCGGCGGGCGGGTGCGCATCCAGTTGCGGAACGACGTCGCGCCCGGCCATGTCGAGCGGATCAAGCTTTTGACGCGGCAGGGTTTTTACAATGGCCTGAAATTCCATCGCGTGATCCCCGGCTTCATGGCGCAGGGTGGCGACCCCAAGGGCGACGGCACCGGCGGTTCGCCGCTGCCCGACCTGAAGGCCGAGTTCAACCAGTTGCCCCATCTGCGCGGCACGGTGTCGATGGCGCGCGCGCAGGGGGAGGACAGCGCGAACAGCCAGTTCTATATCGTGCTGCTGCCCCGCATGCAGCTCGACAAGAAATATACCGTGTTCGGCCGGGTGATCGAGGGCATGCAATATGTCGATGCGATCGCGGTCGGCGAGCCGCCCGAAAAGCCCACGACGATCGTGCGCGCCTCGATCGAGGGTGAGGGGATAGTGGGCATCAGCCTGCCGACCGCCGAGCCTGCCCCGGCCCAATAAGCGAGCGCCTGTCGGCATAAACAGCCATGCGCGTTGACCTGTTCGATTTCGACCTGCCGCCCGACCGGATTGCGCTGCGGCCCGCAAGCCCGCGCGATTCGGCGCGGTTGCTGTTGGTTGCGGGGGACGCGCCGCTGAAGGATCGGGTGGTGCGCGACCTGCCCGACCTGCTGCGCGCAGGCGATTGCCTGGTGTTCAACGATACCCGCGTCATTCCCGCCCAGCTTGAAGGGCGGCGCGGCGAGGCGCGGATCGGCGCGACGCTGCACAAGCGGCTCTCTTTGCGCGAATGGCAGGCGTTCCTGCGCAACGCCAAACGGGTGCGCGAAGGCGAGCGGATCGATTTCGGATCGGGCGTGAGCGCGATCGCCGGGCCGCGCGATGATGAGGGCGGGGTGACGCTGCGCTTCGAGGGCGACGAGCCGGTGGAGATATTGCTGGAGCGGGCGGGGCGGATGCCGCTGCCCCCCTATATCGCCAGCAAGCGCCCGACCGACGAACAGGACCGCAGCGATTATCAAACGATGTTCGCGCGGGAGGATGGCGCGGTCGCGGCACCCACGGCGGCGCTGCACTTCACGCCCGAACTGATGGCGGCGCTGGAGGTTGCGGGGGTGAGGCGCGAGACGCTGACGCTGCATGTCGGCGCGGGCACCTTCCTGCCGGTCAAGGCCGACGACACCGACGACCACCGCATGCACGCGGAATGGGGGCGCATCGACGCGGCGACGGCGGACCGGTTGAACGCGGTGCGGGCGGAGGGGGGCAGGCTGATCGCGGTGGGGACGACGAGCCTGCGCCTGCTGGAAAGTGCGGCCGGAGAGGATGGCGTGATCCGCCCGTTCGAGGACGAGACGCGGATTTTCATCACGCCGGGCTACAGGTTTCGCGCGATCGACGGGCTGATGACCAACTTTCACCTGCCCAAGTCCACACTGTTCATGCTGGTATCCGCGCTGATGGGGGCGGATCGCATGCAGGCGGTCTATGCCGATGCGATCGCGCGGGGCTATCGCTTCTACAGCTATGGGGATTCGTCGCTGCTGCTGCCCTGAGGCCAAGGCCCGCAATTGCCCGCCCTGTATGATGGCGAGCGACAGCGCGGTCAGGGAAAGCCGGATCGCGCTCAAGGCCAGTCAGGACGCGGTCGGGTTCATCCGTAAACAGCATCTTGTGGCCGGGCGGCCATGACGGGCAAGCCAATGGCGAGCGGCCCGGCGTCACCCCGGCTGGTGGCTGGCAGGTTGCAGGGGCTGGAGCAATGGCGGCTGAAGGCACCATCGACCTGAAGGTGGTGCGTGGGTAGGCTGGGCTAATACACCCAATCTTCGCTGCGCTCTTGACTTGTTGGAGAATGTTGCTGATATGTTCTCACCGCGTTAGGCAACGGGGTGGCACTATGGATGGATCACAGGATCGACAGTCGGCATTTTCGCATTGGCTGCGAACGGGACGGTGGCCGAGCCGGAGGGGCATCGAACTTAAATTCAATCCCTATCATGATCCACGGAACGGGCAGTTCACATTCGCGCCCGGCGGTCCGCAATCGCTAAGCCAGATCATTGTGTCGCATGGGCGGCGCGACGGTGTGCCTGTGCCGGATCGTGCCGGTCCGGTTGGTAAAGCCGTTGGCCACAGTCGTGCCGTCCGGTACAATGAGCAGCGGGCTGCGGCGCTTTTAGATGCTGTGTATCGGCCCGATCAGAATGGCGCGCGGTTAAATGCGGCATCCTTCCCCCGCCCACCCAGAATGTCACGCGGCGGTAATATCCGGGCATTCCATGAACCGATGACGCCGCAACAAGTGTTTCCCGGTTTGCGAGGCAAGCCCGGCGGCGCGATCGTCGCGCTAGCCGATGATATATTCGGCATCGCCGGTGCATCCCGCGAGCTGACTGCCGAACTGACGCGCGATCTGACCGATCTGTTGATCAACCAGATCAGGGCAGTAGATCCCGATTTTCGCTTCGACAGCTTGGGGTTTCCGCAAACGATCGAAGGCCAAGTCAACCAGATCAATGATTTACGCTTTCGTCGTGCGGCGGCATTTTTGAAGATCAAAGGTGAAGTACGACCATTACAGGTGGAAACTTTACGCTTTGTTCAAGAGAGTACCGATCTGGCGTATGCACACGGTGTTGAGCTATTGCGAAAGGGTCGGTTGCCGGTGCGCCTTTCCGAGCAAGAAGCGCTGGGCAATTTCATCGATCGTCAGGTTCGGAGGGATTTACGCGACCGTTATAAACAATATGGCGTCGATTCAACGGGAACGGGGCCGGTTCGCGTGAACCGCAGAGAAAATGATAGCTCCGGCAGTGATATTACTTTTCGGCGACCAGATGCTCGTGTTGGTAATGTCGCTTTTGATGTAACCTTGACACAGAAGACGTTACGCACCCCGCAGGTCTGTGGTTTTTTTAATGCGGATTTCAAGCCAAGTCATGTCGTGATCATTCGTCCGCAACAGATTAGTCCCGGCAGTAGTTATATCATCAGCCGACCGGAGATCAAGTAATGATCGAATATGATCCTCATTCCTATTATAATCCAAACCCCTATATTCCAGCGTCGCTGAGCGAAATTTACGATTTGCTGGGTTCGATGATCCTCTGGGCACCCACTTTCAATGATGGATCCGGGAGATTCCCGGACAGGAATATCGACAGCGAATTTCACGCTCTAACCGAAGGTTTCGGCAAGGTTCGCAAAAAGCTGGGGGAGGAGCGCTATGGGCATTTGATCGACCTTGCCGCAAAGGCGAAGGCGCTGTTTGCGGACGATCCGGCTGACGATAATGGCAAGACCGACCTGGGCAGGGCGGTGTTGTTCGAGATTGAAGGCGTTATCCAGTCAACGCGCAAGCGTCGGGTGAAGGCCAAGCTGAAGGATGAGGAGGGCGATATCTCGGGCGATTGACCGAACTTTGTCTCAAATCCGTCGCGCCACGACGCCCGCCGCCCAGCCCATGCCCGTCGCCAGGGCGATCGCCACTAGCCCATAGGCGAAGGGCCAGTCCTCCGCCGCCACCGCCATGAATCGCTCGAACCCGGACTTGCGGATCGTGATGTCGCGCACGGCGGCGGCGACGACCCTGCCGTCCTGCACCAGAAATGTTTCGGCGGTATAATCGCCCACGATTACACGGGCGGACAGCGGCAGGCGGGCGCGATAAAGGACGCCGTCGGTGATCTCCACCGCGCCGGGCCGCTCCACGAACAGGCCGAAACGGCGGCGCAGATCGACCAGCCCGGCCTGAAAGCGGTCCAGTTCGGCGCTTTCGTTCAGGGATGAGGGCGAAAGCTGGAGCTTGTCCACCCCCAGTTCGTAGATGGCGGCGGTGCGTTCATCGACGATGTTGGTGATCGGGCGCGAGGAGGCCATGGCGTAGAAGCTGGGCGCGGAGCGGAAGCGGGCGCTGTCGGCATTGACCCATATGCCCGCGACCTTCTGTTTCTCACGCATGGTGATCGACTGTTCGGGGCCTTTGAGGACCACGACGATGTCGGCGGGGCGATCCGGGCGGCGACTGTCGGGATAGACGATCGCCCCGAACAGCAGCAATTCCTCGCCGGTGAAGCTGTAGCGGATTTCGATCTCGCGCTGCGACACGTCGGGGACGAGGATCGGTTCGTTCGCGCCGGTCAGGACGGGCAGCGCCAGGCCCAGGCCCAGAATAGCGAACAGGCGCTTCATCGCAGTTGCACCGTATAGATTTCATCGGGCCGCCAGCCCAGCCCCAGCGCCATCCGCATCGCCACCACCAGCACGATGAAGGCGAGCAGGATGCGCAGATATTCGGGCCGCACCGTCATCGAAATGCGGGTGCCGACCTGCGCGCCGATGACGCTGCCGATCAGCAGCAGCAGGGCGAGTACCAGGTCGACCGCCTTGGTCGTCATCGCGTGCATCATCGTCGTCGCCATGGTGACGAACAATATCTGGAACAGCGACGTGCCGACGACCGACTGGGTGTTCATGCCCAGCAGATAGAGCATCGCGGGCACCATGATGAAGCCGCCGCCCACGCCCAGCAACATTGTCAATATGCCGGTCGCGATGCCCAGCAGCAGCGGCGCGAGGGGGGAGATATAGAGGCCCGAGCGATAGAAGCGCCAGCGCATCGGCAGCGCCGCGACCAGCGGATGGTGGCGGCGCTTGCGGGCGGGGACACGCTGGCCGGTCTTGAGCGCGACGAGGGCGGTGACGGACTCTTTGGCCATCAACGTGCCGATAGAACCCAGCATCAGCACATAGAGGATGGCGATCACGGTATCGATCTGGCCGAGCGTCTGGAGCAGGCGGAACAGCAGGACGCCGATCCCCGCGCCGATCACGCCGCCCGCGATCAGGACGCCGCCCATACGGAAATCGACCGTGCCGCGCGTGATGTGGCTGGCGACGCCGGAGACGCTGGCACCAGTCACCTGCGACGCGGCGGACGCGGCGGCGACGGTCGGGGGTATGCCGTAGAAGATCAGCAGCGGCGTCGT